>NZ_JBSFJL010000031.1:0-88358 GCF_053598035.1 Streptomyces sp. NPDC001204 | reverse complement strand
CCTTCCGGCCTTCCGGCCTTCCGGCCTTCCGGCCTTCCGGCCTTCCGGCCTTCCGGCCTTCCGGCCTTCCGGCCTTCCGGCCTTCCGGCCTTCCGGTCCTTCGGTCCTACGGCCGCCGGAGCCGGCGTACGGCGCTTTCCGGTGGGCGCTCGCGCAGCGCGCCGTAGGCGAGGAAGTACGCGGGCAGTCGCCGGACCAGCCGGGATCCGGTGAGCAGGCCGGCGGTGCGCCGGGCCCGGTCGGCGCTGCCGAGGGGTTGCCGCCCCCGCAGGACGGGCGCGATGAATCCGGCGTGGGCGGCCCGTTGCAGCCCCTGCGTGACGACGGTGGTGGGACGGCGGCGGCGCTGCACGGCGCGTACGTCGCGCAGGCCCACGGTCCCTCGGCGCAGCGGCTCGACCAGGTGCCGGGCGGCGGCGACGGCGTCCTCCACGGCGAGGTTGATGCCGATGCCGAAGACCGGGGACATCGCGTGCGCGGCGTCGCCGATGCACAGCAGTCCCGGCCGGTGCCAGCGGCGCAGCCGGTCCAGCCGCACGTCCAGGAGCTTGACCTCGTCCCAGGAGCGCAGGGTGTGCGTGCGGTCCGCGACCCAGGGCACGGCGGTGGCGAAATCGGCCAGGAAGCGGTCGAGGCCGGCGGCGCGGCGCTCGGCGTCGGTGCCCTTGGGGATGAGCGCGGCGCACTGCCAGTACGACCCGCGGTCGATCATCGCGGTCAGGAAGCGGTCGCCCGCGCCGCCGACCAGTCCGCTCGGGTCGCCCTCGTGCCGCGGCAGCCGGAACCACCAGGCGTCCATGGGGCAGTCGAAGCGGCGCAGCCCCAGTTCCGGCCGCGAGCGGGCCAGTGAACCGCGGCCGTCGCAGGCGACCGTGAGGACCGCGCGCAGTTCACCGGTGCGGCCGTCGGAGGTGCGGTAGCGCACCCCGGTGACCCGTCCGCGCTCGATCAGGAAGGAGGTCGCCTCGGTGTTCATGCGCACGTCGAAGGACGGCTCGCGCCGGGCCTCGTCCACGAGGAGGTCGAGCAGGTCCCACTGGGGCACCATCGCGACGTAGTTGTACGGGCCGGGAAGCGCGGTGAGGTCCGCGACCGTCACCATCGACCGGCCGGGTCCGGCGGGCAGTTGGACGGTGCGCACCCGGCGCTGGGGCAGCCGCGCGAAGCGCTCGGCCAGACCCAGCTCGTCCAGCAACGCCAAGGTCGAGGGGTGCACGGTGTCGCCGCGGAAGTCGCGCAGGAAGTCGCCGTGCTGTTCCAGCACGGTCACGCGTACGCCCGACCGGGCCAGCAGCAGGGCGAACACCATGCCCGCGGGACCGCCCCCCACCACACAACACGTGGTCCGCTCCATCACGGCCCTGCCTCTCAGGAGAGCAGTAATTCATCGGCTGATGAAAATCATACTCCCCGAGGGACGTGACGGGCAGACCCTCTGAGCGGTCCGGAACCGCGGTCCGGAACCACGATCCTGAAGCGCCACCCGAAGCCGAAGCGGGATCCGAAACCGTGGCCCGGTGGCGGGTCCGCCGTGCCCGGCGGGCGCAGGTGTCGCCCGTGCCCGCCGGGAGACCGGTCCACGGCGCGGGCCGGTGCCGATCCGTGTCGGTCAGCGCCGGTCAGTGCCGTTCGGCGCTGGTCAGCGCAGGTCAGTGCTGGTCAGTGCTGGTCAGCGCAGCTCAGAAGGAGACGCTGACGCTCGCCTGACGGTACTGGCCGACGGTGCCGAGGACCTGTTCGCCGGTGGCGGCGACCTGGCCCAGCAGGTCCGAGTCGCAGACCGCCGTGGGGCCGGCGGCGATGCCGGCGTGCGGGCTCAGACCGCCGGAGATGTCGTCGAGCGCGGCCTCGGAGATCTCGGCCGTCTGGAGCCGGGGAGCGGTGTTCATGAAACTTCCCTTCGTACCGATGTCCGCCGACGGGGGCCGACCCGCTGGGGACAGTGTGCGGGTCGCGACTGGATCACCCCCGCGACGCGAAGGATCCAAGCACGGAGCCGGCCGGGGTCTCCACTCAACCTGTTCGCCGCATCAAGGGGTTGACCGCACCGGTGACCTATCTGTGCAGACGTGCCCACGACTTCGGGGATGCTTCGGCACACGCCGTACGACATTCGGGTGTCGATTCCGTCCCGGCGTTGTTCCGAACGCGTGACTCGCGTGCGGCGATGCTGCGACCGTCGCGTCTTTGTGTGTTTTCATGATTCTTTGTGTCCTCTTTGCGTATTCAGTGCGCGGGTTTACCAAAGACGGATGGCTGTTCGACGCTGAAGACGGGCTGTCACCGATCGGCTGTGGGCCATATGGATGGCCGGGGCGGGCCGCCGGCCCCCGCACGGCTTCGTTCGGCCCGCGGGCGGCCCGCGGACGGCTCCGGACAGCGGGAGACCGACCCGGACAACGGGATTGGGCCCTTCCCGACCTGAGCGAGGGGCAGCAGCGGCCAAGGACGTCCTCGTTCCCTCGTGCGGAGGTATGGAGAGGGCGTCAGTAGTCCGAATGCGACGCTCAGGTGGTGGGGCGTCAGGATTCCGCTGAAGGTGATCACGTCGCGGCTGCGATTCCCGATTGAGTGGGCGTTGGGCCGGCTCTCGCAGTCCTGACGGAAGGAACACCCATGCGTATCACCCGTACTCTTTTCACCTCCGCGGCCCTGGCCGCGGCTGTGGCGTTCTCCGCCCCTGCTGCGAGCGCGGTGACCCTGACCGCGCTCCCCTCCTCGCAGCAGCATGCCGTCAAGGCCGACAACTCCGGCGGCGAGGACTCCGACGACAACGACAGCGACGAGGGCCAGAAGGGCGAGGACCGCGGAGACGACGAAGGCCGCGACTACGGCGACAAGGGCGGCGAGGGCCGCGACAACGGCGGCGAGGGCCGTGGGGAGGGTCGCGACAAGGGCCGTGGCGAGGGTCGCGGCGAAGGCCGTGGTCAGGGCCGTGAGGGCCGTGAGGGCCGGCCGCAGGGTGGCGTGCAGGCCGGTGGCGGAGCCCTTGCCATGTTGAAGGCCGAGGGCGACCGCGGTGGTCGTGACGAGGACGAGCGCGGCGACGGTGACGAGGGTCGCGAGGGCCGTGAGAAGGGCGACAAGGGCCGTGGGGAGGGTCGCGGCGAAGGCCGTGGCGAGGGCCGTGAGGGCCGTGAGGGCCGGCCGCAGGGTGGCGTGCAGGCCGGTGGCGGAGCCCTTGCCATGTTGAAGGCCGAGGGCGACCGCGGTGGTCGTGACGAGGACGAGCGCGGCGACGGTGACGAGGGTCGCGAGGGCCGTGACAACGGCGGCGAGGGCCGTGGCGAGGGTCGCGGCGAAGGCCGTGGTGAGGGCCGTGAGGGCCGGCCGCAGGGTGGCGTGGGCGCCGGCGGTGGCGGTCTGGCTCAGTCCTCCAACACCCTGGGCCTCGGGGCGGGGGCCGCGCTGCTGCTCGGCGGCCTGGGCGCCGGTGCGTACATGCTCCGCCGCCGTCAGGCGTCGGACCCCTCCGCGGTCTGATCGGGCCGCTCTTGTTCGTCGCTGGGCTGCCGCGGTCCGCGTCACCTCCCCAGGAGGACAGCGCGGGCCGCGGCAGCGGCGGCCGGCCCCAACCGTCGCCCGCGGCCAGTACCACCTCTTGACGAAAGGCACCGTCCATGGCTTCTCAGCAGCCGCCCCAGACGGAGCAGAGCGGGATCAAGCCCGCCAGGCGTCGTTTCCGGCTCCGCCTGCTGTGGCCCGCGGCAGCGGTCGGGCTGGGCATCGCCCTCATTCACAACTCCCTGGTCGCCGCGCCCGTGGCGCACCCCACGCACACGAACCGTCCGGCGGCGGTCACCTCCCTGGCCCCCATGTCGCCGGAGCCGAGCGTCGACACCGGCACCAGGACCGCCACGAAGACCGACCCCAGGAGCGGCTCGACGACCACCGATCCCAGGACCGGCTCGACGACGACCGATCCCAGGGCCGGCTCGACGACCGACTCCAGGAGCGGCTCGACGACGACCGATACCAGGACCGGCTCGACGACCGACCCCAGAACCCACACCAGGACCGGCATCAAGTCCGGCGCCAAAGCCGGCAAGTCGTTGCCCCGCTCGGAACCGACGCGGATCTCGATCCCGGAGATCGGGGTGGACGCGCCGTTCACCAAACTGTCCGTCAACGCCTCGGGACAACTGAACCCGCCGCCGGCCAACAACACCAACCTGGTGGGATGGTTCAAGGGCGGGCCGTCGCCCGGCGAGCGCGGAGCCTCGGTCGTCGTCGGTCATCTGGACACGAAGACCGGTCCCGCGGTCTTCGCCGAGCTGGACTCGCTCGAACCCGGAGCCGTCGTGAACATCACCCGCGCGGACGGCACCGTCGCCCGCTTCAAGGTCGACTCCATTGATGCCTTCAGCAAGGCGCACTTCCCCGACGACAGGGTCTATGCGGACACCGCGACTCCCCAGCTGCGGCTGATCACCTGCGGCGGGAAGTTCGACCGCGCCAAGGGGGGCTACCAGGAGAACGTGGTCGTGTTCGCCCATCTCGACTCGGGCTCACGACGCTGACGGACCGGGAAGGGTGCGTACCCATGCGTGTCGCACCCACCCCGGCCTGCATGGTTCGCCGCCCGGCGCTCCAGCGGAGACAATGGACTGCCGGGAGCGGTGAGGTGGTTGCGATGCCCGCATGGCACCTGCGCGACTATCGCGACGACGATCTTGACCAGGCGATCCTGATCTGGGAGGAGAGCCGGCAGGCCAACGAGGATCCGGTCTTCCCGGTCTCGGAGGTGATGGCCGAGGCCCGGGCCGGACATAACGCCGTGGTCGCCGTCGTGGGTGACGAACTGGTGGGCATGGCCGCGGCACGGGCGAGCGGCCAGCGAGGATGGGTCCTCCTGGTGGCGCTCGCCGCCCGGTGGCGCCGGCGCGGCATCGGCAGCGCCCTCCTCACCGAACTGGAACGGCGGCTGAGGGCACTGGGCGTGCGTCGCATCAGCGCCCTGCTTCCCCCCGGCGCCGCCGGAACCACGGCCCTGGAACACTGCGGCTACCGGCTCCGGGACGACCTGGTCTACTACGAGAAACTCGAACCGCAGGGACCCTCCGACGCAGGCGCCCTCACGGAACTTGGTGGTCGCATGCTCCCCGAGGGGCTCTGGGACGCCATGGCCGGCATGGAACGGGAGAAGCAGGTCGTCGAACGGCGTGTCGTGCTCCCCCTGGCGGAGCCGGCCCTCGCCGACCGCTACGGCGTCGCCCCGCCGAAAGGGGTCATCCTCTTCGGCCCGCCCGGCACCGGGAAGACCAGTTTCGCGAAGGCGGTGGCCTCACGGCTCGGCTGGCCGTTCGTGGAACTCTTCCCGTCCCGGCTCGCCGCCGACACGAGCGAGGGGCTGGCGACGGCGCTGCGGGTGGTGTTCGCCGATCTGGCGGAACTGGACACGGTGCTGCTCTTCATCGACGAGGTCGAGGAGATCGCCGGTGTGCGGTCCGGCATGGCGGTGGACCCGGGGCACGGGGTGACCAACGAACTGCTGAAGCTCATACCGGGCTTCCGCGAGCACGACTCCCGGCTGCTGGCCTGCGCCACGAACTCGGTGCGCTCCCTCGATCCGGCGTTCCTGCGGCCGGGCCGGTTCGACTACGTCATCCCGATCGGACCCCCCGACGCGACGGCCCGCTCGGCGATCTGGGACCGCTATCTCCGGGCCGCCGACTCGGTGGACGTGGCACAACTGGTCGCCGCCAGCGAGCTGTTCACCCCCGCCGACATCGAGTTCGCCGCCCGCAAGGGAGCGCAGGCGGCGTTCGAACGCGAGGTCGCGCATCGCCAGGGCCGTCCGGCCACCACCGAGGACTACCTCGACGCCATCGCCGACACCCGGCCCACGCTCACCGCGCAGGCGATCGAGGAGTTCACCGAGGACATCGAGACGTACAGTCGCCTCTGAGACGGGCGACGATGCCGGGCCGACGTCGACGACGAAGCCGGCGTGCCGGCGGCGACGCCGCGGTCGGGCGGGAGGCAGGTGTGGCGAGGTCACGCAACAGGTCGGCGCGGCGCCGGAGAGCGCTGCGCCGCAGGGCCGCGGCCGGCCGCGCGAGCACGTACCGCGCGCCCGGCGCCCCGGGGGGTGCCCGATGGGGCATCGGCGCGGACCGGCAGCGGACCCTGCGGAAACTGGCCGATCGAGCGGACGCGTCCACGGCCGCCCCGCTCCGGCGGCTCGCGTGGTGGTGCGGGTCCGCCGTGTTCCTGACCGGCATCGTGCTGCTGGGCACGGTGGCCGCCTCCGCGGTGGGATGGGCGGGCACCCCGGGCATGTTCACGGCCCGCGAGTGCCATCGGGAGGAGAGCGGCAGGGGAGGCAAGAGCAAGGCCTGCTCCGGGTCGTTCGTCGCCGAGGACAGAAGCCTCGTCGACACGGCCGCGGTCCTGCACTGGGCGGAGGGCGAGGCGGGAGGACGGATCCGGGTCCGCGCCCTGATCCTCGGCGGCTACCAGAGGGAGAGCGCGCTCGACGCGGCACTGGTCGCCGTCCTCATCGCGCTCCTCGCCGCCCCGGCGATCGGCTGCGCGTTCGCCGGCCTGTCCCGCCACAGCCAGGACCGCCTCGCCGCCCGGCTGCCCGGTCCGGCCTTCAAGTCCTATGTGCGATGGAGGTCCTGACGGCGCGGGACCGCCGTCCCGGCGGACGACCAACCGGGCATCCCGGGTCTATCCTGGCGCTGTCGCTGCGCGGGCGCGTCTTCGGGGGGACAGGATGTTTCTCGGGGTCGGTGTCCTTGAGCAGGAAACCGGCGGCGCCCGAGCACAGCGCTGTCGCCACGTACTCGTCGTTGTCGAACGTGGTGAGCATGGCGACCACCGGAGGGTCCGGCAGGCGCCGGCGGCCGTCGAGCACGGTGAGCCCGTCCACGTCGGGCATCCGGATGTCCGGCAGGACCACGTCGGGGCGCGACCCGCGCACCGCCCGTACGGCCCGGCCGCCGTCGACTGCCGCCACGACCTCGATGTCGTCCGCCGTGTTGAGAATGTGCGTGAAGCCCCCGCGGACCAGGGCCTCGTTGTCGACCACCACTACCCGGATCACGTGCGCTCCGCTCGTCGCAGCCCGTCGCTCGACCTGTATCACGAGGGGTGTCCGTCCGCTCGCGGACCGCAGGCGCCTCCTGCCGGCCGGCGGCCGCGGGTCCCGCCGACCGGCCGGGGCGGCTCCGGCCGGTCGGCCGGGTGTCTCCGGAATGGATACATGTACGTCGTGCCGGGAATTTGGCAGAGTCTGATGACATGACGCAGAACGCATCGCCGACCGTGCCGTCACAGGCGCCGTCCGGGCCGGGGACCGAGCCCACCGCCACCCACGCCGGGCCCCCGTCGACGGGACGGCTGATCGGCATCGACCTGGCCCGCGGACTCGCGGTGTTCGGCATGTACTCCGCCCATGTCGGCCCCGACGTGACCGTGGGCGGGCCGGTGGGGTTCCTGCTGGAGACGGCACGGGGCCGGTCGTCCGCGCTCTTCGCGCTGCTGGCCGGCTTCTCGCTGATCATCCTGACCGGCCGGCCGCGCCCCCGGACCGGGCGGGCCGGCCGTCAGGCGATGGCCAGGATCATGATCCGCTCCGCCGTGCTCGTCCCGCTCGGCTACGCCCTGACCGCCCTCGACACCGGCGTCGAGGTGATCCTCAGCTTCTACGGACTGCTCTTCCTGGCCGTCCTGCCGCTGTACCGGCTGCGGGCCGGGGCGCTGGCGCTCATCGCCGCCGCCGGTGCGCTGGTCCTGCCGCAGGTCCTCTACGTGGTGCGGAAGTCGATCGAGCAGGGGCACTGGGCGGACGCGGTCGTCGCCCGGGACCCGCTGGCCCGGATCACCGGCACGGGCGGCGTCATCGAGCTGCTGTTCACCGGGGGGTATCCGGTCCTCGCCTGGGTGCCGTACCTGATCGCGGGCATGGCGGTGGCCCGGCTCGACCTCACCCGGTCCGGCGTCCGGTCCCGGCTGGCCGCCGCGGGCGGCGCCCTCGTCCTGCTCGGATACGGCGGCTCCTGGCTGGCCCTGCGCCTGGTCCCGCGCGCCCTGTCGGCCGTCTCGGCCGCCACGGACGGCGGCGCGGCGAACTCGGCGTGGTGGTCCGACCGGGTCGGCGACACCGGGTCCCACGTCCCGCCCGCCTGGCTGCTGGTGGCCGCACCGCACAGTGATACGACGTTCTCCGTCCTCGGCAACACGGGCGTGGCCCTGGCCGTGATGGCCGCGTGCCTGACCGCCGCCGACCGGCTGCCACGGCTCACGCGCGCGGCCAGTCCCGTCGCCGCGGTCGGCATGACCGCCCTGACCGTGTACGTCCTGCACATCGTCGCCCTGTGGCTGCTCTCCGACGTCTGGCACGTGGCCGCGATCGACGACGGCGGCATGTCCGCGCTTCCGGTGCTCCTCGCCTTCATCGCCGCGGCCGTGCTGCTGGCCACGGCATGGACCAGGCTGTTCCGGCGCGGCCCCCTGGAGTCCCTGCTCCACGTGGTCACCGGCCCGGCCCGGCACGTTCCGTAGACGGGCCCGCCGCCACCGGTGGTGAAGGCACCGGTGGCGGCAGGCCCTGTCGGTGCCGCTACGGCCGGTCGGCCGGCGGGTACCCGGTGGGCAGGTCCACCGGAGTGCCGTACACGCGCATCTCGGCGGCGGCCGCGAACGGCTGGCCGTTGAGAGCGTTCAGCGCGGTGAACCTCACGTAGGAGGCGCGCACCGAGGGGAAGGAGACGCGCTGCATCTGCGGTGAGTCGACGAGGGTGCCGCCGGCCACCGTGGTCCAGGTGCGGCCGTCGTCGGAGACGGCCACCTCGTAGTCCGCCACACGGCCGTTCTGCCCGCCGCTCTGCCGGTCGAGGTAGCCGAAGCCGTTCACGTCGGCCGGACCGGTCGGCTTCAGCGTCACCCAGTGCGGGTACGGCGCGTTCCCGTGACTGTAGTCGGTGTGCCAGATGGTGCCCGGGTCACCGTCCAGCACGTTGGACACCGGGCCCTCCGCCGGTCCCGAGGAGAGGTTCTCCGAGTCGGCGGTCGCCGTCATCGAGCCGGGCGAGAGGACCGGCTCGGTCGAGACCGTCGCCCTGGCGTCCGCCGACACCGTCTTGGTGACGCCGGAGTCGGCGTAGACGGCAGTCGCCTTCCAGGTCGCCGACGTCCCCGCGGCGCTCGCCGGCGGGGTCAGGATCCAGGTGGTGCTCACGGTCGCGCCCGGCTTCACACTCTCGAAGAGGTTGCCGTCGCGCTTCTCGACCATCGCGGTCCAGCCGTCGGGCAGGCCGTCGAGCCGAAGGGCGACGTTCGTGACGTCGCTCTGCTCGTTGTTGGTGAACGTCGTGACGTACTCGCCCGGCACACCGGGGCTCAGGTCGGTGCCGGCCGGGGTGGTCACGCTCGCGCAGGCGGCGCCGCCGCTCACCGGGCCGAGGTCGGTCACACGGAAGTCGTCGAGGACGAAGTCCGTACCGGCCGCGCCGCCGAGCTTGCGCAGGCCGACCCAGGTGTCGCCGCAGCCCGCGACGATCTCCTTGGAGTAGGTCGCGGTGTCCAGCGCGGGGGCGAGCGTCTCACGGGTGATGTCCTTGGAGACCACCTTTCCGTCCCCGACCCGGTCCGCTCCCGTCACCCAGGCCCACTGGCCCTCGACGTTGGTCTGGTAGCGGAACGAGACCGCGTACTTGTGCCCGGCGACGAACGGCACCGTGGCGGGGACCGTCCGGTACACCAGGCCCGTGTTCTCCTCGTGGGCCTTCAGCGAGTGCTTCCCGCCGACGACGTCGTCCACCGCCTGACCCTTGAGGGTGCCCGAGGCGTAGGGCGAGTAGGTGTTCTTCCAGGTCTTCTGGCTGTACGGGGCGTGCAGGTCGCTGATGCTGGTGCGCGGGTCGGTGGAGCCGCCCGCGTCGCCCTTCACGAACGGTCCCCAACCGGGCTGGTTGCCCTCGAAGTCGTCGTGGGCGACCACGGTGCCGCCGGTCGGGCCGTTCTCGCCCCGCGGCAGCGGTGTGGAGGTGTCGGCCATGATCCGTACGTCGTCGAGGGTGACCGCCGCGTCCCCGGCGGCCGCCCCGATCGCCACGGTGACCTTGCCGTCGGCGGGCGCGGTGAAGGCGACGGACGCGCGCTGCGCGTAGGTGCCCTGCTTGGAGTCGGCGGCCATGGTGTTCCGCAGCGGGGTGGTGTCGAAACCGTTGTGCGCCTTCACCCCGTCGCCGGTCACGCCCAGTGTGACGGCGCGGCGCCGCCCTGCGGCGACCTCGACATGGGCGCTCAGCGTGTACCGCCGGCCCGGCTTGAGGTCCTTGACCTGCTGGGAGATGCCGGACTCGCCGGCGCCGAGCCGCGCGACGTTGTCGCCGGTGGCGCTGCGCGCGACCGCCGCCCCGCCCCGCGGGTTCCAGGCGTCCAGGTCACCGGCGTTGAAGCCGGGGTCGGCCAGGCCGGTGCCCTCGCCGTAGTGCGCGTCCCGGTGCGGGGCCTGGTTCCCGTTCGGCACCAGGACGTAGGGCTGGTCCTTGTCGCCGGTCAGCGTCACCCGCCCGTCCTGGGCTTTCACCTGGGCGGCCTTGACCCGGCCCTGGTCGGTGAGCTTGTACAGCGTGAAGTTGCGGGTGGAGGCGAACTGCCGGGTCAGGTCGAAGGTGTGGGTGCCGCCGGAGGCGCTGTAGTAGTACATCTTGTCGGCCCGGCTCGGCGAGGAGGTGCCGTTGCCGCCCTTCGCCTCGCCCCAGGGCAGCAGATAGGTGTCACCGTCGAGCACGACCGTGCCGTCCGTCGACACCTGGCGCCTGCCGTCGGCCATCGCGACCCGGACACCGCCGGTGAGGGTGGCGGACTTGCCGAAGTCCCAGTTCATGACCTGGTAGTGCTGGAGGAACTTGGTCGGCAGGTTGTCGGTCCAGATGTTCCGGTAGAAGGCGTTGAAGTCGTCGTGGCCGGTCCAGCCCTCGAACTCCTTGACGCTGGCGCCGCCGAGCAGCGGGTCCACGTTCCACACGTCGCGGTCGGAGTTGGCGATGAACCGGACGATGTTGGAGTTGATGCCCTTGTTGGTGGCGCCGCCGTAGCCCTTGTCGCTCGCCCAGTGGGACCAGGTCGACGTGCCCTCGAACTTGTAGGCCCACTCGGTCGCGATCTCGAAGCCCATCGTCCTCAGCCGCGCCGCCAGCGAGTCGGCCAGCCAGCCGCTGGAGTAGTAGACGTCTATGTAGAGGCCCTTGACGCCCGGGGCCTCGCGGCGCAGCTGCTCGAACCGGTCGAGGACGGCTCCGGAGCCCAGGTCGGCGCGCTGGTCGATGTGGTACGACTGGTTCAGCCAGTCCCAGCCGTTGACCTGGCCCTTGACCAGGGCCTCACTGAAGTTCTTCGCCTGCGGGTACGCCTCGGTGGCGTTCACGTGCACGGCGAAGTCGGAGTTGTACTCGGCACCGGCCTTGGTGAGCTTGTTCAGGTCGGCGAGGCCGCCCGCCCGGGTGTTGTAGTTGCCGCCGTAGTCCGGGTGGGCCGAGTCGTGGCCCTCGCTCGCGTAGCCCTTCTCCAGGACCCACTGGCCGAGGTCGTCGGTGGCCATCGAGACGCGTTTGACGTTGTCGAGCGTCTTGAGGAACGGATTGGTCGCCTGGCTGGCGAAGTTGAACGGGATGTGCTGCACGACGCGCTCGGGCACCCGGTCCGCGCCGAGCGGCCGGGGCATGTGGTCGCGGTAGGCGATGGCGCCGTCCTGCCAGTCCACGCGGCCGTCCCCGTTGGCGTCCGCGGCGAGTACGACGGTCGCCTTGGGCAGGGCGAACGTCCTCACCCGCGGGTCGGTGGCGCCCCGGGGCGCGTAGGTGTACGTGCCGGCCGACAGCTCCGCGCGCCGGGCGCCGTTGCCCGCGTCCACGATCCGCGACTGGAGGCGGGTGTTCCAGTTGTCGTTGTTGTCCTGCGCGGAGTCGTCGGTGGCGTTGGTGATGACGCCGCCCGCCAGATCGCCGTTGCTCACGAAGCCGTACGGCGTGCCGACGGCGGCCTTGTCGGGGGCCGTGGCGGCGGTGATCGGGACGAACTCGTCGGCCGTGGTGGTCGAGTTCGTCGAGATCTTCGTACGCGCCAGGGTCGTCTGCGGTGAGGATGAGTCGGCGGAGACGAGTGACTGGTCGGGGATCGACAGCTGGTCGACGGTGGAGGCGGCGGCGCCCCCGATGCTCTTCACCGCGAAGACGACGGTCCGCTCGTCGGTCACCGTGATCGTCGAGGTGATGGTGAGGTCCGGCAGATCGGCGAAGACCGAGGTGTAGACGGCCTGGTCGCCGTGCGCCGTCATGGTCGTGGTGGCGGTGTGCGCCGTGCCGTTGACGATGAAGGTGTCCAGGGCCCGAGCCTGGCCGCCGAGCGTTCTGCCGCCCATCGTGTACGAGATGACCTGCGGGAACTCCTTGGCCACCTGGACCCTCAGGCCGGGACCGGTCAGCTCGACCGGTGTCGCGGGGCGGTCCGGGGGAGCCGGCGCCGCCGTCGCGGACACGGTGGCCGGGCCGGCATGGGCGGGAAGGGCGCCGGCCGACAGCGTGCCCAGGGTGAGCAGCGCGGCGGTCGCGGCGGCGGCGCCCGTTCTTGACCGGGGTGTGCGTCGAGGGCGTTGCGGGTGGATGGCATCCACGATGGGGCCTCCTGATGACTCCGGTACGGGAGAGCGAGGAAGACGAGTGGCGACGAGTGGCCCCTGCCGGGGCCGTCATGACGCTGATGGGGCGGGGGAGACAGTAGGGGAATGGCATCGATAACACCAGATGCAGACTGCGATTCCCCGATGTACATGGCATCGCTGTGCATCGCCGGACGACGGCGTCGGCCGCCGGCCGTCCGCGGCCGGAGCGGAAGGACCCCTACCGGCCGCCGCCGGGCCGCATCGGCGCGGTGCTCGCGCGCACGACCAGGGCCGGCTCGACGGACGCGGGTTCGGGGGCGGCGTCCGGGTTCTCCAGATGGCGCATCAGATGGGAGACGGCGAGAGCTCCCATCTGCGTGAACGGCTGGGCGACGGTGGTCAGCGACGGCGAGCAGTACTCGGCCAGGGCGATGTCGTCGACGCCGACGACGGAGATGTCGTCGGGCACCCGTCTGCCGAGCTCGTGCAGCGCCCGGATCACTCCGAACGCCATCTCGTCGCTGGCCACGAAGACGGCCGTGACGTCCGGGATCCGGCCCAGGACGAGGCCGTTGCGGTACCCGGACGCGGGCGACCAGTCACCCTCCAGCTCGGGCGGGACGCCTCTGCCCTCGGCCTCCAGCGTGTCGCGCCAGCCCCGGGTGCGGCTGGCCGCGTCGAGCCACTCGCGCGGACCGGCGACGTGCCAGACCGTCTCGTGCCCGAGGTCCAGCAGATGCCGGGTGGCCAGGCGTGCGGCCTGGGTCTGGTCGACGGCCACCACCTCGGTGGCGGAGGTGCGCGAACCGTCGATGGTGACGGTGGGAACCGAGCCCGTGAGCTGCTCGATCCGCCTGCTCACATGGATCAGCGGGACGGCGAGGACGATCCCCTCGACACCCTGCTCCGCGAGCCGCGCCAGCGCCGCCTCGATGGCGGAGGTGTCCAGGGAGGCGGTGGTGGCGGTGGAGACCGAGTAGCCCGCCTCGCGCGCCGCGCTCTCGATGCCGTAGAGCACGGCGGTGCGCGAGTAGAAGGTGGTCTGAAGCGTCACCACGCCGATGGTGCGGCTGCGGCCGGACGACAGCATCCGCGCCGCGTTGTTCTTGCGGTACCCGAGCTGGTCGACGGCCGCGAGGACCTTGGACCGCGTCCTCTCCCGCACGTTGGGGTGGCCGGACAGGGTCCGCGACACGGTCTGCGGGGAGACCCCGGCGAGCCGGGCGACATCGGTCATGCCCGGGGGCCGTACGGCGCCGTCGCCTTCGCTCCGCTTCTTCATGCGTTCCCTCGTCCGCTCGTCCCACCGCGATGATAGCGCCCGCACAGCGGTGTCCGTGCTGCTCGGAGCACCCGTCGCAGCGTCGGCAACCCCCCATTGGCATCGCTATCATCGTGTGTCATAGTTCCGGCACGTCAGCGTGCCCCGGCCGTGCGGCGGACCGCAGAGGAGCCGGGTTCCGCTCTCCCCACCCCATGTCTAAGGAGAGGCCGTGAGGAAGCCAACCACGCGCAGGGCGGCAGTTGCGAGCGCGGTCCCGCCCGGACCCGTTCCCGGGCGCGGCCCCCGCGATCGCGGGCCGGCCTCGGGCACCATCGCGCCATGAGAGAGGCACGCCCAATGCCCCGGTCGACGCCTGCCCTGTCCCATCCCGACGGCGAACTCCTGCGGCACGGCCGCCCGCACCGTGTCCTCGCCGGGTCGCTGCACTACTTCCGTGTCCATCCCGACCAGTGGCCGGACCGGCTGGCACGACTCGCCGCCCTGGGGCTGAACACGGTCGACACCTACGTGCCGTGGAACTTCCACGAGCGGCAGCGGGGCCGGGCGCGCTTCGACGGCTGGTGCGACGTCGAACGGTTCCTCCGTCTCGCGCAGGAGGCCGGGCTGGACGCGATCGTGCGACCCGGCCCGTACATCTGCGCCGAGTGGGACAACGGCGGGCTGCCCGCCTGGCTGACGGGCACCCCGGGGATGCGGCCGCGGTCCTCGTACGGCCCCTTCCTGGACGCGGTGGCGGGCTGGTTCGACCAGTTGATCCCGCGTCTCGCCGCGCTTCAGGCGGCGCGGGGAGGCCCCGTCGTCGCGGTGCAGATCGAGAACGAGTACGGCAGCTACGGCGACGACCACGTGTATCTGCGCCGGGTTCGCGACGCCCTGGTGGAACGCGGCATCACCGAACTGTTCTTCACGGCCGACGGCCCGACCGAGCTGATGCTCGACGGCGGCACGCTGCCCGACGAGCTCGCGACCGCGACGTTCGGCTCCCAGGCGGCCGAGGCCGCCGCACTGCTGCGGGCGCGCCGCCGGGGCGAGCCGTTCGTCTGCGCGGAGTTCTGGAACGGCTGGTTCGACCACTGGGGGGAGCGGCACCACGTCCGGTCGCCGCGGAGCGCGGCGGGAACACTGGGCGACATCCTCGACGCGGGTGGATCGGTGAGCCTCTACATGGCCCACGGCGGTACCAACTTCGGGCTCTGGGCAGGCGCCAACCACGACGGTGAGGCCATCCAGCCGACCGTGACCAGCTATGACTCGGACGCGCCGATCGCCGAACACGGCGGACTCACCCCGAAGTTCTTCGCGCTGCGCGACCGGCTCGGCGCCGTGACCGGCCTCCCGAAGCAGCCACTGCCCACCGACGCCGCGCTGCTGGCACCCCGCGTCGTCCCGGTCGTCCGGGGCGCCGAACTGCTGGGCGGGCTGGAAGCCGTCTCCCGCACGGTGGAGTCACCCCACCCGCCGAGCTTCGAGGAACTGGGACAGTCCTCCGGCCTGGTGCTCTACCGTGCGCATCCGAAACTTCCCCAGGGCGCCGTCGAATTGACCGTCAGCGGACTGCACGACCGTGCCCAGGTCTTCGTGGACGGCGCCCCGGCCGGGGTGGTCGACCGGGAGACCGGCTCGCTCACCCTCCACGGCACGGGGCGGCGGGTGCGGCTGGAACTGCTCGTCGAGAACCAGGGGCGGATCAACTACGGTCCGCTCCTCGGCCAGGGCAAGGGCATCCTCGGCCATGTCCGGGTGGGACGCCGGATGGTCCACGGCTGGACGGCGCACCCGCTGCCGCTGGACGAGTGGTCGGCGGAGGAGGTCGGCCGCGCGGCGGCCGCCACCGACCCGCGGGGCCCGGCCGGATTCGCGACGGCACGGTTCACGGTGGACGAGCGGGCGGACACCTTCCTGACATTTCCCGGTTTCGGCAAGGGGTTCGTCTGGGTCAACGGCTTCCTGCTCGGGCGGTACTGGGAGATCGGTCCCCAGACGACGCTGTACGTCCCGGCGCCCCTCCTGGTGCCGGGCGAGAACACCGTGATCCTGCTGGAACTGGAACGCCTGGGGGAGCGGATCGAGTTGCGCGACGCGCCGGAGCTGGGGGAGACCGAGGAGTACGTCGAGACCTTCTCCTCGTAGCGGCGCCGACCGGACGGCCGGGGCCCGCGCCGCTGGGGAGCGATCAGGGTGCCGTGAACAGGTTCGGGAAGCGGGGCGCGAGCCAGGGTTTGCGGCCCCAGGCGATGACGTGGCCCCGGGAGATGGCCCGCCACGGGTTGAGGCGGCCCAGCGCGATGAGGAGGAAGGCGACCGGCTCGATCAGGATCGTGCAGTCGGGCCGGATCGCGGGCCCGGTGGTCACGTGCACGGCGCCGTCGTCGAGAGCGACGCCGAACGCGGCGCCGCCGCGCAGGCGGATGGTGTAACACGCCCTCTTACCCGCGGCGGACGCGGCGGTGACCCTCGGCATGACCAGGAGCATGAACGGCATGCACAACCCGACACGTGCACGGTCGACCATGTGCGGGCGGCCCAGGGCCCGGGCCAGGTCGTAGCCGTGGCCCAGCATGTGCGTCAGAAGGTAGGACGCGAGCGTGGCCCTGCCCATGGGGCCCAGCGGCGTGACGAGCGCCGGGTCGTCCGCGGCCCGGTCCACGGCGTCCAGGAACGCCTCGGCCTGTTCCGCGATCATCGCCGCGAGTGGCTCGGACCGGCGCTCCTCGAACCCGCCGAGGGCCCGTGCGTTGGCCGCGGCCAGGCTCTGCGGTGTGCCGTCCCCGTAGGGGCGTTCCCGCCCGCGCGCGAGGTCGGCCATCAGCTCGTTGGCCAGCGCCAGATGAGCGGCCGCCTCGCCGACCGTCCACTCCGACCGCGGAACGGGAAGCGCCGGGTCGGCCGCGCCGCGCAGCAGTGCGGCGATGTCACCGGCGGTCTCACGTATCGCCTCCGCGAGCCCTTCGGGCAACGGTCCCCCGTCGCCCGGCCGCACTGTGGGATGCACGCCCTTCGACCCCTTCCTGCCATGTGTCGTCGAGTTCCCGCTGGGAGCGGGGGGCCGAGCGTACCGGGTCGGGCAACCGGCGGGTCGGTACCGCGACGGCTGCCCCACGACCGCGATCGGATCCGCTCCCAGGGCGCCCGACGGAGGATCAGAAGACGACCCGGGCCCGGCGGGCGGCCGCGAGGGCCGCGTCGGATCCGGAGACCAGTTCCAGCGGCACGTCCGGATCGCGTCCGCCCAGGGCGCGCAGATAGGCGACGGCGTCCGCCCGCACGACCGACGCGGGCTCGCCCGAGCCGATCAGCCACGTGCCCCCGGCGGGCCCGGTGAGCTCCAGCACGACGGGTGCCCCGGACCAGGTCAGGGCCAGGTCGCGGATCACCTGCTCGACGATGAGCCGGTCGTGCTCTCCCACCACGAGCGGCTGCCCCGTGGCCCGTGACAGGTCGACGCGGTGCATCCACAGGTCGCGGTTGTAGATGGTGTCGAGCAGATGGCCCACGGACATCCGGGGTGCCTCGGCCACACCGGTGGCGACCCTGGCGCGCCGCATCAGTCCCGGACGGCGGCGACGGGCCTGTACGGCGCGGGGCCACAGCAGCGTGAACCGCTCGGCCAACTCCGGTCCGGAGGCGGTGGCGTGGTCGGCGATCTGGGCCGCCATGTGCGCGTCGACCGGGCCCATGCCCCGGTGGCGCCGCCTGCCCGTGATCTCCCTGCGCACCATGGTGGCCAGGGAGATGTTGTCCTCGCACTGGGCGACGAGGTGGGAGACCAGCGTGCGCACGTCCCACTCCACGCAGTCGGTGGGACGGTGCCAGTGCTCGTCCCCGAGCTTGCCGAGTACGTCCATCGCGGCCCGGCCTTCCGCCTCGGCGACCGCTGCCGACTGGTCACGGCCGGTCTGCGGCAGGCGTGCGGCCTCCCCGTAGGTCTGAGTCATCGCACTCGCCCTCCTCGGGGGCGTAGAAGTGGAAGAACATGTCGACCGTCGTCCGCGTGAGCCGGGTGAAACGGCCCTCCTCGACCGGCGCGGACGGCTCGTTGGCGAGCTGCTGGCTGATCACGCCGGCCATCAGCGCCGTGTAGAGGGCCACCCCGTCCTCCTCGGCGGCGGCCGGCGACAACCGCCCGGCGCGCACCGCGGTCTGGAGGGCGGCCCGCAGGACTTCCAGTTGCCGCACCGCGGGTTCGAAGGCCCGCGGGGTCGGTTCGAACCCGGGCACGGGCCGCCAGTACAGCAGTTGTGCCAGGACCGGATGCGCCATCGCCCAGGCGACGGTGGCCTGCTGGCCCGCCAGGAGGGCACCGCGCGGGTCCCGCGAGAGCATGGCCCGGTACGGCTCCAGGACGTCGACCGTCTCGCGCATCCCTCGCTCGAACAGGGCGTCGTAGACGGCCGTCCTGGACGGGAAGTACTGGTAGAGCGAGGGCGGCCGCATGCCCATCCGCCGTGCCACCTCGGCCATGCTCAGCGCGGCAACGCCTTCCTCCGCCATCACCTCGAGCGCGATGTCGAGGATCTCCCGCACGGTGTCGTTGCGCCGGCGCAGCCTGCGGTCCTCCCTCATATCCTTAGGAAAACCTAATGAGCGTAGGGCAGTCAATACCCCGTCAGTTCGGCGAACGGGCACGCGGGACACGGGCGTTCGTGGCGGGCAACTGCCAAGACCATCCCGGAGGTTGACGTGCGGACAGGGCTCCGCGACCCTCCAGTGACCGTGGCTACGGATACTGACAGCCGACGTGCCCCCGCCCGCCGGGCCCGCCTCCCGGGGCCCTCGGCAACCTGGGCGCACGGCTCTCCGCCCGCTTCCTGGACGGGGTGTTCATGCTCCTGGCGCTGCTGCTTATGGCCTCGCTGTCGGGGCGCAGCGCGGCCGGCGTCGCCTCCGGCAGCCCCACCAGTCGGCGCACCACGTGCGCCTCGCGGGTCCCCTCGGTCAGGCGCGGCAGATACCGCCCGGCGCGCCCGGCGACCACGGACGCGACCTTCTCGTCGGTCCGCTCCAGCAGGTCCGGTGAGGCGTGGGGACGGACGGGGGGCCGCACGTGTACGGGTGGGTTGTGGTGCGGGTACGGACGGGTGGCCGCACGCGTGCGGATGGGCGGTGGCGCGTACGGTCACCGCCCGGACAGGGCCCGGGTGCGGATCAGGTCCACCGTCCGGTGCCGTAGGGCGGTGCCCCGTCGAGCAGCCGGTCGCGCAGTTCCTGCCGCCGGACCTTGCCCGTCGCGGTGAGCGGGAGCTGGTCCAGGGACAGCACCGTCGGCTCGCCGAGCGGCGGAAGGTCGGTCACGGCCTGCCGCCACGCCCCGGGGTCCAGCGTGCCGTCCCGGGTCACCAGGACCGGCTGCGGCAGTCCGCTCGCACGACCGAGCACGACCGCCTCGACGACCTCCGGCAGCCGGTCGTGGATCACGTCCTCGATCTCGACGCAGCTGCCGTCGGGAATCGTGTCCACCTCGCGGTCGAGCAGCAGCAGCCGGCCGGAACGGGTGATGAGGCCGAGGTCCCCGGTGGTGAACCAGGGCCCGGACAACTTGGCGCGCATCCGCTCCGGTTCGCTGACGTATCCGGCGCACAGCGTTGTGGTACGGGCCTGCACCAGGCCGGGCCTGCCGCGCCCCACCGGCTGGAGGGTCGTCGGGTCCACCACGCGCAGTCCGGCCTTGCCGGGCACGGTCCGCCCCAGGTCCCGGGTGGTGGGGTGGCGCTCCCCGGTCGTGCGTACCGACCTGCGCGTCAGGCAGCGGAAGGTGAGCGGCCCGGTCTCGGACTGCCCCCAGACCTGCACCCACAGCGGCAGCCGGCGCCGGGTCGCGGTCAGGAACGTCCGTACCGTGGGCGGGTGCACGGCGTCGAAGGCGTTGACGTAGAGCCGCACGTCGTGGAAGGGGTTGTCCGGCGACGCCGCCAGCGGCTGCCAGTGCACGAAGGCCGAGGGCGCGGCCTCCAGCACGGTCGGCGGATGGGCGCGCAGGACGGGTTCGGCGAGCCGGGCGTCGTAGGCGTCCAGGATCACCGCCGCGCGCGGGGCGAGCCAGAACACGCTGATCGTCCAGGCGAGGCCCCGCCCGTGCGCGTACGACGCGGCCTGGGCGACGGTGTCGGCACGCCGGGTGGACACCAGGGGCAGGCGCCGGGCCTCGGCGGCGGCGATCCGGTGGATCAGCGTTCTGGCGGAGTGCCGGACCAGCTTGGGGATCCCGGTGGTTCCCGAGGTGTGCATGATGGCCAGGGTCAGGTCGTTCGGGCGTGGACGGGGCGGCGGCGTCCGGTGGCCGCGCACGTCCGCGAGCGGGATCGCGCCGGGTGCGGGGGCGTCGAGGGTGAGGGTGCGGCGGGTGAAGGCGGTGAGGTCGGTCTCCGCGCCGCGTGCGGCCGCCAGCGTGGCCGAGGTGGTGACCAGGGCCTTGGCGTCGAGGCGTTTGAGCAGTACCTGAAGTGTCTCCACCGGGAGGCGGTCGGAGATCAGCGCGGGCACCGCGCCGATGCGGGCGGCGGCACAGGCGAGCAGGACGTAGTCCCAGTGGTTGGGTTTGATCACGGCGACCCGGTCGCCCGGCGTCACGCCCAGACCCTCCAGCCAGCCCGCGGCCTGGCTCACCAGATGGGCCAGGTCCGGGATGTCGTACGTCGTCCTGCCGTCGTCCGCGATGTCCAGTGGCCGGCTCAGATGGACCGTCGTTCCGGTGCCGCGGTCGGCCAGGACGTCGAAGAACGGTCCGGGGGCGAGGAGTTTCATCGGGTGACCTCCGAGAAATCCCGTTACGCGCACGGGAGCTGATGGACGGTGGGGCGCGGCGGTTCTGGCGGCTTCCGCACGGAGCGTGGGGACGTCGCTCGGGTCCTCGCCCCGCCCTTCGGGCTCAGACGAGGCCGGTGATCGTGAGATTGACCGCCACGAGCGTGACGACGAGGATCCGGTGGGCCCGGATGCCGATCAGCCGGCCGCGCAGGACGTCACCGCGCACCATGCCGACCGTGAACTGCCGGACGCGGGTCGCCTTCAGCGGGACGAAGGCGATCGGGAACCACCACGGGCAGAACCCGAGCAGCGGCGCGGTGACGATTGCCGTGGTCTCGAGCACCGAGAGCGCCCCGATGAACCAGCGGTTGCCCTTGAGGGACAGCAGACACGCGGCGGTCGGCCGGCCCACCGCGCGGTCCCCTTCGAGGTCGTGGGTGTTGGAGTACACGCCGAACAGGACCGGACCCAGCCCGAACAGGAACGCCTCCACGGCCGCGAGCCCGGTCGCCTCCCCGGTGAGCAGGCCGAACAGCGGTAGCACGGAGGCCCAGCCGACCACGGCGGGGAACACTTCCCGGAAGCCCCGGTGGCTGAGCCGCGGGCCCCACGAGTACTGCGGGACGACGACGGTGGCGGCCACGAGGGCGAGCACCGCCCACAGCGGGCGGTACGGCGCCCAGACCAGCGCCGTCGTCCAGCACAGGCACCCGGCGACGAGGGCGCACCAGGCGAAACGGACCGCGGCCGCCTCGGTGAGCGTCCCGGCCGGCAGCGCTTTGCGGGCCAGTGCCCGTGCCGGCGCGTCGGGGCCGTGGTTCGCGGCGTCGCTCCCGTCCCGGTAGCCGCTGGCGTCGTCGAACGCGACGGCCGCCGCCACCAGGCACACCGCGCCCAGCAGGAACGCGAGCAGCGTCGCCAGGGACGCCTCGTCGAGCCGCTGGGACGCGGGAAGCAGCGACCAGACGACGGCCAGGCCGAGGTAGTGGTCGACCGTGCCGGGCCTGGCCGGCCGGAGGTAGGCGGGCAGCCGCGCCCCCGGACCCCGGCCGGTACGGACGCCGCCCTCCCGGCGCGGCGGCTCCGTGGCGGTGCCGGTGCTGAGCTCACTGGTCATGGACGCTCCCTGTGGTCGTGGCGTCGGGCGTCCGCGGGGCGTGGAGCAGCGGCGTCGCCCGAGCGGCGCCCGCCCCGGCGAGCGTGGTCCGCTCCGCCGGGGTGAGCGGTGGCCGGGGGCCGGTGGGGCGAGGGGGCCGCGTACGACGGCGAGCGGTGTCGCGGGGCCGAGCCCTCGTGGCCGTCGGCGTCGGGCAGCCCGCGGTCCCCGGTGCGCACCCAGCCGTCGTCGCCGCGCCGATCCGCCGGGCACGCCGGTCGAGGGCCGCGCAACCGAGCGTGCCCTCGGGGTAGATGACCGCGGGCCGTTCGGGGTGGGCCGTGGCCTGCGCGCGGAGGAGCGCGGAGAGGTCACGGCCGGGCACGAGCCCCTGTTCGACGTACCGGCGGCGCGGCCGGGCCGGCACCCGGTGGGGCACCTCGACGCCGCCGGCCGTGGTCCAGGTCCCCGTCATGCGGTGAACTCCCAGGGCGTGCCGGGCAGGACGCAGCCGGCCCGGGTCAGCGCGGCGCCGAACCGCGGGTCCTCGGCGAGTTCGGTGAGGTCGGACGTCAGCGGCACCGACGGCCCGGGACGGTGTGAGGCGGCGGCGCCGGATCCGTGCCGGGTCAGTACGGTCGCGGCGGAGAGCAGGGAGGTGTCCACACGCAGCACTGGGGCGCTGCCGTGCCTGTCGCGGCCGCCGGTGGAGCGCGCCACCAGCGCGGCCAGCACCCCCTCGGCGCAGACCAGGCCGCCGAGCACGTCGAGCAGCGTCATCAGCGAGGGCGTCGGTGGCTCGCCGTGCCGCGCGGTCAGCCCGGCCAGACCGCTGCCCGCCTGCACCAGGTAGTCGGTTCCGAGCGGCGGGGTGGGCCCGAGGGCCTCGCCCCAGCCGGACGCCCGGGCGTAGACGAGGCCGGGCCGGACACCGGCCAGATCGGTGGCGTCGAGATGCCACGCGGCCGCCTTGCCCGGGGCCCAGTTGTGCAGGAACACATCGGCGTCGCGGACGAGTTCGCGGAGCGTGCCGCGGCCGCTCGGGGTCCGCAGGTTCGCCTCCACCACGTCCTTGCCGTGGTTGAACGCCAGGAACCGGGCCGAGCAGCCGCCGACCAGCGGCTCGGCGCCGCGCAGGGGATCCCCGCCCGGCGGTTCGACCTTGACGACCCGGGCCCCGAGCCGGGCGAGTACGTGCCCGGCGAGCGGCCCCTGCACCCGTCCGGCGGACTCCACGACGACCAGCCCGGCGAGCGGCCGGGACACCGTGGGGGAGGCCGCGGCGGGTGAGGGCACGGAGGGCCCCGCCGCGGTCCGCCGGTCCGTGGGCAGTGCCCTGACGGTCCATGGGGTCTCGGGCAGGGCGCCCGGCTCCGGCGCGTCGGGGCCGCGGACGGGCAGCACGCTGACGTCGGTCCGGGCGGCCACGGAACGGATCACCTGGTAGGAACGCCGCGCGGTGACGCGGTGCAGTGCGGCGGGCAGCGGGCAGACCGCGGTGGCGAACCGGTTCTGGAACGGCGACCAGCCCCGGCGGATCGCGGTCCGCTCCGCGTCGAGGACGGTCCAGAAACGCTGCCAGGCCTCGGCGTCGAGCGTCTCGATCTCGAACCTGATCCCGTCGGCGCTGGTGAACGGCGGTGGGCCGGCGCCCGGACCGGGGGACCTCAGCGGCACCGGCCGGTCCGAAGGGTGCGTACGGGGGGCGCTCGCCATGGCCAGGTACTGGCCGGTGGCGAGGAGCGCGCCCTGCGCGACCGAGGTGCGCACCCGGCAGATCCGGGTGCCGCGCGCGGCGGCGTGGAACGCGGCGAGCATGCCGGTCACGGCGAGCACCCCGGCCACCGTTCCGGCGTAGTCGAGGCCGAGCGGCGTGGGCTCCCCGTACCGGCGCCCGTGGATGTGGGCGATGCCGCAGGCGGACTGCACGTCGGCCTCGCTCGCCAGGGGCAGCGCCACCGGGCCCGCCCAGTCGATGGCGCAGGTGAGGCTGCCGGCACCCGTGGCGTCGACGAGGGTGCCCGCGTCACCGGCGTCACCGGTGACGTGCCCCGGACGGCTGTCACCGGTGCCGTGCTCCAGGCCGGCGGTGGCCGGTTCGCAGCCGAGGAGCGCCAGGTGGCCGGCGGCGACCGCGAGCGCCGTCGAGCCGCCCGTGGCGCTCACCTGGATCCCGGCCAGCGGCCGGTGCGGTTCCGGCGTCCGACGCGCCTCGGCCCGTACGCACGCGTCGACGCTCACCGGGCCCGCCGTCCCTGCACGGAGTGGATCACGCACGAGCCGGCCCGGAACCGCGGATGCCGCATCACCTCGCGCACCTCGGCGAGTTCGGCGTCGGTCATGCCGGCGGCGACGAGGCGGTCACGCAGGTGGTGGGTGTGGTGGATCAGGAGGCGGACGCCGGGCGAGTCGGCGTGCCACGGCATCAGGAAGGGCACCGGGTCGACGTCGACAAGCCCGGCGTCCCGCAGGGCACCGGCGGCGTGCCGTCCCCGGCTGCCGTCCGCTCCCGCCTGCGCGAACACGCGTGCCTTGGCCGCCAGGAACCGCTCGTACACCTCGGCTGCGGCACGGCTCGGCGCGAGCAGGACCGGGCCGTAGTCGATGTCGAACTCGTCGAGTTGCAGCCACCCGCCCGGCCGCAGGGCACGGGTCATCGTGGCGAGCGCCGACCGGCGCTGCGGCAGACGGAGCGGCACCAGACGGGAGTGGACCAGGTCGAAGGCCTCCTCGGGCAGCGGGTCGCGGGTCACGTCGTGCCGCAGTGTCCGAAGGCGCGGGTGCCCGGGGAGGTGCATGGGATCGATGTCCGTGGCCACCACGTCGCCGGTGGGCGCCACGCGTTCGGCCGGCCAGGCGGCGACGCTGCCGCCGCCCGCGCCGACCTCGAGGCAGCGCCAGCCGTCGGTGACTCCGGTGCCGGCCAGCCGCGCGGTGGTGATCGGGTCCAGCGACGCGGCAGGGCAGCGGTACTGCTCCGTCGCGTGGACGTTGTCGTTGTCGAAGGCGTATCCCTCGCCGGGATCCGCGACCGCGGCGGCGGGTGCGTGGAGAGCGGACTTCACCAAGTGCTCCTGGGATGCGGGTGAGTACGGGACCGGGCGCGCGGATGAGGCCGGGCGACCCCGGCCCTGTCCGCCGTCCGCCGTGTCAGGAGGAGAAGCTCCTGGACAGCTGCGTGGAGTGCATGCCGTGTCCGGGGAGGATCGGGACGCCCGCGCTCGCCGCGTGGGCCGACCCCGAGCCGGCCAGGTCCAGGACGCCCGCGAGGGACGCGGTGGCGAGGGCGGTGGCTAAGCGCTTTCCGACAGCGGATCTGTGCATGAGATCTCCTTGGACATCTCGGGCCCGGTAACCGACGACACTCACAGAAGATCACATTGAGCGACAGTCATCTCGCTATCCGTGTCGGCTGCGTTCGTGGTCGCACCGCGGCATCCCCGCCGTGCGGTACGGGTTTGCCGCCGGGACGGCCGCTTCCGGGGGCGCGCGGGTTTCACTGCGCGGAGTGACCGTGATCGCCCGGTCGGCTGCGCGCGGCCTGTCGGCCTCCGGGGCGGCGGCCCGGTGCACGACGCACAGCGGTGACGGCCGTTGCGTGTGCGCGGAAGCCGCCATCGGCGTGATCGCCGTCGATCCCGCCCGCACCGGCGTCCGGGGCGCTCAGCACTGGCAAGTCCCGCTCACCGGTAAAACCCACATGACCAGCCGGCACGCCGCCGCCTCGGTGGCCATCGGCTCCGTCATCAGCGTTCTTGTCCATGGGGGGATCCCCAGGCCAGGAGCACAGGTGAGGCAGGTTGATCAGCCACGCCCGTCCTCCCCCCGGGTGCCGCAGCGCCCCGACTGGCACGGCCGCCCGCCTCGCTCAACGGCTTCGCGGGGTCACCAGGCCCGACTCGTATGCCAGGACCACGAGTTGGGCGCGGTCACGGACCCGGAGTTTGACCATGGCCCGGTTGACGTGGGTCTTCGCGGTCATCGGGCTGATCACCATGCGGTCGGCGATCTGGTCGTTGGACAGCCCCTGCGCGACCAGGGCGACGGCCTCGCGTTCGCGGTTGGTCAGCTCCTTCAGCCCCGGGCCGGCTCCCGTGTCGAGCGGCTGGGTGACGTACCGGCTGATCAGCTTGCGGGTGATCGACGGCGCGAGCAGGGCGTCGCCCCGCGCGGCGACACGCACCGCGTGCAGGAAGTCCTCCGGCACGATGTCCTTGACGAGGAACCCGGCCGCCCCGGCGCGCAGCGCGTCGAAGACGTACTCGTCCAGGCCGTAGTTGGTGAGGATGACGACGTGCACCCCCGACAGCGCCGGGTCCGCCGCGATGCGCCGGGTCACCTCGATGCCGTCGAGGACCGGCATCCGGACGTCGATGAGCGCGATGTCGGGCAGGTGCTCCCGGACCAGGGCCAGGCCCTCCAGCCCGTCACCGGCCTCGGCCACCACCTCGATGTCGTCCTCCATGTCGAGCAGCGCGCGGAAGCCGCTGCGCAGGAGCGGCTGGTCGTCGACCAGCAGGACACGGATCACGACGTCTGCTCCACGGGGAGTTCGGCCTGGACGGTGAAGCCTCCCCCGACACGCGGCTCGGCCCGCAGCCGGCCCCCGAGGGCGGTGACGCGCTCACGCATCCCGAGCAGTCCGACGCCGGGCACCGGGGCGGTGCCCGGCGTGGCCCGGCCGTCGTCGTCGACGCGTATCGTGAGCGCGTCCGGACGGCAGTCGATCCGGACCGACGCCGAATCCGCGGCGGCATGCCGGGCGATGTTGGTCAGCGACTCCTGCACGATCCGGTACACGGTCCGGTCCACCGCGGCGGGCACGTCGTGCCGTTGCCCCTTGATCGTCAGCGTCGCGTCCAGGCCGATGGCACGGGCCCGTTCCACCAGCTCCGGGACGTGGTCGAGACCGCGCGGCGGGGCCGTGTCGTCGTCGCGCAGCGCCTCCAGGGTCGCGCGCAGCTCCCGGCTCGCCTCACGTCCCGCCTCCTGGATCGCCAGCAGGGCCGCCGGCACCTGTTCGCCGCGCCGGCGGGCCACATGGACGGCGACCTCGGCCTGCACCTTGATGATCGAGATCTGGTGGGTGAGCGAATCGTGCAACTCCCGTGCGATGTGCAGCCGTTCCTCGTCGGCGCGGCGCCGGGCGGTCTCCTCCCGGGTGCGCTCGGCCTCGTCCGCCCGCCGCTCGGCCTGCCGCAGAGCCTCGCCCGCCGCGCCGGCCGCGATCAGCCAGGCCACTTCGAGCGCGCCGCGGGCCTGCGCGAACGCCTCCCCCGTGTCGTGCAGGGAGGCGAGGGCCGCGAGGGGGAGGGCGGCCAGCATGGCCACGCTCGCCACGACGGTGACGGTGCGGTGCCCCGCCCGCATGGCGGCGTACACCGCGAACAGGTAGGCGACGGCGGGCACATCGAAGCCGACCGCCTGGTAGCCCACCGCGCACAGTCCGGTGACGGCCAGCACGGGCAGCGGGGCCCGGCGGCGGGCGGCCAGCGCCAGACCGCCGACCGCCAGCAGCGTGTAGCCGAGCGGGCCGAGACCCTCGGCGGAGTGCCCTCCGGACAGCCCGGTGGCCAGCAGCGCCCCCGCCACGCCGACGGCGATCGCCCAGTCCCCGACACCGGCCGGGACACCGAACCGTGCTCTGTCCATGGGCGCACCCTAACGGGATGCCGTCGCGGGCGGATCACGCTCGCGGAGGAGCGCCCCTGTACCGCGCCCGCGGTACAGGGCCGGCGCCCGCGGTATCCGCCGCGGCCGCGTGCGCCGTCGGCGGCAGCCCGAAGTGTCCGCGCCTGCGGGACGTTCGGCGACGGGTCCGGCGGACATGATCGGGCGACGTCCAGCCGCAGGAGGAGAAGATGACGGCAACCGACACCCCCCGTACGGAAGGAGCCCTGGCGGGACTTGCCCGGTTCTGCTACCGGCGGCGCCGCCTGGTGCTCCTGGCCTGGATCGTCGGCGTGATCGCCGTGGCGTTCGCCGGCTTCGGCTTCGGCGCCGCCCCCGACAACGACTTCTCCGGCGGAAGCTCCGACTCCGCCAAGGCGCAGGCGCTGATCGAGAAGCACTTCCCCGAGCGGCAGGGGGATACGCTGACTCTCGCGATCAAGGCGGAGAAGGGGATCGACGACCCCGCTGCCCGGCAGAAGATCGAGCAGGTCATCGCCGGTCTGGACGCCTCCCCCCTTACGGGACCGGTGACCTCGCCGTACAGGGACGAGGATCTGGTGACGAAGGATCGTCGTATCGCCCGTACGACCATCCCGCTGACCGCCAAGGATGTGAAGAAGTCCGAGGTCAAGCCCCTGGTGACCATGGTCAAGGAAGCCTCCGGCGACGGTGTGACGCTGGGGCTGGGCGGGGAGAAGGCGGAGAAGGCCGAGACGCCCGCGCAGGGTTCGTCCGAGAGCGTGGGCATCGTGGCGGCGGCGGTGATCCTGTTCATCGCCTTCGGGTCACTGGTGGCGATGGGGTTGCCGATCGTGACCGCGCTGCTGGCGATCGTCGCCGGCATCGCTCTGATGAAGCTGGTGGGATACCTGGTCCCGTCACCCGATTTCACCGCGATCCTCGCCGCGATGATCGGTCTCGGCGTCGGGATCGACTACGCGCTGTTCATCGTGACCCGCTACAAGGACGGCCTGCAGGCCGGCGACGAGCCGGAGACCGCCACGGTCAGGGCCATCACAACGGCCGGTCACGCGGTCCTGTTCGCCGGCACGACCGTCGTGATCGCGCTGATGGGCCTGATCGTCATGGGACAGCGGCTGATGACCGGGGTGGCCGTAGCCACCTCGGTGATCGTGCTGGTGACGATGATCGCCGCGGTGACCCTGCTGCCGGCGTTCCTGGGCTTCACCGGGTACACGATCAACTCGCTGCGCCTGCCGCGTCGCACGTACCGCCGGAGCGGGTCCGGCGGTGTCCCGGCGCGGGAGCGCCGTACCCTCGCCGAGCGCTGGGCCGGGGTGGTGCAGCGCAGGCCGCTGGTCGCCGCGGTGCTGGCCGGCGCGGTCCTGCTGGTGCTGGCCGCCCCCACGCTTTCGATGCGGCTGAGCAACCCCGACGCCAGTGTCCAGCCCCACGACAGGAGCAGCTACACTTCGTACAAGATCCTCTCCGAGGGCTTCGGTCCCGGCTACGGCGCACCCCTGATCCTCGTCGCCGAGGTCGGCTCCGGCCACACCGGTCTGCGTCCCGTCGTCGAAGCGGTCGGCAGGACCGAGGGCATCGCCCACACCACACCGCCCCAGGTCAGCAAGGACGGGCAGGCCGCGATCCTCATGGCCTTCCCCCGGACCGGATACCAGGACGAGGCGACCGCGGACGTGGTGCACCGGCTCCGCGACGAGGTGCTGCCCAGGGCACCCGGCGGCGACAGGGTCTACGTCGGTGGCCCGAACGCCGGCACGATCGACATGGCCGACGACATCGGCTCGCGCCTGCCCCTGATGATCGCGGTCGTCATCGCGCTGTCCCTGGTGCTGCTCATCGCGCTGGTCCGGTCGGTCACGATCGCGTTGCAGGCCGCGGTGATGAACCTGCTCGCGATCGGCGCGGCCTACGGCGTGCTCGTCGCGGTCGTCCAGTGGGGATGGCTGGGCTCGGCGCTCGGCTTCCCCACCGGGATGCCGATCACGACCTGGGTGCCGATGATGATCTTCCCGGTCCTGTTCGGCCTGTCCATGGACTACGAGGTCTTCCTGATCTCGCGGATCCGTGAGGAGTACGAGCGCACCGGCGACACCCGGACGGCCGTCGCTCGCGGAATGGCGCGGACCGCCAAGGTCATCACGGCCGCGGCCGCCATCATGGTCGCCGTCTTCACTACCTCGTTGCTCGGCCCCGACGTCGCGGTCAAGCAGGGAGGTCTGGGCATGGCCGTCGCCGTGCTCATCGACGCCACCATCATCCGGATGATCCTCGTCCCCGCGGTGATGGAACTGTGCGGCAACGCCAACTGGTGGATGCCCGGACGCCGTTCGCCGAAGACGACCGCGGTTCGAGGCGCCGAGGTCGGAGAGGAGGCCAGGATCTGACCCTTGCTCAGGCCGGGGTGCGGGGGACCCTTGGGCGGGGTTCCCCGCACGACCGCGAGACAAGCTCGGCATGATGACCGGATGGTTACCGCGCGCCCTCAACCGCTCGACCCTCGCCCGTCAGTTGCTGCTCGGCCGGGAACCGCTCACCGCCGCCGACGCGGTGCGGCGCGTGGTCGCTCTCCAGGCACAGCAGCCCGCCTCGCCGTACCTGGCGCTGTGGAACCGGCTCAGCGGCTTCGACCCGGCCGGCCTCGACGCCGCCGTGGCCGGCCACCGGGCGGTCAGGTCGACGCTGATGCGGGTCACGCTGCACATGGTCCACGCGGCGGACTACCCGGCGTTCCGCGAGGCCATGGAGCCGACACTGCGCGCCTCCCGGCTCGGCGACTCCCGTTTCACCGCGACCGGGCTCACCGCGGCCGACGCCGACGCGCTGGTCCCGGGACTGCTGGAGTACGCCTGCCGGCCGCGGTCCGCCGCCGAGGCGCGGGGCCGGGTGGAGGAGTTGCTGGGCGCGCCGGTGGAGCCGGCGGCCTGGCGGATGCTGCGGCAGTACGCGCCGCTGTGGCACGCGCCCACCGGAGGGCCCTGGTCGTTCGGCACGCAGCAGTCGTACATAGCCGCCAGCACGCCGCCGGAGCTGGCCGACCCGGCCGCCGCCGTCGCGGGTCTGCGCACTCTGATACGCCGCTACCTGGAGGGCTTCGGCCCGGCCTCGGTGGCGGACATGGCGCAGTTCGCGCTGGTCCAGCGGACGAGAGTGAGGGCGGCGGTGCAGTCACTCGCCGCCGAACTGGAGCAGTGGGAAGGCCCCGACGGCGCGGTGCTGTACGACATCCCCGGCGCGCCGCGGCCGGCCGAGGACACCCCGGCCCCGCCCCGGCTGATGGCGATGTGGGACAGCATCCTGCTGGCCTAGGCCGACCGCGGCCGCGTCATCCCACCCGCCTACCGCAAGCTGGTGACGCGCGTCAACGGCGACGTGCTGCCCACCCTCCTGGTCGACGGATACGTCGCCGGGGTCTGGCGTCCCGTCGACGGAGGAATCGAGGCCACCGCCTTCCACCCGCTTCCGGAGCACGTCCGGCGCGGGCTGGCCGCTGAGGCCGGATCACTCGTCCTGTTCCTCGCCGACCGCGAGGACACGGTCTACCGGCGCTACGGCCACTGGTGGACGAAGGGGCTCCCGGCCGCCGAGACACGCCTGCTCCACGGCGGCTGAGCCGACGGGCCGGTCCCGCCGCGCTCCCCGCCCGCGGGGAGTCCTGGCGGGCAGCGGCGGCGGGGTGCCCGTGCCGAGCGGCACCCGGCCCCGCCTGTCCGGTGCGATTCGTGCGGTCCTGGCGCCCGTCCCGCTTGTCCGGTGCGATTCGTGCGGTCCTGGCGCCCGTCCCGCTTGTTTGGTGCGATTCGTGCGGTCCTGGCGCCCGTCCCGCTTGTTTGGTGCGATTCGTGCGGTCCCGGCGCCCGTCCCGCTTGTCCGGTGCGACTCGTGCGGCCCTGGCGCCCGTCCCGCTTGTCCGGTGCGACTCGTGCGGTCCCGGAGCCGGCCCCGCTTGTCCGGTGCGACTCGTGCGGTCCCGGAGCCGGCCCCGCTTGTCCGGTGCGACTCGTGCGGTCCCGGAGCCCGTCACGGAAGCTGGTCGGAGGTGACCACCGTGACCGGGGGGCCAACTGCCCGAGCAGCACGAGCCCCTTCGACGACGCCGTGGCCGCGCATCCCGAGGTCCCCGGCCCGACCTCATGGTGCTGCGGCACACGCACGTCCAGGACGACCCCGAGGGGTGGCGCCCGGCCGCAGCCGCGATCTCGAAGTTCTACCGCACGTTCGACGCCTGGTTCGGCAACAGGACGACACCCGTCAACGGATTCCTCGACCCCAGCCCCGAGTCCGAGTTCGCCGAACGCCCCGAGCTCGCACCCGAGTCGCTGCGCCGGACGGTGGTGATCGGCACGCCGGGCGAGATCGTCGAACGGCTGCGCCCCTACGAGGAGCTCGGCGTCGACGAGTTCGGCTTCTGGTGCGACAACAGCCTCCCGCACGAGGAGAAGCGCAAGTCGCTCGAGCTGTTCGTCAAGGAGGTCGTACCGGCTTTCCGGTGACGGGCCGTTCATGCGGCCGGGGCGCCCGCCGCGCGCCGGTCCCGGCCGTACATGACGTAGCGTCCGGTCCTATGGAACCCACGGCTCACCTCCAGTCGGTACAGGGCACCCGGCGCCGGGCCCGTGACCTCGGCATCGTCATCGGGCGGGGCGACACGGGTCCCCTCAACGCGATCACCGATGTGCCGGGCGTCCGGGTCGGGCACGCCACCGTCCGGCGTCCCCCCGATGTGCACAGCGGAGTGACCGCCGTCGTGCCCGGTGCCGTCGGCCCCCACGCGCCGCTGCCCGCGGGAGTGTTCACCGGCAACGGCTACGGCAAGCTCACCGGCACCACCCAGATCACCGAACTCGGCACGCTGGAGACCCCCGTACTGCTCACCTCCACCCTGTCGGCGTTCCGGGTCGCCGACGCCCTGGTCGGGTGGATGCTCGAACGGCCCGGATGCGGCGAGGTGCAGAGCCTCAACCCCGTGGTGGGCGAGTGCAACGACGGCTTCCTGTCCGACATCCGCGCGCGGCCGGTGCACGAGGAGCACGTCCGGGCCGCGCTCGACGGGGCGGCCGGCGGTCCGGTGGCCGAGGGCTGCCTCGGCGCGGGAACCGGCACCGGCGCCCTGGGGTTCAAGGCCGGGATCGGAACCGCCTCGCGCACCCCCGAACTGGGAGGCCGGCGGTACACGGCAGGGGTCCTGGTGCAGGCGAACTTCGGTGGCACGCTGCGGGTGCTCGGCCGCTGCGTCACCCCGCGGTCCCTGGGCCTGACCTGCCACCCGGCGCCGGTCACGGAGACCGGCTCCTGCATGATCGTGGTGGCCACGGACGCCCCCGTCGACGCGCGGCAGCTCACCCGCGTCGCGCGGCGGGCCGTGTTCGCCCTGGCCCGCACGGGCGCGGCCTACAGCCACGGCAGCGGCGACTACGCCATCGCCTTCGGCACCCGGCAGGAGGCGGGCGCCCCGGTGGCGGACGCCGAACTGGGGCCCCTGTTCGAAGCCGTCCTCGACGCCGTCGAGGAGGCGGTGCTCAACTCCCTGCTGGCCGCGACCACGACCACGGGCTTCGGCGGCCGCACACTGCCGGCCCTGCCCGCGGACCGGCTGCTCGACGCCCTCACGGATCCCGCGGCCGCCCCACTGCCAGGCGGCCGGAAACAACCGTCCGGCTGACATGCGATCCGCGGCGGGGAGGCGATAGGCCGCGGCTATCGGCCGCATTCGGCAATCGCGCATTGTGACGGCCCGGTCCTTCGGAGAGCCTGACGACGTCCGGCGGCACGGCCGGCGTGGTCCAGCGAAGGGGAGGGCATGGCACAGTCACAGCACCTTCGGCGCAACTGCATCGACGGACGGTGGGACCCGGCCGAGTCGGGGCAGACCCGCGAGAACATCAACCCGGCCGATGTCACCGACCGGATCGGGGAGTTCGCCGAGTCGGGCGGCGTCGACGTGGACCGCGCGGTCGACGCCGCCACCGCCGCGTCGCCCGGCTGGCGCGCGCTCGGCCCGGTCGAACGAGCCGAGTTCCTCGCCCGGGCCGGGACACTGCTGACCGAGCGGGCCGAGAAGTTCGCCGCCGCCATCACCCGCGAGCAGGGCAAGCTGCTCGCCGATCCCGGAGTCCGCGATTTCCTGAACGGCGGCCGGGGCCGACGTGGCCCGGCTTGCACGGGCCGATTCGTGCTGGTGCACAATCGTCGTGTGCCCGTCACGGTTCCCGACCTCCTCGCCGAACCCGCCCTGGGGCTTCGAGCGCTGAGCAGCCACTGCCATGACGAGGACCGGCGGATCGGCTGGGTGTCCACGACGGAACTGCCGGACCCGACGCCGTTCCTGCGCGGTGACGAACTGGTGATGACGACGGGCATGCTGGACCGGGACGACGCCGAGTGGGTACGGCTGCTCGGCCGTCTTGCGGAGCTTCCGGTGGCCGCGCTCTGCTTCGGCACCGGCCTGGTGCACCAGGACGTGCCGCCCGTCGTCGTCGAGACCGCCGAGCGGGCCGGTCTGGCCCTCCTGGGCTCACCGGTCGAGGTGCCCTTCGCGCAGATCAGCCGGTGGGTGGCCGACCGGATCTTCGCGGAGCGCTACGACGCGGTGCGATCGGCCGTCGTCCTCCAGGACCAGCTGGTCCGGGAGCTGCTGTCCGGTCACGGGCTGCGCGGGCTGCTGCGGCGGCTGCACCGCGAACTGGGTGCGGGGCCGGTGGCCGTGGTCGAGCCGGGTGGGCGCGTGCTGGCGCGCCATCCCTCCTCGTCCGAGTGGCCGCGGGCCGGTGGGGACGAGGGGATGGCGGACGACGCGGGGACGTCCGTGCCGATCGTGGTGGACGGCGTGCCGGTCGCGTGGTTGCGCACCCGGCTGGGCACGGTGCGGCAGGACGTGCTGTCGTTCGCCACGAGCATCATCGGCCTCGAGGTGGCCCGTCACCAGGCCGTGCTCAACGGCCGGCGGGAGCTGCTGGGCCAGCTCCTCGAGGACGTCCTGCACCGCACGGTCTCCGACGCCGACGCCCGCCGCCGGCTGACGGCGTACGGCCTCGCGGTGGAGGGGCCGCACGTGGTCGTGGTCGCCCGGGTCGGCGGCGCCCCCGGACGGCTGCGCAGCCTGCCGTGGACGCTGGGGCCGCTCCTGGAGCGTGAGGGCGACCGGCTGCCCACCGCCCTGATCGACGACACGGTGATGGTGATCGTGCCCGAAGGCGTCGACGCCGCGGCCGCCGCCCGTACCGTCGCGGACCACCTGACCGTGCTGGACCCGGGGGTCCGCGTGGGCGTGGGCGAGCCGCGACGCGGCGTGGCCGGGCTGCGGCTCGGCTACTTCGAGGCGCGCCAGGCGGCGCAGGCCGGCCCCGGGGTGCACCGGGCGGCGCCGCTGAGCATCGCCGGACTGCTGATGGGCAATCTGGACCTGCCGCTGCGGGAGCTGGGCCATGCCGTGCTCGCGCCGCTGCTGCGGCACGACGAGGAACAGCGGGCCGAGCTGGTCGCCACGCTGCGGTCGTACCTCGCCCACGACTGCGGGTCCGCCGCGACCGCTCGGGAGCTGACGCTCCACCGCAACAGCCTGCGCTACCGGCTTCGGCTGATCGAGCAGCTCACCGGACGTGACCTCGACCGCCTGGCCGACCGCACGGAGCTGTGGCTGGCCCTCCTGGCGCTGGAGGCCGACCCCGCCGGCACACCGCCCGGGCAGTGAGCGGACGCGCCCGCCTTCGCCGCCGTCAGGGGGTGGGGGAGGGGGAAGCGGTCCTCGTCCCCGGCTCGGTGGTGAGGATCATGCGGTCCGGTACGTGGGCGGTGTCGCGGCGGGCCGTGAGCCAGTAGAGGAAGGCGGGGACGGCCAGGCCGACGATCCAGGAGATGTCCGTGCCGCCGAGCGGCTTCACCAGTGGGCCGGTGTAGAAGCTGGTGGCCAGGAACGGCAGTTGGGCCAGAAGGCCGATGCCGTAGACGATGAGTGCCTTGACGCGCCAGGCGCCGTAGCGGCCGTGGGGGTCGCTCAGGGCGGGCAGGTCGTAGCGCTCCTTGGCGATCAGGTAGTAGTCCACCAGGTTGATCGCCGACCAGGGGGTGAAGGCGGTGAGCAGGAAGAGCAGGAAGTCCTTGAACGAGGTCAGGAAGCTGTCCTTGCCCAGGAGGGCGACCGCGGTTCCCGCGATCATGATCCCGGCGATGTAGGCGGCGCGGCCGCGGGTGGACAGCGCGCGCTGCCCGCGGAAGCCGCTGATGCCGGTGACCATCGACATGAAACCGCCGTAGGTGTTGAGCACGTTCACCGTCAGCTTGCCCAGGGCGATGACGAAGTACAGGAACGAGGCCGCGAGGCCCGCGCCGCCCAGGCCGACGACGTAGCCGACCTGGTTGTCGACGAAGGCGCTGCCTGCCGCGGCCGCCGCGAGCGCGCCGAACGTCATGGACCACTGGGAGCCGAGGGCCGAACCGCCGAGGGTCCACCAGAAGGTGGCGCGGGGAGAGGTGGAGCGGGGCAGGTAGCGCGAGTAGTCGGCGACGTAGGGGCCGAAGGCGAGCTGCCAGGAGGCGGACAAGGAGACGGCGAGAAGGAACAGCGGCAGGTCGAAGGAGCGGTTGGCGAGCAGGGTGCTCAGTTCGGCGTGCTCCAGGAGGCGGATGCCGAGGTAGACGAAGGCGACTGCGCACACGACGCTGGCCACCCGTCCCAGGGTGTGGATGAGCCGGTAGCCGACGAGCGTGGTGACCGCGGTGACGACGGCGAAGATCACGATGCCGGTGGTGTCGCCGAGGTGGGTGAGTTCGCCGACCGCCTGGCCGGCCAGCACGCTGCCGCTGGCGAAGAAGCCGACGTACATCACGATGACCAGAATCAGCGGGACGACGGCTCCGCGGACGCCGAACTGGGCCCGGCTGGAGATCATCTGCGGCAGGCCGAGGCGCGGTCCCTGGGCGGAGTGCAGGGCCATCACCGCGCCGCCCAGCAGGTTGCCGAGCAGCAGACCGATGATCGACCAGAAGGCGCCCCCGCCGAAGACGACGGCGAGCGCGCCGGTGACGACCGCGGTGATCTGGAGGTTCGCGCCCAGCCAGAGAGTGAACTGGCTGAACGCGCTGCCGTGCCGTTCGGCGTCGGGGACGACATCGATCGAGCGTTGTTCGACCACGCCTGTCATGGATATGCCCTCTTCCACGGATCCGCTTCTGACATGCATAAGGTCATTCAGAATGGGATCGGATGAATGAGAGGTCAATACTTTGCTGCAAAATATGGGCTGAGGATTGCCTGGGCCGGGTGGCGGGGCCCGAACCTACGGGCGGTGGCCGCCCTGCCTCACCGACGGCTCCGGTCCCGGTCCTCGTGGAGCCACTGCCCGACGACCGCGTCGGCGTGCTCGCCGAGAGCCGGGCTCGGAGCCGCCGTCCCGGGGGCTCCGGAGGCGCTGCCCGCCCCGTCCGTCGTGCCGTCCGGCCCGAACCGCGCCGGCTGGCGCAGGTACGGCGTGCGGCCCAGTACGGGGTGGTCGAACTCGCCGACGAGCCCGCGCGCGCGGATCTGCTCGCTGTTCACCGCATCGGTCAGGTCCCAGATCGGGGCGGCCGGGACCCCCGCCGCCCGCGCCGACTCCAGGGCCTGCTCCGTGGTCAGTCCGGCGGACCACCGCTCGGTGATCTCCCGCACCCGCTCGATGTGGTGCGCCCGGGCGGCGTCGTCGCGGAACCGCGGGTCCGACGGCATGTCGGGCCGCCCCACCATCCGGGCGAACCGGGCGAACACCGCCTCGCCGGCGACCGCGATCGCCACCAGGCCGTCGGCGGTCCGATAGGTGTCGAACGGGGTGGACACCGGATGCCGGTTGCCGACCCGGCCGGGCAGGCCTCCGGTCGCCGTGAGCAAACTCATCGCGGTCACCTGGAGCGACACCAGGGAGTCGAGCATGGCCACGTCGATGTACCGGCCCCGGCCGCTGCGCTCCCGATCGAACAGCGCGGCGTTGATGGCCCACGAGGCGAACAGTCCGGCCACCAGGTCGCCGACCGACTCGCCGACCCTGGTGGGCGGACCCTCGGGCGTGCCGGTGCCGGCCATCAGGCCGGACATGGCCTGGACGATCAGGTCGTAGGCGGGGTGCTCCCGCATCGGGCCGCTCTGCCCGAAGCCGGAGATGCTCGCGTAGACCAGACGCGGGTTGGCCGCGCGGAGCGTGGCGTGGTCGATGCCGAGCCGCCGGGCGACCCCGGGGCGGTAGTTCTCGACGAAGACGTCCGCCTGCCCGGCCAGCCGCAGCAGCAGCGCGTGGTCGTCGGGGTCCTTCAGATCGAGGGCGATGCTGCGCTTGCCGCGGTTGAGCTGGGCGAAGTACACGCTCTCGCCCTTCCGGAACGGCCCGAGGTGCCGGGCGTCGTCGCCGCCGGGCGGCTCGACCTTGACCACGTCGGCGCCGAGGTCCGCCAGCAGGGCCGTGCAGTACGGGCCGGCCAGCACCCGGCTCAGGTCGAGCACGCGCAGGCCGCGCAGAACAGTCATGGCTTCACGCCTTTCGGTCGGGGCGGCCGGATCACGCCGCGGCATGCGGAACGTAAGCCGGGGGCCTTCGGGGGGTCGATGTGCGGCTGCACGAAGATCCGCCGGATCGTCGTGCACGCGCACATTGGCGCGGCGGGCGGTTCTGCGCCGCAATGGAGCCGGGCCCGCGCCCGATCGGCACTCCGGCACTCCGGCACTGCGGCGCCCGACTCTCCGGCACTCCGCCACCCGACTCTCCGCCAGTCCGCCAGTCCGCCCCCCGACTCTCCGACCGAGGAGCACTCCATGACGACGCCGTACCTGCTGCCCCCGATGTACGACGAGTTCCGCGCCGCGGCCCGTGCCGTCGCCGAGAAGGAACTGGGCCCCCGGGCCGCGGAGGTCGACGCGCGGGGCGGGTTCCCGTACGAGAACTACGACACACTGGTGTCCGCCGGGCTGCACGCACCCGGCATCCCGGAGGAGTACGGCGGCGACGGTGTCGACGCCCTCGCCGCGGCCCTCGCCGTCGAGGAGGTCGCCCGGGTGTGCGCCTCCTCGTCCACCGTCCAGACGTCCAACAAGCTCGGCGTGGTCCCGCTGCTGCTGGCCGGCACGGAGCGGCAGCGGCAGCGCTACCTGCCCGAAGTGGCCTCCGGAGAGGCGCTGATGGCCTACGCCATCAGCGAGCGGGAGGCGGGCAGCGACGTCGCCGCGATGCGCTGCCGTGCGACGGCCGACGGGGACGGCTGGGTCCTGGACGGCGTCAAGACCTGGATCACCTCGGCCGGTGTGGCCAGGTACCTCATCGTCTTCGCGGTCACGGACCCCGACGCGGGCTCCCGCGGCATCTCGGCGTTCGTCGTCCACGCGGACGACGCCGGCATCGACTACGGGGCGCCCGAGCGGAAGATGGGGCTGAAGGGCTCCGTCACCCGCGAGGTGTACTTCGACGGCTGCCGGATCCCCGGCGACCGCCTGCTCGGCGAGCGCGGCAGGGGGCTCCGGCTGGCGCTGGCGACCCTGGACCACACCAGGGTCTCGGTCGGCGCCCAGGCGCTCGGCATCGCTCAGGGCGCCCTCGACGCCGCGGTCGGCCATGTCCGGGAGCGGCGGCAGTTCGGCAAGGCCGTCGCCGACTTCCAGGGCGTGCAGTTCATGCTCGCCGACATGGCGATGAAGGTGGAGTCGGCACGGCAGATGGTCTACGCCGCCGCGGCCCGCAGCTCGGCCGGATCGCCCGACCTGACGTACTTCGGCGCGGCCGCCAAGTGCCTCGCCTCCGACACCGCCATGGCCGTGACGACCGACGCGGTGCAACTGCTCGGCGGCTACGGCTACACGAAGGACTTCCCCGTCGAGCGCATGATGCGCGATGCGAAGATCACCCAGATCTACGAGGGGACCAACCAGATCCAGCGCATCGTGGTGGCCCGCAACCTGCCGTAGCCCCCCGGCCCATCACAGGACCGGGGACCGGCTCATGTGCGGGTGAAGACGGACTGGGCCAGGCCGGCCACGCGCGTCGGGCGGCCCAGCAGCGCGACCTCGCGGAACCGCCAGAGCAGCGCGCCGGTGGGCGGGTGGACCACCATCCCGCGGGGCAGCGGCAGTTGGAGGAGCGGTCGCCCGTCGTCGGCGGTGCGCCGGCGGGGGACGTCCGGGTCGGTGAGCCTGTGCAGGGGGATCGGGTGCAGGGAGTGGACCTCGCGCCGGTCGCGTGCCGGGGTCACCGGTGCCACGCAGGCGATCGCCCAGTCCCTGTACGCCGAGTTCAAGGAGCCGTTGTACGCTCCGCCCCCGCTGCTGCAGCGCATGGTGGAGGCCGGCCACCTCGGCAGGAAGACCGGCCGCGGCTTTCGTCTCTACCCGACGGCCTGGGCCCGCCCCCGTCGCGACGGACGGCCGAACCTCACACGGCGGACCGGGACTCGGCCGGGCGTCGCCTCAGCGCCGGTACGGCGAGAGACGGCGGAGTCCAGACGCCGTCAGGGGGGTAGACGTCGGTTCCGGGCGGCACGATGTCGTCGAGCCGGTCGAGTACGGCGTCGTCCAGCACCACGGACCTGCCCTTGAGCGTGCTGAGCAGTTGCTCCATCGTGCGCGGGCCGATGATCACCGACGTGACGGCGGGATGCGCGAGCGGGAAGGCGATGGCCAACTCCGGCAGTGAGCAGCCGACTTCCCGGGCCACTTCGACGAGCTGCTCGACGATCTCCAGTTTGGCGGCCGTGCGCGGCGCCGACGGATCGAAGCGGTCGGGGTGCAGGGTGGGGCGTCCGCTGCTCAGATCGAGGGCCCGGCCCCTGCGGTAGCGACCGGTCAGGAACCCGGAGGCCAACGGACTCCAGGTCAGCACCCCCATGCCCAGGCGCTCCGCCACCGGCAGCACATGCCGCTCGACGCCGCGGGCCAGCAGCGAGTACGGCGGCTGCTCGGTGCGGAACCGCTGGAGCCCCCGCCGGTCGGCCACGTGGTACGCCTCCACGATCTCGTCGGCGGGGAAGGTGGAGCAGCCGAACGCCCTGATCTTGCCCTGGCGCACCAGATCGGTGAGGGCCGAGAGCGTCTCCTCGATGTCGGTCGTGTGGTCCGGCCGGTGCACCTGGTACAGGTCGATCCAGTCCGTTCCCAGCCGCCGCAGACTGTCCTCCACCTCCCGGAAGATCCAACGCCGTGAGTTGCCACCGCGGTTGGGACCGTCCCCCATGGGGAAGTGGACCTTGGTCGCGAGCACCACGTCGTCGCGTCGGCCCTTCAGCGCCTTGCCGACGATCGTCTCCGACTCCCCGGCCGAGTACATGTCGGCCGTGTCGACGAAGTTGATCCCCTCGCCCAGCGCGGCGTGGATGATCCGGACGCACTCGTCGTGGTCGGCATTGCCGACGGACCCGAACATCATCGTGCCGAGGCAGTACGGGCTGACCTCGATACCGGTCCCGCCCAGAACGCGGTGGCGCATACGACTCTCCTTGGATGGGCCCCACTTGGACGGGCCGACCCTACGAATTGGAGTCCTCTCCAAGGCAAGCGCGGCCCACGCTCAGGGTGCTCCTTCAGGGTGCACGGCCCGTACGGCCTCGACGACGGAGCCGCTGTGCACCAGGTCGACGGCCGCACGGACCCGGGGGTACAGGACGACGTCCCGCGTGATGTGGTCGATGGGCCGTCCATCGGCGGACCGCGTGGTGCGTACGAGTTCCAGGACCGCCCGGCTCGCGCCGGACAGCACCGAGGCGTCGGCGGCCTGTTCGGCCAGGCGCAGTTCGAGTGCCTGCGCGGCCATCAGCAGCTCGATGCCGATGACGGCCTCGATGTTGGCGACCACCTGCCGGGCGTGCCGGCCGGCGTTGTTCGCCATCGAGACGTGGTCCTCCTGGTTCGCGCAGGTCGGGATCGAGTCGACGCTGTCGGGATGGGCCAGCGTCTTGCAGTCCGACACCAGCGCGGCCGCGAGGTACTGCGGCAGCATGTAGCCGCAGTCCATGCCCACCTTCTCGCTGGCGACGAGCATGTCCGGCAGCCCGCGGTTGAGGGAGCCGTCGTCGAGGCGGAACAGCCTGCGCTCGGCGATGCTGCCGATCTCGGTGACGGCGATGGCGAGGAAGTCCGCGGCGAACGCGAGGTACTGGGCGTGGAAGTTGCCGCCCGAGACCGCCTTGAGGCCACGGGTCGCCGGCAGGTCCGGGAACACGAGCGGGTTGTCGGTGGCCGCGTTGATCTCGGTCTCCACGATGCCGTGCACGAAACGCAGGGTGTCGCGGACCGGTCCGAGCACCTGCGGTGTGCAGCGCAACGAGTACGCGTCCTGCGGCGGCCGCCGGACCGGGTCGCGGTCCACGTCGCCGTCGATCAGGCCGCTGTCGCCGAGCAACTGCCGGATGCGGGCCGCGGACTCGATCTGGCCGCGGTGCCCGCGGGCCTGGTGGATCTGCGGGAGGAACGCGTCCCCGAAGCCCATCAGCGCCTCGATGGACATCGCCGCGGTGATCTCGGCGGTGGCGAGCAGGTTCCGCGCGTCCGCGAGGGCGAGGGCCACCTGCGCCGTGGAGAACGACGTGCCGTTGGTCAGGGCGAGGCCCTCCTTCGCGCGCAGCGCGATCCGCTCGATCCCGGCGTGGCGCATGGCCTCGAGACCGCTCACGATCTCGCCGTCCCAGAACGCCTCGCCGCTGTCGAGTTCGACGTCCTCGCCGGCCGGACGCGACAGCACGATCGCCAGGTGGGCCAGCGGGATGAGGTCACCGCTGGCGCCCAGCGAGCCGTATTCGGGGACCGCCGGGTGCACCCCGGCGTCGAGCATCCGCGCGAGGGTCTCGGGCAGGTCGGGCCGGACGGCCGAGTGACCGCGGGTCAGGCTCGCGGCCCGGATCAGCATGGCGGCGCGCACCACCTCCTCGTCCAGATGACGGCCCACCCCGCTGGCGTTGGAGACGATCAGCCGGCGGGACAGCTCGGCGGCGTCCTCGGCGGTGGCGAACGCCTGCCGTCCGGCCAGCGAACCGAAGCCGGTGTTGACGCTGTAGATCGGCTCCACCGGCTCGCCGGCCCGCATGCCCTCGACGATCGAGTCGACCCACTGCTCGCTCGCACGCATGGCTTTCACGGCGCTCTCGCCGACGACGACCCGACGGCCGCCGCGCGCGACGGCGAGGAGATCGTCGAGGGAAACGGGCGCTTCGCCCAAGGTCAATGGCTCGGTCATGGGTTCCTCCTGCGCAGAGGCTACGTGCCGTGTCGGGGGCCGCAATCGGCTGTTCTCAGGGGGTGAGAACAGCGCCGGGCCGCGGCGACCACCTCGGCGTTGGCGTCCTCGTCGCCGACGGTGATCCGCACGCCCTCACCGGGGAACACGCGCACGCCGATGCCGGCGAGCGTGCACTGCCGCAGGAACTCCCGGCTCACGTCCCCGAACGGCAGCCAGACGAAGTTGGTCCCGGACGCCGGCACCTCCAGGCCCGCCGCGCGCAGCTCCGCGACGAGCCGGTCCCGCGAGCCGGTGAGCCGCCGTACCCGACGCGCCGTCGGCTCCGGCTCGTCCAGGGTCGCCAGCGCGGCGGCGAGCGCGGGCGCGCTCAGCCTGAACGGCAGCGCCACGCGCCGGGCGGCGTCGAGCACCGCCGGGTCGGCCACGCAGTATCCGGCCCGCAGACCGGCGAGGGCGTAGGCCTTGGAGAACGTCCGCAGCACGGCGACGTTCGGATACGCCCGCTGAAGCCGCACCCCGTCGTCGGTCCCGCCCGCCGGCACGAACTCGCGGTAGGCCTCGTCCACGACGATCAGCACGTCCTCCGGAACGGCCGCGACGAAGGCGGCCAGGGCGCCCGGCGGCAGCACGGTCGAGGTCGGGTTGTTGGGATTGCAGACGAGGATCACGCGCACGTCGGGCGTCAGCGCCGCCGCGACCGCGGACAGGTCGGGCGCCGAGTCGCGCAGCGGCACCTCCAGCGGGGTCGCGCCCGCGGCGGCGACCAGGATCGGGTAGGCCTCGTAGGAGCGCCACGCGTAGGCGACCCGGTCCCCGGGGCCGGCGAACGCGCGCACCAGCTGCTCCAGCACCGCGATGGAGCCACCGCCGGCGAGCACCTGCTCCGGGCGGACTCCCAGGTGCCCGGCGAGGCGCGTCTCGAGTTCGGCGGGCCGCAGCGGCGGGTAGCGGTGGGCGGCGCCGGCACTGGCCGCGATCGCGGCCCGCACCGCGGCCGACGGCGGGAACGGCGACTCGTTGGAACCCAGCCGGTGCGTCGGCTCGTCCCCGGCCCGGCCACCGCCGTAGGCGGGCAGACGGAGAACTTCCGCACGGGGGCGCGGCGTCATGCGGCCACCACCCCACCTGGGTTCAGGCCGCCGCAGGCGAACGCCTCGTCGGGGGGCAGGCTATGGCGGATGGGTGCCTCGCTGGGGAGGAGGTTGTGGCGGGTGGGTGCCTCGTCGGGGTGCAGGTTGTGGCGGGTGGGTGCCTCGCCGGGAAGCAGACCATGGCGGGCGACGGCCCCACCGGGGAGCAGGCCGCCGCAGGCGAACGCCTCGTCGGGGTGGGGGCTGTGGCGGGTGGGTGCCTCGTCGGGTGCGGGTACCTTGCCGGGGAGCATGTCATGACGGGAGGGCATCTCGACGGGGGGCAGGCCAGCGAGGGCCTCGCCGGGGTGCAGGCCGCCGCAGGCGAACGCCTTGTCGGGGTGGGGGCTGTGGCGGGTGGGTGCCTCGTCGGGTGCGGGTACCTTGCCGGGGAGCATGTCATGACGGGAGGGCATCTGGACGGGGGGCAGGCCACGGCGGGCGAGGGTCTCGCCGGGGAGCAGGCCATGGCGGACAACGGCCCCACCGGGGAGCAGGCCATGGCGGACAACGGCCCCACCGGGGAGCAGGCCATGGCGGACAACGGCCCCACCGGGGAGCAGGCCGGCGCGGGCAGGAACCGCGACCCGTCGGCTGCGGGTGGCCTCCGTCCCGGTCGTCGCGCCGGGATCCGCGCGCCGGGCGGGCGGGATCCGGCCGGGGCCGGACGGGGCCGGGCCGTGGCAGCGGCGGGCACGCCGCTCCCCGGCGGCCCGGACCGTCCGCGCGTACCCGCCGGGCGCCTCCCGCAGCCGGACGCCGGCTCCGCGTCCACTCCCGCGCGCGCTCACGCCAGGACCTTCGACAGGAAGGTACGGGTGCGTTCGTGCCGCGGGTCGCCCAGCACCGCGGCGGGCGGACCGCTCTCCACGAGCACGCCGTCGGACATGAAGTGCGCGACGTCGGCGACCTCGCGCGCGAAGGCCATCTCATGGGTCACCACGATCATGGTCATGCCGCCCTCGGCCAGGTCACGCATCACGTCCAGCACCTCGCCGACGAGCTCCGGGTCGAGCGCCGAGGTGGGCTCGTCGAACAGCATCAGCGCCGGACGCATGGCCAGCGCCCGGGCTATCGCCACGCGCTGCTGCTGCCCGCCCGACAACTGGCCCGGGTAATGCCGCGCCTTGTCGGCCAGACCCACCCGTTCCAGCAGCTGATGCGCCTCGTCCAGCACGTCCCGTCGGCGCGCCCCCTTGACGGTGACCGGGCCTTCCAGCACGTTCTCCAGCGCGGTGCGGTGCGGGAAGAGGTTGAACTGCTGGAACACCATGCCGATCCGCGCCCGGCGGCGGGCCACCTCACGATCCGTCAGCTCGTGCAGCCGGTGACCGACGCGGCGGTAGCCGACGAGGTCGCCGTCGACCGACATGCGCCCGGCGTCGAGCTTCTCCAGGTGGTTGATGCAACGCAGGAAGGTGCTCTTGCCCGAGCCGGACGGGCCGAGCAGGCAGGCGACCTCTCCTCGGGCGACCCGCATGCTCACTCCGCGCAGCACTTCGACGTGACCGAACGACTTGTGCACGTCACTGGCTTCGAACATGGGCTCACTCATGACGCGCTCCGCAGTGACGTGGTGGCTTCGACGGGGGCGGCGGGCCGAGCGCGCAGCAGCCGCGACGGCCGGGTCCGGCGCGAGGAGGTGACCTGGAAGCCGCGCCCGAAGTGCCGTTCGACGTAGTACTGCGCGAGGGAGAGCACCGCCGTGATCGTCAGGTACCACAACGCCGCGACGATCAGCAGGGGAATGGTCTGGAAGGTGCGGGAGTAGATCAGCGACGCGGAGGTGAGCAGTTCGGCGTAGCCGATCACCAGCACCAGCGAGGTGTACTTCAGCATGCCGATGGTCTCGTTGCCGGTCGGAGGGATGATCACCCGCATGGCCTGGGGCAGCACGACGCGGCGCATCACCTGGCCCCGGCTCATGCCGATCGCCTGCCCCGCCTCGGTCTGGCCGCGCGGCACGGCGAGGATGCCGGAGCGGACGATCTCGCTCATGTACGCGCCCTCGTTGAGGCCGAGGCCCAGGGTGGCCGCGAGGAACGGCGTGATCAGGGTGTTCGTGCCGGCCGAGGCGAGCTCCGGCCCGAACGGGATCCCGATCGAGATCCGGGGCAGCAGCGCTGAGAGGTAGAACCAGAACAGCAACTGCACCAGCAGGGGCGTCCCGCGGAAGAACCACGAGTACAGCCAGGCCACCTTGGACAGGACGGGGTTGGGGGAGAGCCGCCCGATCGCCACCACGATCCCGATCACCAGCCCCATCACCATGGCGATGCCGGTGAGTTCGAGCGTGCGTGCGACGCCGGTGAGGATCGGCTCGGAGAACAGGTACCGCCACACCACCGGCCACTCGAGCCGCTCGTTCGTGACGAGCAGGTGCAGGGCCATCGCGGCGAGCACGGCGAGAGTCAGCAGGGCGAGCCAGCGCCCCGGGTGGCGGGCCGGTACGACCGCCTCGCCCCCCTGACCGGCCGGCCGCGCCCCGACGGTGGACGCGGGGTCGCTCATGAGGTCACCCCGTTGACGGGGAAGCTGTCCAGCGCGCCCGTGTCCTGGCCGTACTTGGCCAGGATCTTCCGGTAGGTGCCGTCCTGCGCCAGCCGCTCCAGTGCCTTGGCGAAGGCCTGCTCGAGTGCCGTGTCGCCCTTGCGGAAGACGATGCCGAAGCTGCCGCTCTCGTACGGCGGGAGCATCGTGAACGCGCCCGTCTGCCGGGCCACGTAGCCACCCGCGGTCGAGTCGATCAGGGCCGCGTCGGCCCGTCCGCTCTGGAGGGCGAGCACCATCTGGTTCTGCCCGGGGAAGACGGAGATCGCCGGCGCGGGCCTGCCGTTCGCCCGGCACTTCTTGATCCGGTCCTGGCCGTCCTGGACCTCGGTCGTCCCCTTGTCGATGGCCACCTTCAGACCGCAGAGGTCGTCGAGTGCGGACACCTTGTGGGGGTTGTCCTTGGGCAGCATGATGCCGCCGCCGGCCTTGAGGTAGTCGACGAAGTCGACCTGCTTCTGCCGCTCGACGGTGTCGGACATCGCCGACATCGCCAGGTCGTAGCGCTTGGCGGCCAGGCCGGGGATGATCGCGTCGAACGCGGTGTTGTGGAAGACCAGCTTGACGCCCAGCAACTTCTCGAATTCGTCCGCGAGTTCACGGTCGACGCCCTGCACCGTGGTGTTGTCGGCCGCGTAGGACTCGAACGGCGGGTATTCGATGTCGCTGGCGACGTCGAGGGTCGTCTTCCCGGCCGCCGCGTTCCGCATGAGCGAGTGCAGCGGCGCGTTCGTGGCGGCGGGGCGGTCCGGTGGTGCTTTCGTGGCGGAGCCGCAGGCGGCCAGCAGGCAGGCGCCGGCGGTGGCCAGGACGAGCGCGGTACAGGACGCGCCCCGACGGCGGGAAAGAGGCATGGACGGCTCCTGTCGAAGTCCTCGGCGCGCGGTCCGCGTGCCGCGGTGAAGCGGCGGGGACGGCGCGGGCCCTGTCGGCCGGCCACCGGTTCGCGCTCCGGTGCGCGGGGTGCGCGGGACGGCGGCTCGGTGCCTGGAAGTTAGGGCGGCGACCGGCAGGCGCCAACGAGCCGTTCTCAGCGGGCGAGAATCCGCCATCGGCCGAAACGGGTGACCGCGCGGGGCACGAAGGGACTTTCGGGGTCCCGGCAGGGACTGTTCGGCCTCAGCGGCAAGGCGGTGCGTGCGGTGGACTGGAGGCGACAGGAAGGGCGCCGAGTGATGAGACGACGCAGCGTGGGCGAGTTGATGAGCCCCACCGCCGTGAGTGTGCGACCGGGCACGGCGTTCAAGGAGATCGCACGTGTCCTCGACGAGTACGACATCACCGCCGTCCCGGTGGTCGACGACGAGGACCGGCCGATAGGAGTGGTGTCCGAGGCGGACCTGCTCCGCAGGCAGACGTGCGGAGGCGCCGGGAGGAACGCGGGGGAGCTGATGACGAGCCCCGCTGTGGTCGCGGAGCCGGACTGGCACGCCGTGCGTGCCGCAAGGACCATGGAGCGGCACAAGGTCAAGCGCCTGCCGGTGGTGGACGGCGGCGGCCGGCTGATCGGCGTGATCAGCCGCAGCGACCTGGTGCGGCTGTTCCTGCGCCGGGACCGCGAGATCCAGCAGGAGATCCTGGAGGGCGTCATCGTACGGACGCTGGGCCTGCGGCCTTCGGCGCTGGCGGTCGAGGTCGCCGAGGGCCGGGTCGTGCTCAGCGGCACAGTGGAGCGCAGGAGCCTGATCCCGGTCACCGTGTGGCTGTGCGACAGCGTCGACGGCGTGGTGGAGGTGGTGAACCGGCTCGGCTTCGACCGGGACGACACCCTGAACCCTCCGGCGGTACGCGGCGGTTCGGCTCGTTCGGAGGCCGGTGTGCGCACGGCGCCGGGTGGTGGGCACGGCCTGTCGTCGGTGCTGTCACCGCCCCGGCTCCGCTTCGGACGCCGCCGGTGAGCCGCCGGTAGTCACACGTCCAGGATCAGACGTTCCCCCAGGCACCGCGAGACGCAGATCATCATGGTCTCGCCCGCGGCGCGTTCCTCCTCGCCGAGCACCCGGTCACGATGGTCCGGCTCGCCCCCGAGAACCGCCGTCTCGCAGGTCCCGCAGACGCCTTCCCGGCAGGAGCTGAGCGTCCGCACGCCCGCCTGCGACAGCGCGTCGAGGATCGACTGGCGGGCGCCCACGGTGATCTCACGGCCGTCGCGGGTCCGCACCGTGAACGGCCGGTCGCCCTCGCGGCGCGCGCCCCCGGGACCGGCGGTGAAGCGCTCCACGGTCAGCCGGGTGCCGGGGCGGGTCCGGGCGTAGTCCTCGACGGCGGTGAGCAGTCCGGGCGGACCGCACGCGTACACGCCGGCGTCCGCCGCTCCCAGCCCGTCGAGCTCCGCCGAGATGTCGGCGACGCCCGACTCGTCGTCGCGGTGGAGTCGCACCCTGTCCCCGTACCGGGCCAGCTCCGCGGTGAACGCCATGGAGGCGGCGGCCCGCCCCAGATACAGCAGCGTCCACTCCTTGCCCGCCGCGTCGAGCGCGGCCGCCATCGGCAGAAGCGGTGTGATCCCGATTCCTCCCGCGACGAGGACGTGCCGGTCGGCTCCGAGGTCCAGCGGGAAGGTGTTGCGGGGGGTGCTCACCAGCAGGGTGTCCCCGGCACGGACACGGTCGTGCAGGTGGACCGAACCGCCGCGCCCGCCGGGTTCGCGCAGCACCGCGATCCGCCAGCGTGCCTCCTCCGGAGCCGACGACAGGGAGTACTGCCGGATCAGATCGCGGGAGAGCACGACGTCGATGTGGGCCCCCGGCGTCCACCGCGGCAGGGCCCGGCCGTCGCGCGCCGCCAGGACGAGGGAGACGACTCCCGCCGCTTCCGTCGTCACCTCCTCGACCGTGACGGTCACGAACTGCTGCGCCGACATGGCTCCTCCGTCTCCGACTCGGCCTGTGCGGGGCGCCCTCCGAGGCACCCCGGTCGCCGCATCGTGCGGAGCGCGGCCGGTACGCGGCAACGGCCTTTCTCAGCAGGCGATAACAGCCGTGTCCCGTACGCCCACCGCCGGACTACCGTTCCTGCGCGCCGGCCGGCACGAGGCGGCGCAGCCCGGCGCGCGTCGCCGGCACGCCCCGTCCGCACCGCCGGCCCGCGTACCCGACCACCACCCGCGCCCACCCGAGGGGGCCTGATGACCAGCACCGCCGACGGCGTCGTCGCATCCATCCCGGACGACCCCTACGACGACGGCAACCTGACCGACCCCTACCCGCTGTTCGACCGCATGCGCGAGGCGGGACCGGCGGTGTGGCTGGAGCGGTACGGCGTCCACGCCTTCACCCGCTTCGAGCAGTGCCGGCGGATCCTCGCCGACCACGAGACGTTCATCTCCGGCGCCGGGGTCGGGCCGCGCAACTACCACCAGGAGCCGCCGTGGCGCCCCGCGGGCATCCTCGACTCCGACCCGCCCGCGCACACCCCGCTGCGCACCGCGATGGCCGGGGTGATCTCCCCCCGCAACACCCGGGTGCTGCGCGCCGCGTTCCAGGAGTTCGCCGTGCGGCTCGTGGACCGGGTCCTGGAACAGCGCGAGTTCGACGCCGTCACCGAACTGGCCGAGCTGTTCCCGATCGAGGTGTTCGGCAACGCGGTCGGCATACCCCGCGAAGGCCGAGCGGAGAACCTGCTGCCGCACGGTGCCATGAACTTCTCCGCGTTCGGCCCCGAAGACGCCCGCTACGCACGGTACTTCGCCGCCGGCGAGGGGACCGTCGAGTGGGTGATGAGCAACTGCGCCCGCGAGAACCTGACCCCGGACGGCCTCGGCGCCAAGATCTGGGAGTACGCCGACCAGGGCGTGATCACCCCGGACGAGGCGACCCGGCTGGTGCGCGCCCTGCTGTCGGCGGGCCTGGACACGACCGTACTGGCCATCGGCAACACCATGAAATGCCTGGCCACCCACCCCTCCGAGTGGGCGGCCCTGCACGAGAGCCCCGCGCTGGCCCGGTTCGCCGTCGACGAGGCGCTGCGCTTCGAGTCGCCCTTCCAGTCCTTCTTCCGCACCACCTCCCGCGAGGCGGCGTTCCACGGGGTGCGGCTTGCCGGGGACACGAAGATCGCGCTGTTCATGGGCGCGGCCAACCGCGATCCGCGCCGGTTCGGGGACGACGCGGGCGAGTACCGGATCGAGCGGGACGCCTCGGGGCACCTGGCGTTCGGCATCGGCATCCACCAGTGCGTGGGCCAGCCGATCTCCCGGCTCGAGATGGACGTCCTGTTCAGCGAACTGGCCCGGCGGGTGCGGACGGTGGAAGTGGTGGGTGAGCCGGTGCCGTTCCTGCACAACACGCTGCGGGGCTGGACGCACCTGCCGGTCCGGGTCACCCCGGCCTGAGGAGCCCTCGGGGGGCCGCGCCGCAGCCCATCGGGCGCCCGCGGCCGGCGTTCACCCGATGGGCAGCGGCGCGGCCCGGTGCTCCAGCAGCTCGCCGAGCTGCCGGCCGGCCGCCCGCAGCAGGCTCCGGGCGTGCCGGCGCCAGGCCGAGCCGCACCGGCTCTCGGGCCCGGCCACGGTGAGCGCGCACAGCACCTCGCCTCCCGCCACGACGGGCACCGCCACCGCCACCGCGCCCTCGCTCAACTCGCCCCTGGTGACCAGGAATCCGCTCCGGCGGACCCGGTCGATCTCGTTGGCCAGCTGGGCGCGTCCCAGCGTTCGGGCGGTGATGCCGCGCAGCGGCTGCTCCAGAACGTGGTCGATCACGGCACGCGGCGCATGGGCCAGCAGCAGGCGCTGACCCGCTCCCGCGTAGAGCGGCAGCAACTGGTTGATCCGGAACGCCATCCGGATCGGGTGGGGCGACTGGGTCTGCCGCAGGCACATGGCCCGCGTGCCGACCCGCACGGTCAGCACGGCCGTCTCGCCCGTCGCGTCCGTCAGCTCCTGGAGCAGCCCGTGGCCCAGCTCGACCAGGCGGGTGTGGGTCAGGTGCTGACCGGAGATCTCCAGCAGCCGCCAGCCGGGAGCGTAGGTGCCCGCGCGCTCCTCCACCAGGTCCAGCTCGCGCAGGGTGCGCAGATACCGGTAGACGGTGCTCACCGGGATCCCGGCGTCGGCGGCGATCTTCTCGACCCGGGCCTCACCCGACTCGGCCACGCTGATCAGCACGTTGAGGCCGCGCTGGAACGAGACGCCCGGTGACACCCCGGACCGGCCCGCACCACCCGCGTCGCCCGCACCGCAAGGGACCACTCCTGCCATGAAGCCCTCCTCGGCCTGCCCATGGGGCGTCAGCGGTCGCCGTGCGGAGCGACGGGGGCGTCAGCGTAAACGATCGTCCCCGCCTCGCACGAGACCTCGACCGTGCCGCATCGAGGGCTCTGGCGCACACCTCGTTCTCGTCCCGTGAGAACGCCTCTCGCCGAGTCGCGAACCCCGTGCCCGCACAGCGGCGACGACTCCCGCACGGGCCTGGGCCGACGCTTCGGCGGCCCACCGCCGCCGGCCGGACCGCTGTGGACACCGCAGCCGTGGACATTGGAGGGTGCCCCGTGCCGTTCGGGCGATCCCGTCCCGGTCAGCGGGCGAGGGCGCCCAACGCGGCGAGCAGCCGGTCGATGTCGTCGGCACAGGTGTACGGCGCGAGCCCGACCCGTACGACCTCACCGACGAACTCGGGGTCGCCCGGCTGCTGGCCACCCGGCAGCAGTCCGACATCACTCAGGCCTTCGCCGAGACCGTGCTCGCGCCGCTGCGCGACGCGGACCACGCCCACCTCCTGACCACCTTGCGGGTCTTCCTGGAGAACGGCGGTTCGTCGACGGCCACGGCACGTGCCCTGGGGCTGCACCGCAATACCGTGGCCGCCCGGCTGCGGCAGGTGAGGGACCGGCTCGGCGCGGACCTGGACGATCCGGGCCACCGGCTCGCCCTCCAGATGGCCTGCCGCGCGGTGCAGCCGGCACCGGGGTGACGCCCCCATCGCGTCGCGGCGGGTGAGACCGGCCGGCGCGACGCGGACGGCGGTACCGTGCGAGTTCAGCGGCCGCGCCGGTGGAGCTCCAGGTCCGCGACCACGGGGCGGTGGTCGGACGCCTCCGTGGCGATCTCTCGGGCGCCGGTCACGGTGATGTCGGGGGAGACCGTCACGAAGTCGATGCGCTTTTCCGGACGGATCGCCGGGTACGTTCCTCCGCCGTCCGGGTCGGCGTCCCTGAGCCGCTGCCACAGCGGTGCCAACTCCGGAGCGTTCGCCTCGGTGTTGAAGTCCCCGACCAGGATCTTCGGGCCGCGGTCGGCGGCGAGCACGTCGAGCATGTCCGCGACCTGGGCCCTGCGGACGGACGGGTCGCCCCGGTAGTCCAGGTGCGTGTCGTAGACGTGCACGTGCGAGCCCCTGACGTTGAGCGTCACCTCGGCGAAGCCGGGCGCCGGGGCCGGCACCGGATCGGGCGTCTGGGTGGAGAGCCGGGTGATGTCGTGGTTCTCGGCCTCGAGCACCGGGTGGCGGCTCAGCACGGCGACGCCGAACTGGCGGCGGTCCGCGCCCTGGGCGGCCGGGTCCATGTCGTAGATCGGCGCGAAGAACACCCGCATGCCCAGCTTTTCGGCCAGCGCCCGGGCCTCGTCGGCGAAGTCGCTGCGGGCGCCCCAGTGGACGTCGACCTCCTGGAGACCGACCACGTCGGCGTGCAGGTCACGTATCGCCCGCGCCGTGCGGTCGAGGTCGAAGACCTCGTCCTCGCCGGCCCCGGCGTGGATGTTGTAGGTCGCCACCCGCAGCGGCACCGCGGGTGCGCGGGACCCGGCGGCGCCGGCGTCCGCGGCCGTCGCCGGTGCCGCCAGGGCGAGCGCGGCGGTGGCGGCGAGCACGGCGGCGACGCCGCGCGGGACAGGACGTCGGAACGTGGGCTTCATGCCGTCGATCCCTTCACCGTCTTCTTGGAGAGTCACACAACAGCCGGTGTGACGAGTGTGGTTGACGAGGCCGCCCACGTCGAGCCCGCCTCCGTCGAGCCCCTGACGGGCATTCAGTGCCGCGACGGGCCGTCGTCCCCGCCCTGGAACATCATGTGGAGCCGGAGGGGTTCACGTCAGACATCAGACGTCATATGATCCGCGTCGACGGCAGACGCCCTGCCGTTCCGAGCGATAGGACAGCGATGTCTCACTTCCGGCGAAGGCTCCGATGGGGAGCAGGTCTGGTGGGGCTCTCCACCGTCGTGGCACTGGCGGGCGGCGTGCCCGCGACCGCGGCCACCAAACAGGCACCGGACTTCGATGCCACGCCCCCTCAGGCCGGCAAGCCCTTCTACGCGGAGCGGCAACTCGCCACGAACGGCGAGGGTTTCCCGAACTACCGCATCCCGGCACTGGCCGTCACCAACCGCGGTGACATCCTCGCCGCCTATGACGGCCGGCCCACCGCGATCGACGCGCCCGGCCCCAACTCCATCCTCCAGCGCCGCTCCACCGACGACGGCGCCACCTGGGGGGAGCAGACGGTCGTCCACGGGGGCAAGCGGGACGCGCCCATCGAGGGCTACTCCGACCCCAGTTACCTCGTCGACCGCTCCACCGGCGACATCTTCAACTTCCACGTGAAGTCCTTCGACCAGGGCTTCGGCGGGTCCCGGCCCGGCGTCGACCCCGAGGACCGCAACGTGCTCCAGGCCGAGGTGAGCGTCTCCCACGACGACGGCCGGACCTGGCAGCACCGGGTCATCACCTCGGACGTCACCGCCGACCTCGGCTGGCGCTCCCGGTTCGCCGCGTCGGGCCAGGGCATCCAGCTGAAGTACGGCAAGTACGCCGGGCGGCTGCTCCAGCAGTACACGATCATCAACGGCGACGGTGTCTTCCAGGCCGTGTCCGTGTACTCCGACGACCACGGAAAGACCTGGAAGGTCGGCGAAGCCGTCGGCGCGGGCATGGACGAGAACAAGACCGTGGAGCTCTCCGACGGCCGCGTCATGCTCAACTCCCGCGACTCCGGCCGCTCCGGCTACCGCAAGGTCGCGATCTCCGACGACGGCGGCGTCACCTACGGCAAGGTGACCGTCGACCGGGAACTGCCCGACCCGGCGAACAACGCCTCCATCGTCCGCGCCTTCCCCAACGCGCCGAAGGGCTCGGACCGCGCCAAGGTGCTGCTGTTCTCCAACGCGGGCTCCACCAGCCAACGGGCCAACGGCACCGTCCGGATGAGCTTCGACGACGGCGAGACATGGCCGGTCGCGCGGGTCTTCCAGCAGGACGGCATGGCCTACTCGACCCTGGCGACGCTGCCCGACGGCAACGTCGGCCTGCTCTACGAGCCCGACGCCGGCAACGGCGGCATCCGCTTCGCCCGGTTCAACCTCGCCTGGCTCCAGGGCGTCGCAGCGCCGCTCACGGCCGAGAACCTCACGGTCGAACGCGGCGGCACGGCGGCCTTCGAGCTCACGGTGGCGAACCAGAGCGGGTCGGCCCTCCACGTGAAGGACCTCACCCTCGGGGTGCCGGCGGGCTGGTCGTACGAACTGACGCCGCCGGACCGGATCCTCCCGGACTCCTCCCGAGCCGTCACGGTCCACCTCACCGTCCCGGAGGACGCGACCGGGGGCACCTACCCCGTGACCGCCACGCTCACGGATACCAAGGGGCGCACCTCCCGGGGTTCCTTCACCGCCGAGGTGCGGAAGACGGCCGACGAGAACACGCCGGGCCGCATCCGGGTGACCGGCGGCACGCTCACCAACCCGCGGGACGACGGCTACCGGGCCGGTGACAGGCTGGTCTTCACCTACACCGTCACCAACCTGTCCGACGCGGCCACCACGGTGGTGCCGAGCGGGAACCTCGACGACCTCGACCCGGCTGCCGACGCACGCAACTGCCGGTGGCGCGGCCTCACGGCGCACGCCTCCTACACGTGCGCCTTCCCGTACCACGTCGTCTCACAGGAGGACCTGGACGCGGGGCACTTCACACCGGTGACCGAGTGGACCTCGATCTCGGACGACACCGTCACCGTGGTCGGGCACACCGGCGAGCGCGTCGAACTGAACTGACCCGGCTCTTCTCGTCGAACCGCCTCGCGGGAGGACTCCCGCGAGGCGGTGGGTCATTCCTGTCCGGAGACGGCCATCTCGCCCAGCAGCGACCAGCCGTCCTGCGCCAGGGTCGTGTTGACGATCCGGGGCGTCTCGGCCAGGTGGGGCGGCAAGGCCTGCTGTGCGGCCCTGAAGTGCTCCGACCGCACGTGGGCCGCCCCCGCCTCGTCGTCGCGGAAGGCCTCGACCAGGACGTACTCCGTCGGGTCCTCGACGCTGCGGGACCAGTCGAACCACAGGCAGCCCGGTTCGGCGCGGGTGGCCGCGGTGAACTCGGCGGCGATCCGTGGCCACTGGTCGGCGTACTCGGGGCGGACACGGAACTTGGCGGTGATGAAGATCATCGGTCTCCCTCATTGGTTCTCTGCGCGCAGCCGCGCGCCCGCCGTGCGGTCCGGCGCGCGAACGGCGCCACAGGCGTGCCGCACCGCGGACCGGGACGGGCCGGCGGCGCGGTGGACCGGCCGAACACGGCCGTAGCCGTGACAGGTCGGACACGGCAGGCTGTGATGATCGTAGCCGACGGGTGACAAACCGCCCGGGGGTGCGGCGGTGCGTCGCCGCAGGGGCGAGGGGACGGAGCCGATGGGGATCGTGCTGCTGATGGCGTCGGCCGCCGTCGTGGCGGCGGCCGTCGTCACGGGCCTGGTGCGGGCCGGGCGACGTGAGGCACGGGCGGAGAGGACCCGGCTCGCCGGGGAGGCGCGGCGGCGGGCGCGCCGTTCGCTGGACGCGGTGTGGGCGATGGACGACCGGCAGTTCGAGGAGTACGTCGCCGAACTGTGCCGCCGGGACGGCTGCACCGACGTCCGGCGGGTCGGCGGCGCCGGAGATCTGGGCGCGGACGTGACCGGCCGGCTGCCCGACGGCCGCCGCATCGTCATCCAGTGCAAGCGGTACGCCAAGCACCGCACCGTCGGCAGCCGTGACCTCCAGACCTTCAACGGCACCGCACGAGCCGAGCACCGGGCCGACGTCCCGGTCTTCGTCGCCTCCTGCGTCTTCACGCGGCCGGCCCGCGAGTTCGCGGCCCGGCACCGGCTGTGCCTCATCGACGTCGATCTGCTCGGCTTCTGGAACGGCGGCACCGCGTTGACCTCGTTCCTGGACCTGGACATCGACCGGTCCGGCACCAACCGCCGGCTGCGCCCGGACCACGACTGACGGGAGCCGCGTGTGCCGTGCGCGGGCGGGACACCGGCGGGACGCCCCGTCCGCGTACGGCACACGGGGCGACCTCCGTCCGGTCAGGCGGCGGAGTCGGTGCCCTCTCCGCCCTCCCCGCGCGGAAGACGGCGAAGCCGCAGCACGGCCACCGTCGCCGTAACGGCGCCGGCCAGCGCCAGTACCAGCAGGAGAACCCGGTCCGAGACGGCCTCGCCGAGCCGCCTGGCACCGCTCTCCCAGGCCGCCTCGGTGTCGATGCCGAAAAGGGAGGGCAGTGCCGAGGTGCCGTCGAAGAGCAGGAACACGACGCCCAGCACGACGAAGAGCATCCCGCCGGCCAGCGAGGTGGTGTGCACGGTCAGCGGTCCCCACCGCACCGCGCGCCCCCGCAGCCGGCGCCGACGCCCGAGGTCCCAGCGGTCCCACAGCAGCGCCAGGACGAACAGCGGAACGGCCATGCCCAGCGCGTAGACGGCCAGCAGGAGCCCGCCGTGCACGGGGTTGCCGCCGAGCGCCGCGACGGTGAGGATGCCGCCCAGGATGGGACCGGCGCAGAAGCCCGCCAGTCCGTAGACGGCGCCCAGGGCGAAGACGGAGGCGGCGGACCCGCTCCTGCGGGTGCCCGCCGCCTGCTGAAGACGGCGGGAACCGAAGCCGAGGCCCAGGATCTGCGCCAGTCCCAGTGCGATCATCGTCCAGCCGCCGAGCAGGACCAGCAGCTCGCGGTGCCCGTAGAACAGGCGGCCGGCGAAGGAGCCGGCCACGCCGAGCGGCACCAGCGTGGTGCACAGCCCGGCGTAGAAGACGGCGGTACGCAGCGACAGCCGGGTGCGGCTGGTGAAGGCGTAGGCGAAGAACGCCGGCAGCAGCAGCGCACTGCACGGGCTGAGCAGTGCCAGCAGGCCGCCGAGGAAGGCGGTCGCGGCGGTGATCCCGCTCATCGCCCGGCTTCCTTCGCGGCCTTCTCCACGGCGGCGGTGAACGCGCTCAGCGGCTGCGCGCCCAGGATGGGTGTGGAGTTGACGAGGAAGGCGGGCGTGCTGGACACCCCCAGCGCGTATCCCTCCTCCTGGTCCCTGCTCACCGACACCTCGGCGGCCTGGGACCTCAGGTCGGCCTCGAAGCGGTCGAGGTCGGCGACGCCCGCCTCGCGGGCCATCTCACGAAGCCGGGAGGAGGAGAAGGCGCCCTTGTTGCGCGGGCGTTCCCTGGCATAGACGACGTCGTGGAACTGCCAGAACCGCCCCTGCCGTCCGGCGGCCCAGGAAGCGCGGGCGACGCGTTCCGATTCGGCGCCGAACACGGGGAAGTTGCGCCACTCGATGCGCAGCAGGCCCCTGTCCACGTACGAGCGGACGAGTTCCGGCTTTGTCTCCCGCGCGAACTTGCCGCAGAAGGGGCACTGGAAGTCCTCGTAGGCGATCAGTACGACGGGCGCGTCGGCGCGGCCCAGGGCCAGCGGGTCCTTCTGGTCCCTGCGGGCCAGGGCGAGCAGCGACCTCTCCTGTTCGTCGGGGGTGGCTCCGGCGACGGACGACGAGACGGCGGCGGCCGGCCGGTCCCGGGACACGGGGTCCCCGGAACCGGCGCCGAGAGCGGCGGCCGCGGCGACGGCGGCCGCCGCACCGCCGCCCACGGCGATCAAGGTCAGACGGCGACGGTGGGCACGAGGGGAGGAAGGCATGGGGCACCTCCGAAAGTGAAGTGTGCGAAGGAAGCGAAGTGTGCGAAGGAGGAGGGAAGGACAGGGGTCAGGCGGCGGGCCGCACGCGGCAGGCCGCCTCGGTGGCCAGGCGCCGCAGCGCGGCCTCGGCCAGCAGGCCGAGGGCGAGCACCGCGACCGCGGGCTGCAGGGGTGCCCAGTAACTCAGCGCGCCGGAGGCCCCCAGCAGAAGCAGGACCACCTTGTTGCAGACGGGGCAGCCGACCGCGAGGAAGGACAGCACGGCGCCGGCCGACCCGAGCGAACGCCCGGTCGTGTCGTCACGGCCCGCGACGGGCCCCGTTCGCACATAGGTGGCGAGCACCACGGCCGACAGCACGGCGCTGAGGACCAGCATCGGGTAGTTCCACCACACCGGCGGCACCGAGCGGGAGAACAGCGGGGTCGGGACGAGGGCGGTGGGCACGCCCAGGACGAGGACCGCGGGCGGCGTGGCCGCCGCGGCAGCGGCCCAGCGACGTCGGGGCCAGCGGCGCAGGGCGGCCCACGCCGCACGGGGGGATCGGGACACGGACAACGGATGACTCTCCGGTCGTACGGGATGGACGGGGCGGCAGGGACGCGCGGACACGCCGCGCGGGCCTACACCCGTCGTACGGAGAGTTCGGTGAGGTCGGGAGGAGACGGTTCCGGACCGTGGCGCCGGACATCCCGGTGCGCGGACGCCCACTCCGGTGCCGTGTCGTCGGCCTGCGCCGGCAGAGCACGGGAGAGCAGTGCACCGAACCGCGGGTGCTGTTGCTCCGGCTGCGCCTTCTTCAGGCAGGGCCCGCTTCCCGCCGCGGCGGGCGCGCCGTGACCTGCGTCGTCCAGCGTCTCGGGGCACGGTGCCACGTGCGGGTCGGCCGCGGCGGAGGAGGACGCCGCCCGGAACGCGGGCGGGGAGGCGGTCGTGGCGCAGAACAGCGCGGCCAGCAGGACGAGCAGCGCGAGGCCGGCGCTCATGGCACCGTGCCGCGTGCGACGCATCGCCCTTCCTCCACTTCCTCGGTCCCGACACCATAGCCCAGGTACCCCCGGGCGTATCGAAGCCGGGACCGGGCGCGTCATCACAGCGGGACCAGGGACCACCCCTCGTGCTGACGGAGCGCCAGGTGCCACACGGCGGCCGGTACGACCCCCACGCCGGCCACGAGGGTGTCAGCGGTCAGTCCGCGCCCCGAGAGACTGTTGGCGCAGGCGAGGACCCGCGCCCCGGTCTCCAGCAGCCGGGTGACCTGTTCGCCGGACTCTTCCCCCAGCACGAGGTCCAGTCCGGCGCCGTGGACGACGACCTCGACCTCGACGGGCCGATCCGCCGCCGCCACCAGGTTCGTCACCGCGCGCACCACGCGGTCCGGTTGGGGAGCCGCCACGACGACACGTACGGGAGCGGGGAACCGGGACCCGGCTGCCTCGGCGTTCTCGGCGTTCATGGGGCCACCCTCGCACACCGGACGGCGTCTGGACCGGGGGCCCGCGCGGCACGACCCGATCCCACCGGAAAACGGGAACCCGCGGCCGCGCAGGCCTGACCGCGGGCAGGCCGCGCCGCCGCCGCGCCGGGCTGGAGTCAGCGGTCCTGGGACAGGCGCAGCAGATCCGCGAAGGCCCCGTTCGCCCGGACGAGTTCGTCGTACGGGCCCTGCTCGGTGATGCGGCCCTCCGCCATGACCACGACGTGGTCGGCGATCCTGGTGTTCTCCAGGCGGTGCGTGACGACGATGGTGATGCGTTCGCCGGCGATGGCCTTGATCTTCCCGAAGATCCCGTGCTCGCCCCGCGGGTCCATCTGCGAGGTCGGCTCGTCCAGGATCAGCAGCGGCGTCTGCCGGTACAGCGCCCGTCCGCAGACCAGACGCTGCCACTGGCCACCGGACAGTTCGGCGCCGCCCCACAGCTCCTTGGCGAGGAGGGTGTCGAGCTGCTGCGGCAGTTTCTCGACCGCCTCCCGCATGCCGACGGCCTCGACCGCCTCCCAGACCGGTCCGTCGTCGTAGGTGCGGGGCTGGCCGAGGGTGATGTTCTCGCGGGCGCGCAGGGGCCAGCAGGCGAAGTTCTGGGGGACGAGGGCGGTGCGCCGCCATACGGCGTCGGGGTCGGCGTGGGCGAGGTCGGTGCCGTCCCACAGGACGCGTCCCTTGTCCGCGAGGAGGATGCCGGTGATGAGCTTGGCCAGGGTGGACTTGCCGGAGCCGTTCTCACCGACGACGGCGAGGATCTGGCCGCGGCGCAGGGTGAGCGACACCCCGTTGACGGCCGGTTCGTCCTTGCCCGGGTACCGGTAGACGACTTCGTCGAGCCGGATCTCGTCCACGCGTTCCGGGATGGTCAGTTCACCGCGCCTCGGGGCGCGTTCGCGGGCCATGTCGAGGAAGGACCGCATGTCGGCGAGGTAGAGCGAGGTGTGGAACATGGCGGCGCCGTTGACGACGAACTGCGAGAGCGCGGCCAGCGTGGTCTGCACGGCGACGACGGCGGTGGCGGCGACCGGGAGGGCGACACGGCCGGTGGTGGCCAGCCACGCGAGGGTGGCCCAGGTGCCGAGCAGGAACACGCCGCCCAGGGCGCTGGTCGCCAGCATGATGCGCAGCATGCGGGGCGCGGCGGTGAGGGTGCGCTGGTCGATGCGGTCGGACAGGGCGCGGTACCAGTAGACGAGGTAGCCGGTCATGCCGTTGGCGCGGACCTCGTCCCCGAAGCGCGAGTAGGTGGCCCACCAGCGCATCATGGAGCGCACGTTGCGGTCGCCGACGTTGAGGTAGTGGGTCTCGTAGTCGACGCGCGCGGACAGTACGGCGCCGGCACCGGCCGGGACGACGGCCAGCAGGAGCAGCGGCAGCATCAGCGGGTGCAGGGCGGTGATGACACCGCTCGCCGCGATCATGCGGATCAGGGCGGCCGTGAACCGCTGGCTGTCCTGCACCATGAACCGGGTCCGGGTGACACCGACCTCGGCGGCCTCCTGCCGGTCGGCGAAGCCGTCCTCGCCGTACGCCGACGCCTCGACCCGGCACACGGCGGCGACGAGCGCGATGTCCGCCTCGGTCGTCAGCAGCGGTGTGATCCGCCCGTCGGCGTAGGAGGACAGGGCGCTGCCGATCCGGCCGAGGCCCGCGGCGGCCATCACCACGATCAGCGCGGGCAGCGCGCCGTGCAGGCGTTCGGACACGGTGCCCGTACCGAGGATGTGGGTCATGGCCCGCGCGGTGAACGCGAGGACGAGCGCGGCCGTGGCGCCCGTGAGGAGCTGGCAGGCCAGGAGGAGCACGACGCCGGTCCTGTCGACGGACCAGGCCATGCGCGCGGTGCGCCAGAGCACGGCGGGAAGCCGGCGGCACATGGCGCCGAAACCGGACTCCGCCAGCGGGTTCCTGCCGTACTCGCCCTCGAAGGTGATGGTGGCGGGGGGCGGCGGGGGAGGCGTTTCCCCGTTCGCGGTCGAGGCGTCAGTCACAGTCACCTGCATCCCTCCTTGGGCTCGCACCGCGCCTGGACGGCTCGGCAGTGCCCGGTACAACGAGGTGCCGCGAGATTCGAACACGCTCGATTCCGGACGCGGTGGACCCGTTGAGGAGCAAGGGCTCGCTCACGCGGCCGCCGCACTGGAGCCACCGCCGAGCGGTGGCCGGGTGGCCGAAACGCCGATGCCCGAGATGCCTGGTGCACATGGGTTTTCCCGGGGCGAGGCCCCCGCCCGCACCGCCGGCCGGCCCGCACACGCACGGCTGGGCGCGCCCCCTGCCGAAGGACGCACCGACCCGTTACCTTTCTCCGCGCCGGCCGCCTCGGGCTGACCGCGGCGTGCCAGGGCCGACCCCTGACATGCCGTCAACCACCGCTGGAGAGAGTCCCATGGGACGCAGCACTCGACCCCGGCCGCCCGCCGGACGCCGACTGTCCGCCGTCGCGGCCGGTACGTCCGCCCTGATCCTGGCCCTGACGCCCTCGGCCTCGTGTGCCGCACCTCCGCGGCAGTCCGCGCCGCACACACTGCCCGGCGGGTACCAGCACCTGGTGGTGATCTACGAGGAGAACCACTCCTTCGACAACCTCTACGGCACCTGGGGACCGGTCGGCGGCCGGCAGGTCGAGGGCCTGGCCCGGGCCACCGTCCGGCAGCGCACACAACGCGCCCAGGACGGCACGCCGTATCGCTGCCTGCTCCAGAACGACGTGAACCTGACCAGCCCGCCCCTGGCGCCGACCTGCCGCGACGCCGCCCACGGAGTCGCGGCGAGCGCGTTCGCCAACGAGCCGTTCACCGTCGACGACCACATCGGGCCGCGGGACCGCACCTGCCCCGCGCCCGGAGCCCGCGCGGACGGCGGTGTGGTCAAGGACTCGCCGGGCGCCCGGCCCGGCGGCTGCACCCGGGACCTGGTGCACCGCTTCTACCAGAACCGGTACGCCATCGACGGCGGCCGGCAGGACCGCTACGTCACCGCCTCCGACGCGGTCGGCCTCACGATGGGCCACTACGACACCACGTCACTGCCGGTCCACCGCTACCTGCACACCCCCGGCGCCCCGCGCTACGTCCTGGCCGACCACTTCTTCCAGGCCGCGTTCGGCGGCTCCTTCCTCAACCACCAATACCTGATCGCCGCGCGGGCGCCGCAGGACACCAGCGGCGGCGCGTCCGGCGCGAAGAACACGGTCCTCGACGCCGACGGCATGCCGGCCTCGTACCCGCTGTACCGGGCGACCGGCCCGGTGGCGGACGGCGCTCTGACCACCGCCTGCCCGGACGGCGACCCGGCCGACTACGCGCACGCCTGCGGCGACCTGGCCGTCAACACGGTGCAGCCGTCCAGCGCGCCGCACGGCAGCGGCCCCCGGATCCCGCTGATCGACGACGCGAAGTACCCCAACATCGGCGACCGGCTCACGACCGCCGGCGTCTCCTGGAACTGGTACTCCGGCGGCTGGAACGACGCGCAGGCCGGGCACCCCGGACCGCTCTTCCAGTACCACCACCAGCCGTTCGACTACTTCGCCGACTACGCCCCCGGCACCCCGGGCCGCGGCCACCTGCGCGACGAGACGGAGTTCCTGCGCGCGGCCAGGACCGGCACGCTGCCGGCCGTCAGCTTCGTCAAGCCCTACGGCGCCGAGAACGAGCACCCCGGCTACGCCGGCGAGGCGGCCGGCAGCGACCACCTCGTCGACCTGCTCAAGACGGTGACGGAGGGCCCGCAGGCCGGCAAGACGCTCGTGGTCGTCACCTACGACGAGTTCGGCGGCCAGTGGGACCATCTGCCGCCCCCGGGACCGGGCTCGCCCACGCGCGGCGCCCATGACGCCTGGGGCCCGGGCACCCGCGTCCCCGCACTGATCATCTCCCGCTCGCTGCCGCGCTCGGCCGTCGACCACACCGTCTACGACACCACCTCCATCATCGCCACCATCGAACGCGGCTACGGCCTCAAGCCCGTCGCCACCCGCGACGCGGTCGTCAACGACCTCTCCCCGGCCGTAGCCGCCGGTGGCCGCGGAACCCCGTAGCCGCGGCCCGCCGGGCGGCCAGGAGCAGCAGCGTGCCGGCCCGGCCCTGCTCATGACCTGGGGCGAGGGCGCCCGCTGCCGGGGCCGACGCGTGCCGGATGCCGCACGACAAAAGGGAGTAATTGCGCGATGATCGGCATATGCCATGGACTCACCGAAAACGTGATCCAACGGCCGAACCGGATCGCTCCGCGCACCGTGTCCCTGGTATGGGGACCGCTTCGACCACGGACGAGGAACTGCTCCGCACTCTGTACGCCGAGCATGCGGGCCCCCTGTTCCACTACGTGCTGCGACTGACCTCAGGAGACCGGCAGTGGGCCGAGGACGTCGTGCAGGAGACGCTGCTGCGCGCGTGGCAGCACCCCGCCGCGTTCGAACCGGCCCGCGGTCCGGCGCGCGCATGGCTGTGCACGGTCGCCCGGCACGTGGTCATCGACGGCCACCGGGCCCGCAAGGCCAGGCCGCCCGAGGTGGACGGCGAGGCCCTGGAGCAGGCCGCCGAGCAGACGCGGGGCGAGGACCAGATCGAGCAGGCGCTGCAGAGCTGGGCGGTGGCCGACGCCCTGCGCACGCTGTCACCGGACCATCGCGCCGTACTGCTGGAGACGTACTACCGGGGCCGGACCATGGCGGAAGCCGCCGACGTGCTGGGCATCCCGCTGGGCACCGTGAAGTCGCGGACCTACTACGCCCTGCACGCCCTCAGGCTCGCGCTCCAGGAACGGGGGATCGAGCCATGACGGCGGGATGGAGGAGGTGTCGACCATGAGCGACCACGACGCCCTCCGGCTGGCGCTGGGCGGATACGTCCTGGGCGCGCTGTCCCCGGCGGAGAGCGAGCTGGTACGAGCCCATCTCGCGGTGTGCGACGAGTGCCGGCAGGAGCACGCGGAGCTGGCGGGACTGCCGGCCCTGCTCGCGACGGTCACCGAAGCCGAAGCCGAAGCTGCTGCCGCCGACGTCGGAGCCGGAGCCGCGGGCCGGGCGATGCCCGCCGTCAGCGGGGACCTCGCCGACCGGCTGGTGCGGCGGGCCGCCGAGACCGTGTCGAACGCGCCTGCCGCACCCTCCGACACGCCCGCCGCCCCTCAGGCGGCCGAAGCGGGCCTCCTCGACCGCATGCTCCGGCAGGCCGCGGCCAGGCGCCGCAGGACCTGGCGGCTCCAGTGGGCCGGAGCCGCCGCCTCCCTGACGCTCATCGCGGCGTCGATCGGCGGCACATGGCTCGCGACCACCGGATCCGTGGTCAGTGAGGCGACGCCGCCCGGACCGACCACGCAGGCGCCGTCACGCACCTTCTCCGGACACGATCCCGTCACCGGCGTCACCGCATCGGTGAAGGTCTCGCCCTCGGCGTGGGGCAGCGTCCTCCAGGTCTCCGCCGGAGGGGCGCCCGCGGGCATCATCTGCCGGTTGCAGGCGATCGGGCCCGGCGGGGCCAGGTCGGACGCCGCCACCTGGCGGGCGGGCCAGTACCCTCCCGGCACCACGATTCCAGGAGCGATCCCGCTCTCACCGCGAACCATCCAGCACTTCGAGATCGTCACGGGCGACGGTCAGAAGCTGGTCACGATGCGAGCGTAGGCGAGCGAAGGCCGCCACCCGCAGAAACTCGGCGAAAGATGCAACCAGTCCCGAACCATGTTCGACGAACTCGCCGCGAACGCCGCCCAGTACGGCCGTGAGGTTCCGCGCCCGTCTGCGGTGCCGGGCGTGACGCGATCCCGTACCCGCCCGGTCGAGGGTGCGGACGCGGACGAGACGCGGATACCGCCTATTCCTCGTCGCCCGTCGTCATCTCCACGTCGATCACTCCGTCGTCCTGGAAGAGCTCGGACGCCAGTTGCGCGGGATCCTCGGTGCCTTCGAGCTCCAGCAGCACCTTCGCGGCGTCGTCGGTGCGACCGGGCAGCCGCTCGACTCTGACCTGGAGGATGCGGAAGCCCCGACGGGTGCAGACCTGCATCAGGCGCGGCAGCAGCGCCGTGCCCGTCCGGTAGGTCAGACGCGCCTCGAAGATGCTGGTGGACGTGCCGGGCATCAGGCGGGTGGACAGCAGGCGCGGATATCCGCGGACGACCAGGAAGTGCACGATGGTGGTCGCCGTCGCGAGGATGGGCAGTCCGCCGCCGCAGGCCATGCCGACGGCGCAGGTCAGCCAGACCGTCGCCGCCGTGGTCAGGCCCCGTACCGCGTCCCGGCGCACGAAGATCAGTCCGCCGCCGATGAACCCGATCCCCGAGACGATCTGCGCCGCCACCCGGGACGGGTCGAACGAGACGTTCTCCAGCCCCAGGACATTGGTGAACCCGTGCTGCGAGACCTCCATCATCAGGGCGCTGGAGATACCGACCAGGGTGTGCGTCCGCAGGCCCGCGCTCTTCTGCTTGGCCTCCCGCTCCCAGCCGATCAGGCTCGACAACAGCAGCGCCAGCCCCAGCTCGGACAGCTGCCGCACGCCCTGCCCGTTGCTCAAGTCCCACAACGACGCCGCCAGCACGCTCACGCGCACCTCCCGATCCGTACGTACTCCAGCAAGCCGACATCTACCCCCAACCTGGCACAACACGATCGGCGCTGCGCGGAGTTCACGCATCGGTTCCGGCCAAAGGGGCAATGAACAGGCCGCCGCGTCCTGTACCGGGTCGCGCCGTCGCGGGCGGTAGCGTTGCGCCTGGACGACCGATTCCTGGCGGCGTGTGGGGGCGATCGATGAAGCAGCAGTTGAACCTGGTGACCTTGGGCGTGGAGGACTTGGCGGTCAGCCGCCGGTTCTACAGCGAAGGCCTGGGCTGGACGCCGTTGCTCGATCTGGACGAGATCGTCTTCTACCAGGCCGGCCCGGGGCTGGCCCTGGGGCTCTTCCCCCTGGCCGACCTGGGCGCCGACACCGGGCAGGCGGCAGTGGCCGGCACCCCCTTCACCCTCGCGCAGAACCTCGACACGCCCGCCGACGTGGACGCGGTGGTGGAGCGGGCCCGTGCGGCGGGGGCGACGGTCCTCAAGGAGCCGCAACGCGCGGCGTTCGGCGGCTACCACGCCTACTTCGCCGACCCCGACGGCCACCGCTGGGAGGTGTGCCACAACCCCGGCTGGTCGGTCGCCGACGACGGCACCGTGACACTGACGCCTGTCGAGGCGCCGGGCGCGGAGGAGTGAGACCCCTCGATTCCACCAGGGCCGTCATCGAGGACGACGGCTTCGCGCAGCCCCTCTCGAAACGAGTTCGCGCGCTGTGCCGCCCTACGCCCGGCCGGAGTGGAGGGTGACCGCGCGGAGAAGGGCGTCGCGGCACGCGAGTACGGCGGGGTGACGGCTGCGGCCGCGGCGTACGACGGTGGAGATGCGGCGCGCGCGCTGACCGCGGGGGAGCTGCCGCAGATCCACCGTGGGGGAGTGCCCGTACCAGACCAGGTCGGGCAGGAAGGCGGCGGCGTGCCCCTGCTCGACGAGGCGTAGGTGGAGCAGCAGGTCGGTGGTCTCGAACCGTACGTCGGGTTCGAAGCCGGCGTTGCGGCACAGGGTCATGGCCCAGTGCCGTGCGGCCGTGCCTTCGGGTTCCATCACCCAGGGGTGCCCGTGGAGCGAGCGCAGCGCCGCCATCGGACCGTCGGTGTCCGGGCTGTCGGCCGGGTGGGGCAGCGCGAGGTGCAGCGGGTCGTCGAGCAGGTCCTCCTGTTCGAGTTCGGACGGCCGTGGATGGGGGTTGCCGGGGTATTCCTCGGCGAGGACCAGGTCGAAGTCCCGGGCCAGCAGGGCGGGTAGGGACTTCTCGGGCTCCATGTGCGTAACGTGGACGCGCAGTTGCGGGTGGAGGTCGCGCAACAGGCTTAGCGCGGTGGGGATCAGAGCCAGGGCGGCCGTCTGGAACGAGGCGATACGCAGGGTTCCGGTCAGATCGGACAGCGAGGTGGCGATCTCCGCCTCGGCGCGCTCCAGGCGTTCGAGGACCGCTTCGGTGTGGGCGACGAGGATCTCGGCCTGCGCGGTCAGCCGCACCCGCCGGCCGGCCGGTTCCAGCAGCGGGACGCCGACTTCGGCCTCCAGCTGCGAGAGCTGCTGGGAGACGGAGGAGGGGGCGTAGGACAGGGCGGCGGCGACAGCGGCCAGCGTGCCGCGGTGCTTGAGTTCACGCAGCAGCCGAAGCCGGTGCAGATCGAACATCGCCGGGGGCTCTCCTCACCGTCGCGGAACGACCTGCTGAATCATCGTTTTCTCCGACGAGTACAAGTCGAAAACATTCGCTGGACCGATCATACGAGGGCGTGGACCCTGAGCATGTGTCCGACAACGTCTCCCGCCGTACGCCGCTGTGGCCCGTACGACCACGGGCCCGCACCTGGCGGTGCGGGCCCGCACCCGCCGAGGTGCGGGGTTTCCATACCGCGCTGCCCGGCTACTCACCCACCCCGCTGACCGAACTCCCTTCACTCTCATTCGAGTTGGGCGTGGGTCGGGTCTTCGTCAAGGACGAGTCGTGCCGTTTCGGGCTGCCCGCGTTCAAGGTGCTGGGCGCGACCTGGGCGGTCCACCGGACCCTTGCCGAGCGGGCCGCGAGCAGCGGGGAGGCGGGACCGGCCGTGCTGGTGACCGCCACCGACGGCAACCACGGCCGGGCGGTGGCCCGCACGGCACACCTGCTCGGGCAGCACGCCCACGTCTTCGTGCCGCGGGGAGTGCATCCGCGGGCCGTGGCGGCCATAGCCGCCGAGAGGGCGGAGGTGACCGAGGTCCCGGGGTCCTACGACGACGCCGTGCGCCGGGCAGCCGAGGCGGCCGCCGCGCCGGACGCGGTCCTGGTCCAGGACACCGCCTGGCCGGGCTACGAACGGATCCCCGGGTGGATCGTCGAGGGCTACTCGACCCTCTGCGCGGAGATCGACGAGCAGTTGGCGGCCGAGGGGGCCGCCGACGGCCCCGACCTCGTCTCCGTTCCGGTGGGCGTGGGCTCCCTGGCCCAGGCCGTGGTCACCCACTACCGCAGCCGCCCCTCCGGGCGCGCTCCGGCGCTGCTGTCTGTGGAGCCGGAGGCAGCGGCCTGCGTGCTCGAAAGCCTCACCCGCGGCGAACCCGTCACCGTCACCTGCGGCGACACCACCATGGCGGGGCTGAACTGCGGCACCCCCTCCAGCATCGCCTGGCCCTACCTGCGCGGCGGCCTGGACGCCGCTGTCGCCGTCCCCGACACCGACAGCGCCCGCGCGGCCGTCCGCCTCACGGCCCTCGGGGTCTCCTCGGGCCCCTGCGGAGCCGCCGCGCTCGCCGGTCTCCGCACGGTGCTCACCGGTGCGGGCGGCGAGGAGCGCCGCACGGCCCTGGGACTCGACGCGACCTCGGTGGTCGTGCTGCTGAGCACCGAGGGCCGGGACGCCAACCCGCACCCCGTCGCCGATCACGCCACACCGGAAGGACCCCCGTTGACCACTCCCGTCAGTCCGATCAGGAGAAGACCGGCGTGCTGACCCACTTCGCAGCCGCGCTCGGTGTCCTCGGCCTGCTGACCGTCGTGCCCGGCCCGGACATGGCGGTGGTCACACGACGCGCCCTCGTGGCGGGGCCAGGGGACGCGCTGCGCACCGTGGGCGGAATCGCGACCGGGCTGCTGCTCTGGGGCGCGCTGAGCGTGGCCGGACTCGCGGCCGTGCTCGCCGCCTCACCCGCGGCCTACCTGGCCGTCAAGCTCCTCGGCGCCGCGTACCTGGTCTTCCTGGGCGCGCAGGCCCTGTGGCAGAACCGCCGCGGCGCCTCGCACACCACCCGCACGGACAGCGGCTCCCCCGCCATCGGGAGCCCGTGGCGGACCGGCTTGGTCAGCAACGCCCTCAATCCGAAGATCGCCGTCTTCTACTCCGGGCTGCTTCCCACCCTGGCCCCGCCGCAGGTGCCCGCCGCCTGGGCCATGACGCTGCTGGTCCTTCTCCATGCCACCCTGACCCTCACCTGGCTGGGCGGCTATGCTCTTCTGCTGTCCAGGGCGGGGCGCGTCCTCGAAAGGCCGGGGACCCGCCGCATGCTGGGGCGGGCCACGGGCGTCGTGCTGATCGGTCTCGGTCTCGTGGTCGCGACCACGGCCGGCTGATCCCGCGCGTCCCCCGGTCCCGGGCGAAACCGAAAGTTAAACCCGCGGTCACCTGCGGTCGGTCCGCGCGACGTCGTGGTAGCGGACAAAGGTAAGTGACCCAAACATGCACAAGAAGGGCGGCACCCCCGTGCCCCACCTGTTGACCTCGCTCCTCACACAAGTGGCGGTCGCCGTGATCGAGGCGCTCGTCATCCGTCTGCTCGTCCAGCTCTGGAACGCCTTCGCCCGCAGCGGCCGCCCGATGACAGCCGCTGCCTGAGGCGCCTCGGACGCATCCCGAGCACCCGACCTGAGCACCTGATCGCGCACCCTGAGCACCTGCCCTGAGCGTCTGATCGCAGGCAGAACCTCAGTGGCAGTCGCGGGCAGGGACCCTCAGTGGCAGTCGAGCAGTCCCGCGGACTGCTTGGCGGCCAGTATTCGGCGCACGCTGTCGTCGACCTTGGCCCGGAAGGACGCGTCCTGCCGCATCCGGGCCGCGATGGCCTGTGTCATCGCGGGCACGGTGCTCGGCCGCACCGTGAGGATCATGTTTCCGCCGGCCGCGATGAAGTTCACGACCCGCTGCGCGGGGCTGAAGGACCGGACCGCGACCGCGTTCCCGATGTCGTCCGAGATGACCACGCCCTTGAAGCCGAGCCGGCCGCGCAGCAGCTGACCGATGACCGTCGGTGAGAAGGCCGCCAGATGCTTGGGGTCGATCTTGGTGTAGGTGGCCGACGAGACCATCACGAAGGGGGAGCCGGCCCGTATCCCGGCCCGGAAGGGCTCGAGGCTGGAACTGCTCGCGGTCGTCACCGAGTCCACGACGTTGGCGGTGGTGTCGGTGTTGCCGATCACCTGGCCCAGCCCGGGAAAGTGCTTGAGCGTGGTCAGCACGCCCGACTGCGCGAAGCCGGCGGCGAAGGCACCGGAGTGGGAGGTCACGGCTACCGGGGTGTGGCCGTACTCCCGCTGGAAGGACCCGATGGGCATGTTGCGGGTGCCCAGCGCGGCCGGCACCACGTCGGCGATCGGCGCCAGGTTCAGGTCGACACCGGCGGCCTTCAGCTGCTTGGCCCATCCGGCGGCCTGACTGCGCAGCGTCGCGGTCGACCAGCTGCCCTGGGTCAGGCCGTTGGGTATGGCCGAGAAGCCGGGGCCGTTCAGCACCTGTACCTGGCCGCCCTCCTGGTCGGTGGCGACCAGCAGACCGACCCGGCGGCCGCCGACCTGGTCCGCCTGGCCCCGGAAGCCGTCCACTGTCTTCCTCGTCGCCGTCGTGCCGGCGGTGCTGCGGCCGGTCAGCATGATGGCGCCCACGTGGTTGTCGCGCAGGGTGCGCAGCTGGGCCTGGTCGGGGTGGGCCGCGTAGATCCCGCCCATGAAGAGCTGCCCGACCCGCTGAGCGGTGGTCATGCCGGAGAAGTAGCGGTCGGTGCAGGTGGCCGCCCGTGTCGGCGCGGGGGTGCTCGCGGCGGCGGGGGGCGCGTCCGCGGTGGTGGGGGATGAGGGCGAGTCGCCTGTTCGCCCGGGCGTGACCGACGCACCGCAGCCGGTGGCGGCCAGCGCCAGGGTGATCATCGGTGCCGCGCAGCGAAGGGCTGTGGAACGGCGGCTCCTGATCTGCCGGACACGTGATGTCATGGGTTCGTCTCCTGGCCTGTACGGGTGCTGTGGCCTCCCCGCAGCCGCCTGTCTCGCGGCTGTTTCCTCATGGCGAGCCACGCTCGCCATGACCATCTCACGGTACTTTATTGGGCATTTGTCCGCCCCTTCGGTGACTACGCAGGGTGCCGACGCCTCCAGCGACGGAACGGGCCGGGGCCGGCAGCGGTTGTCGCTGCCGGCCCCGGCCCTGTCGTGCGCGTGTGTGTGCGCTGATCAGTACCGCGTGGGCGGGATCAGTACGCGGAGTTGACGTTGTCGATGGAACCGTAGCGGTGGGCCGCGTAGTTGGCCGCCGCGGTGATGTTGGCCACCGGGTCGGTGAGGCTGTGGGCCGTGCCGGCGACGTGGTAGGCGTTGAACGTGGGGGAGATGACCTGGAGGAGACCCTTGGAGGGGGTGCCCTTGCGGGCGTTGATGTCCCAGTTGTTCTGGGCGTAGGGGTTGCCACCGGACTCACGCATGATGTTGCGGTGCAGGCCCTCGTAGCTGCCGGGGATGCCCTTGGCCTTCATGATGGCCAGGGACTGCTTGATCCAGCCGTCGAGGTTGTTGCTGTAGCCGGCCTTGCCGCTGTAGGCGTGGCTGTCGGTGGAGCGGGCCGCGACCACGGGGGAGGCCTGCACCTGCGTCGCTTCGGCGGCCTGTGCGGGGGACGGCATCAGGGTCAGGGCGGCGGCTGCGGCGCCGGTCGTGGCGATGCCGGTGACGGTGAGGGTGCGCAGACGGGCGAAGCGGGCGGTGCGAGTGGTCGTGGTCATACGGAAGTAACCCTCCAGTGGGGGACGTGGTCGTGGGTGCCGGCCGCAATCGATTGCGGTGGCGTGGGGCGAAGCCCCGCGCTGCACAGACCGGAGCGGGCGGATCCGGCGGAGTTCGCCGGGTCGTCCGTCTCGTGGTTCGGAGCAACGACAGCAATGTTTAGCCGTCGGCCGGACGGGGCGCAATGATGTGACGTACTACCCAACTACGTAGCAAATGCCCGAAATGTTCCATCATGGGGCTTTCTTTGCTGCTTGGGGCGGCATGCTCGCTACGAACCGTCTTAGGACGTGATCTGGCTCCTATGGGTGGCATCACATCCACGGGCCTCTCGAGGCCGCTGTCCGGGCCCCGGCGGCGCGGAAACGGAGCGGATGCCGGCGCCCCGGCGGGAGGGCGTCCCCACAAGAAGCCGGCTCCCGGAGGAAGGGGGTCCCCGCAAGAAGCCGGCTCCCGGAGGGAGGGGGTCCCCGCAAGACGGGAAAAGGGCACCCTCGATCCAAAGGGGCCCTTTGAGGTTCTCAAAGTAGAAGTGTTAACGTTTCACCGTGAAGACAGCAGCCGCGTACCGCGCAGACGCCTCCTACGGCGTCTGCCGTGTCGTCATGGGCGTACCGCTCGTGGCGCGCCTGCATGTCGATCTCTGCCGCTGCGTGTCCGCGGCTTGTCGCGCCTGACCGCGAACTCATCTATGCAGCGGCGCTGTTGACGTCTCTTCTGCGCGCCGCTCCTGTAAGTCCCCGCTCAAACCCACCTTTTCGCGCGTCCCTACTGGAGTGTGTCCGTGTCCGCGAACACCGCTGATCCGAAGCCCGCGAACTCAGGCTTCCGGATACCCGTCCCCTTCTGGGCCCAAGTGCTGCTCGGTCTCGTCGTCGGCCTGATCCTCGGCTTCGTGGCCCGCACCTACGACGTGTCCTGGCTCGCCACCACCCTCGACAAGGTGGGCGGCATCTTCGTGCAGCTTCTGAAGCTGGCCGTGGCACCGCTGGTCTTCTTCGCGATCATGGTGTCGATCACCAACCTGCGGAAGGTCAACAACGCGGCCCGCCTGGCCGGCCGCACCCTCCTCTGGTTCATGATCACCTCGTTGATCGCCGTCGTCATCGGCCTCGTCATCGGGCTGGTCTCCAACCCGGGTTCCGGCTCCGCCCTCACCCCCGCCGACGGCGCCAAGCCGGACCACGCCGGCAGCTGGCTCGACTTCCTCACCGGCATCATCCCGACCGACGTCATCACGCCGTTCACCGAGCTCAACGTGCTTCAGATCGTCTTCATGGCGGTCGTCGCCGGTATCGCGATCCTCAAGATCGGCTCGAAGGCCCAGCCGGTCCTCACGCTCTCCGAGTCCATCCTGGAGCTGCTCCAGAAGGCCCTGTGGTGGGTGATCCTGCTCGCCCCGATCGGCTCGGCGGGTCTCATCGGCCGCGCCATCGTGCAGTACGGCTGGAACCTGCTCGGCGACTACGCGACGTTCACCGTCGACATCTACATCGGCTGCGCCCTGGTCCTGTTCGGCGTCTACCCGCTGCTGCTCTCCTTCGTCGGGAAGCTGAACCCGATCCAGTTCTTCAAGGGCGCCTGGCCCGCCATCCAGTTGGCGTTCGTCTCCCGCTCCTCGGTCGGCACCATGCCGGTCACCCAGCAGTCGGCGATCCGCCTCGGCGTCCCGAAGGACTACGCCTCCTTCGCCGTGCCGTTCGGCGCGACGACCAAGATGGACGGCTGCGCGGCCATCTACCCGGCCATTTCCGCGATTTTCGTGGCGCAGATCTTCGATGTGCAGCTCGGCATCAAGGAGTACCTGCTCATCGCCTTCGTCTCGGTGATCGGCTCGGCGGCCACCGCCGGCCTGACGGGCGCGACCGTCATGCTGACGCTCACCCTGTCCACCCTCGGCCTGCCGATGGAGGGCGTGGGCCTGCTCCTCGCCATCGACCCGATCCTGGACATGATGCGCACGGCGACCAACGTCGCGGGTCAGGCACTCGTCCCGGTGCTCGTCTCCGCCCGTGAGAAGATCCTGGACCACACGAAGTACGACAACGCCTCGGCCTCCCCGGCCGACCACGCGGAGAGCCTCTACGACGACCCGAAGCAGGCCGCTCCCGTGTCCGCCTGACGCCCCGCCTCATTCCGGGTTGACTACCTCCTCCGCCCTGACGGCCAACGGCCGTCAGGGCGGAGGTGCGTCCTCAGGGGGAGAACCACGCGGGATGACGGGCGCCGGGGAGTCGCGCAGTCGGCACGGATGTCGGCCGAATGTCCCCGGCGCCCGGCACGGCGGCTACTTCTTGTGGCAGCCCCACTTGCCGTGGACCTTCTTGTAGTGCTCACCCTTCGGGCACTTCTTGTGGTGCGGCATCTTGGTGGATTCCGGCACGGACGCGTGGTGACTGTCGGACACCTTGGCGTTCGCCGGCACCGCGAAGGCGGTTCCTGTAGAGGCCACGGCTGCTCCGCTGGCGAGCATGCCTGCGGCGACGCTGGCGGTCAGAGCGCGTATGATCCTGCTTCGCATGATCGACTGCCTTTCTGTAGTCGGCGTCACTGCCTCTCAGTTCGATTCTTGGCACCGCTCCCCGCAACCTGCATCTCGATCACGAGCAGCCGCGCGCCCGCGAACGCAACTCTGCGCCCTCACATCAGCCTTGGGACACCGCGGAAATCCGAGCACACCGCGCGTGCCCGACTCCCGTAAAATTCCCGGTCATGACCGAGCTGCGCGGCGCTTTTGTCGTCCTCCGCCCCACGGCCCGCGAGGACATCCCCGCCCTGGCGGGCATCCGGGCCACACCGGAAGTACGCGCACGGTGGAGGGGCGGGGACGACCTCGCTGCGGACATCGCGGCCGATCTGGAGGACCCTCACACCCGGTGCCTGACCGTCGACTTCCGGCAGCGGCCCGTCGGCATGATCCAGTGGCACGCCGAGGAGGAGCCGGACTACCGGCACGCCGGCATCGACATCTTCCTCGATCCCTCGGTGCACGGCAGGGGCCTGGGCACCGACGCCGTACGGACCCTGGCCCGTCATCTCGTCGACACCCACGGCTACCACCGCCTGGTCATCGACCCGGCGGCCGACAACACCGCGGCGATCCGCTGCTACACCAAGGCCGGTTTCCGGCCCGTCGGCATCATGCGCCAGTACGAGCGCGGCACCGACGGCACCTGGCACGACGGCCTCCTGATGGACCTCCTGGCCGACGAACTGGCGCGCTGAAGACCGTGACGCAGCGTGCCGACGTCATCGCCTGACGCTCAGGCACCATCGGCGCTCGCCTTCGTGCCATGCGTCGGTGGGCGTGAGCCCTGCGGCGGTGGCGACGGCAGCGGATGCCCGGTGGTCGGGGTGGATGTGGGCGACGACGGTCCGCACCCGCCGGCGGCCCAGCCAGTCGACGAGTGCCCGGGCGGCCTCGCCGGCGATGCCTCGTCCCTGCCACGGAGTCCCCACCACCCAGGCGAGCTCGGCGGTGAGCCCGTGGTCGGAGGGGCCGACCGTCGCCTGGACCGTGCCCGTCAGGCAGGACTCCTCCCGCAGCCGGATCACCCAGTTCAGCCAGGAGACGGCCGGATCGGGAGAGCCGGCCGTCATGCGCTCGTAGCGCGAGCGCATGGCTCGCGGGGTGTCCGGCGTGCCGCCGATGAAGGTGTGCAGGGCCGGATCGGACAGGACCGCGGCCATCTCCTCGGCGTGCTCGACGTGCAGCGGCAGCAGATCCAGCCGCCTGGTGCCGATGGCGTGGGCCGTGAGGGTGCTCATGCCCGCAACTCAACCATGCGGGCGTCGGCTTCGGCTGCCGGGGAGATGGTCGGCGGGGACGCGTACCTCTCCGGGACGCGGTGTGCGGATGGCCGGTGGACGGGGCGGTCGGTGATCCAGCGGGCGGCGAGCAGGCCGGAGGCGGCGGTGAGGGCCGCGGCCGCGATGACGGTGGCGTTCGGGCCGAGGGTGTCTGCGAGGACACCGGCGACGAGGGCTCCGGCGGCGTGGCCGACATCGCGCCAGAACTGTTGGGTCCGCGGCGCGTTGGCCCGCCAGGTGGGGTGCTCATCGGCCGCTCCACGTCCCGGCGCCGAGGAGGTCGGTCCGGGCGGCGGCGCCCACGGTCAGCGACCCGCCGGTGAACGCGCCGAGTTCGGTGCGGCCGTCCAGGACGAGGTACGACAGGTGCTCGTCGGTTCGGCCGGGGTGGCGAGCGCCCACAGCGTGAGCCCGCCCAGGTCCACCTCGTCACCGTCGTCCGGCGGCGTGTGCGCGAAGGCCCTGTGGCCGGCGGCGGAGGCGAGCACGGTCGCCCCGGCGTCCTGACCGAGCCGCACGGCGCCGGAGAGAGAGCCGGTGTGCGAATACGCGTCCGCGGCGAACGCCACGTGCGGCCCGCGCCGCTCGGCCACCGCATACGGGGCGTGCAGGTCGCGATCGGAGTCCACAGCCAGGGCGCGTCCGTCGCCCGGGCCGAGCGGATAGGCGCTGGTGCCACCCTCCTTCACCGCCCCACACTATTCCATGGATTTATGGAATAGTGTGGGCGGGGCCCTCGCTGAGGGGCGCAGATTCGTCTCCAGGCGGTATGAAGCCTGATCGGAGCGGGTGCCGCGGAGGCGTGCGACCATCCTGCTCCGCCGTCACAAGGAGAAACATGACCGAGAGCCATGCCCGGAGTCCGTTGGCGGCCCGGACCCCGCCGGCCCGATTCGCCGACCGCGCCCAGGTGTCCGACGCCTGACAATCCCTGGCCGTCCGGCCCGTACCCCTTCCCGCCGTGTGGCGGGAAGCGCCCGCCACCGAAAGGAGCCCCACCCGTGACGAGCACCGCAGCTCCGTCCACCCTCGCCGCCGGCCCCGACGTGCAGCGCCGCATCCTGAAAGTCCTCGTCGCCTCCCAGGTCCTCAGCGGCGCCGGGCTCGCGGCGGGCATCACCGTCGGAGCCCTGCTGGCCCAGGACATGCTCGGCACCACGGGTCTGGCCGGACTGCCCAGCGCCCTGTTCACCGCGGGCAGCGCGCTCGCCGCGATAGGCGTCGGCCGTATATCCCAGGCCAGGGGCCGCCGCCCGGGCCTGGCCGCCGGATACCTCACCGGCGCCGTCGGCAGTGCCGGCGTCCTCGCCGCCGCGGGCCTCGGCAGCCCCGTCCTGCTGTTCATCGCGCTGTTCGTCTACGGCGCCGGGACCGCCACCAACCTCCAGGCCCGCTACGCCGGAGCCGACCTCGCCGCCCCCACCCACCGCGCCCGCGCCGTGTCCACCGTCCTGGTCGCCACCACCCTCGGCGGTGTCGTCGGCCCCAACCTCGCCGCCCCCACCGGCGACCTCGCCGCCGCCCTCGGCATTCCCCGCCTGGCCGGACCCTTCCTTCTCGCCGGGGCAGCGTACGCGGCGGCCGCCGTCGTCCTCGCCCTCTGGCTGCGCCCCGACCCCCTCCTGCTGGCCCGCACCCTCGCCGAAGCGGAGCAGGACCCCGCCGTGCCGCCGGCGCAGGCCCGTCCGGCCGTCGAAGAGGCACCGGCGAAGCCGCGCGGCGGCGTCGTGCTCGGAGCCCTGGTCATGATCCTCACCCAGCTCGTCATGGTCGCGGTGATGACCATGACCCCGGTCCACATGCACGATCACGGCCACGGCACCGCCGCCTCCGGGCTGGTCATCGCCATCCACGTCGGCGCGATGTACCTGCCCTCGCCGCTCACCGGCCGCCTCGTCGACCGCTACGGCCGCATCGCGCTCGCCGCCGCCTCCGGAGTCACCCTCCTCGTCGCGGGCCTGGTCGCCGCCGTCGCCCCCGGCGACTCCGTCGCCCTGCTGGCGCTGGCGCTGGCCCTGGCGCTGCTCGGCCTCGGCTGGAACTTCGGCCTGGTCTCGGGGACCGCGATCATCACCGACGCGGTGCCGCTGGCGACCCGCGCCAAGACCCAGGGCATGGTCGACGTCTCCATCGCCATCGCGGGCGCCACCGGCGGACTGGCCTCCGGCATCGTCGTCGACCTCGCCGGCTATCCCGTCCTCGCCCTGACCGGTGGTGTTCTCGCCCTGGCCGTCCTCCCGGCCATCGCCGTCACCGCCCACAGCCGGTGAACCGGTGAAGAGGACGTGACGGCGGCACGGGACCGCCGGCACGGTGCGGCCGCCGAGTGCACGGCCGCCCGTGCGGCGAACGCCACGACCCACAGCCGTCCGGCCTCAGCCCGGGTACCATATTCCATAGATTTTTGGAGGAAAGGGAGGAGATCATGGCGGAGACGGCCACGAAGGCGCGGCTCTACGACGCGTTCGCGGCCAGCGGGAAGGCGCTGGCCAGCGGGAAACGGCTGGAACTGCTCGACCTCCTCGCCCAGGGCGAGCGCACGGTCGACGCGCTCGCGAAGGCGGCGGGACTGAATCTGACGACCGCTTCCGCGCACCTCCAGACGCTCAAACAGGCCGGGTTCGTCAGCACCCGGCGTGAGGGCGTACGCATCCACTACCGGCTCGCCGGTGACGACGTCGCCGAACTGTTCGCCCTGCTGCGCAAGGTCGCCGAGACCCATCAGGCCGGCGTTCCGGCCGCCCGCGACGCCTACCTAGGCGACGGCGGCGGCCGCGCGGTCACCCGGGACGAGCTGCGGACCCGCGCGGAATCCGGGCAGGTGGTGCTCCTGGACGTCCGCCCGGTCGAGGAGTACCGGGCCGGGCACATTCCCGGTGCCGTCTCCATCCCCGTCGAGGAACTGGCCCACCGCGTCGGTGAACTGCCCGAGGACGCCGAGGTGGTCGTCTACTGCCGTGGCGAGTACTGCGTCCTCGCCCACGACGCCGTCCGCCTCCTCACCGAGAACGGCCGCCGAGCCATCCGGCTCAACGACGGCATGCTCGAATGGCGCCTGGCGGAACTGCCCGTGGACGCGGGAGCCGGCGCATGACCCACCGTCCGCCGCCGCATCAGGGCCTGACCGGCGGACCGGTCTACCTCGACTACAACGCCACCACACCCGTCGACCCGCGCGTCGTGGAAGCGATGCTGCCCCACCTGACCGGCCACTTCGGCAACCCCTCCAGCACCCACCCCTACGGCAGCGAACCCCGCAGCGCCCTCACGGCGGCGCGTGCCCAGGTCGCCGAGCTGATCGGTGCCCGCCCGGGCGAGATCGTCTTCACCTCCTCCGGCTCCGAGGCCGACCTGCTCGCCCTGCGCGGAGCCACCCTGGCCGCCACCCGGACCCGCCCCCACGTCATCACCCAGGCCACCGAACACCCCGCGATCCTCGCCACCTGCCAGGCCCTCGAACGCCTCCACCACGCACGGATCACGGTGCTGCCCGTCGACCGCGAGGGCCTGGTCGACCCGGCAGCGTTGACCGCCGCGCTCGACGACGACACCGTGCTGGTCTCGGTCATGGTCGCCAACAACGAGACCGGCGCCCTCCAGCCGGTGGGGGAACTGGCCGACGCCGCCCACCGGGCCGGAGCGCTGCTCCACTGCGACGCCGCCCAGGCCGTCGGGAAAATCCCTCTGGACGTACGTGAGTTGGGCGCCGACCTGCTCACGGTCGTCGGGCACAAGATGTACGCGCCCAAGGGCGCGGCCGCCCTGTTCGTGCGCGACGGCGTGCGACTGGAGCCGGTCGTCTACGGCGGCGGCCAGGAACGCGGGCTGCGCGCCGGCACCGAGAACGTCGCCCTCGCCGTCGCCCTGGGCGCCGCCGCGAAGCTCGCCGCCGACGACCTCGCCGACGGTGCGCACGAGCGGATCAGGGGCCTGCGCGACGAACTGCACCGCCGACTCGTCGACGCCCTGCCCGGGCGGATCCGGCTCAACGGACCCGTGGAACAGCGGCTGCCCAACACGCTGAACATCGGCATCGACGGAGTACCGGGACACCGCGTTCTGGACGGCGCACCCCGGATCGCGGCTTCCACCGGCTCCGCGTGCCACAGCGGCATCCACACCCCCTCGCCCGTCCTCACCGCGATGGGCACCGACCCCGCGCGGGCCCTGGAAGCCGTCCGGCTCTCCCTCGGCCGCTGGACCACCCGGGACGAGATCGCCGCAGCCGCGACCGCGATCGCCGCCGCGGCGAACGTTTCTGCGGCAGGCACCCGGTGACCGCCGCCGGCGAGGCGGACATCACGGTCGACGGCACCGGACTGCTGTGCGTCACCCTCCTGCTCAGACTCCGTGCCGCCATCGAAGACGCCGCCCCCGGCACCCACGTGCACGTCATCGCGACCGACCCCGCTGCCCCGCTCGACCTCCCCGCCTGGTGCCACATGACCGGCCACCACTACCTCGGCCCCGTCCCGAACACCGCCGAACCCCCGGTCTACGCCCTCCGCCTGACCACCCACGCGCGCCCGACCCACCCCGATGCCCCCTGGCACACCACCGAACCGACCCACCAGCGATTCTGACGAGTTGTCAGTGATGCCCCCGTGCTGTCTGTTCGGTTCAGATCTGGACGCCCGGGCGATGTTGGGGGCCGCGTGGGCCGTAGTCGATGTCCGCCATGCGGTGTCCGGATTCGACGGCGATCGGCGGTGCGTCGTACTTGTCCATGACGGCTTCGATGAAGAGCATGCTGTCGTGCGGTGAGGCCAGCGCCTCCTTCAGTTCGGCCGGGGTCCGTACCACGGCCGTCCGGGCGTTCGTCCCCGGATGGAGGACCTTGGGCAGGTCGGCGTAGGCCCAGTTCGCGATGTCGTTGAAGCGCCCGTCCTTTCCGCAGATGGTGCGCTCGATGGTGTAACCGCCGTTGTTGATCAGGAAGATGACGGGCTTCAGGTCGTGCCTGAGCATGGTCGACACCTCCTGCGCCGTGAGCTGGAAGGATCCGTCGCCCACGAACAGCAGGTGGCGGCGCTCCGGTGCGGCCAGGAGCGTGCCCAGGACCGCTCCCACGCTGTAGCCGATCGAACCCCAGACGGCCTGGGTGACGATGGAGCACCGCGGCGGCAGGTCCAGGCCCCAGCAGCCGGCCTCGGAGGTGCCGTCCTCGGCGATGAGCACGTCGCCCTCGCGGACGAAATCCTGGACGATGCTCCAGTACGCCGCCTGGGTCAGCGGGTCGGATCCCGCCACCGCGCTGGGTTCACGCGGCGTGCCGGCCGGCCGTGCGTATCCGGATTCCTTGGCCGGGGCGCCGTCGGCGACCCGGCGGAGCAGTTCCCTCAGGTAGACGCCCTGGTAGCTGTCCGGCCCGATGTCCACGCTGTCACCGCGGGCGTCGATCCGCCCCGCGGGGAGCGCGTCGGTGAAGCCGCCGCAGGTGGTGTCCACCCGCCGCACTCCGATCGCCAGCAGCCCGTCGCTGTTCTCCACCGCCTCGCGGATCTCGGGCTTGCTGCCCGAGCCCGCGTAAAGGCCCAGGAAGTACGGGCTGTTCTCGTCGACGATCCCCTTGCAGGTGTTCATGGCCGCGATCGGGGCCTTCAGCTTGGCGGCCAGCTCCAGCAGTTCACCGGTCACCTGGAAGCGGTCGGCGTCGAGGTCGAGCAGGATCGCGGGCGAACGGGCGTTGGTGAGGCGCGCGACGATCGCGTCGGCACACGCCGTCAGCCGTTCCGGGTCGCTCTTCGGCATCGCCGGCACCAGCGGTTCCGCCGGCACCTCGACGTCGAGGTGCGCGATGTCGGAGGGCAGCTCCATGTAGACCGGGAGCTTGCGCTGCCAGGCGGTCAGGATGAGCCGGTCGATCTCCCGCACGGCGTTCTGCGGAGTCAGCCGGGCCTGTGCCGCGGTGACCTGCGCGTAACCGCGCAGCACGTCGTCGTACTCGGGCTCCCCGGAGGTGTGGTGCATCCGCAGCTTGCGATCCAGCGCCTTCAGCGGAACCGATCCGCAGACGCAGATGACGGGAACGTGCTCGCTGTAGGCGCCCGCGACACCGTTGATGGCGCTCCACGCCCCGACGCCGTGCGTCACGACGAGTCCGGAGATCCCGTTCATCCGCGCGTACCCGTCGGCGGCGTAGGCGGCGTTCAACTCGTTGCAGTTGCCCACCCACATGAAGTCGTGGCCGTCCTCCATCTGAAGGAGGAACTCGAGGTTGTAGTCACCCGCGACGCCGAACAGGTGCCCGATGCCCACCTCCCGCAAGCGCCGCAGGAGGAAGTCACCGATACTCGCCGTCGAAGGCGCGGTCCGGGATGATGCGGTCGTGGTCGTCATGGTGTCCGTCCCCTGTCAGGCCGTTCGTCGGGCCCCCCAACTCAAGTCGCCCCCACGGCAATGGCCCGTTCGGCGGCTTCGCGCAGCACCCCGGCGCTCTCCTCCAGGGCCCGTCGCTCCTCGGGCGTCATGGCGGGCTCGTGCATCTGCTGGACGCCGCCCGCTCCGAGAACGCTGGACAGGGAGAGGGTGACCCCGTGGGCGGAGGAGTACGCGGCCACCGGCAGCACCGCGCGTTCGTTGCGCAGGACCGCCTCGACGAGCCGGGCGGAGACGGCGCCGATGCCGTACTGGCTCGCGCCGGTGCCCTCGATGATGGTGATGTTGGCGTACCGGATGTCGTTCTCGACCTCTTCGCGTATGTCCTCGACCGACCGGCCGTCCTGGGCGAGCAGTTCGGCGACGGGAATGCCGCCGACACCCGCCGAGGACCACAACAGCACCTCGGAGGTGCCGTGTTCGCCCACCACAAGGGCCTGCACGTCACGTGGCCGCACCCGCAGGCGGTCGGCGAGCTGCACACGGAACCGGAGACTGTCGATGAGGGTGCCCGTCGAGAACACCCGGTCGTGCCCGGCGAGATGACGGGTGAGGTCCGCCAGCGGGTCCGGTGGGTCGGTGACCACCATCAGCACCGCCTCCGGCGCGACCGCGACCACCCGGGGGACGACGTCGGCGAAGACCTTGGCATTGGTCTCCAGCAGCCGCAGGCGCCCCTGGGGCTCGGACCGGTCGGTGGCGCCCCCGGCCTTCTCGTTGACGCCCGCGGTGATGGCGACGACGGCGGCGTCGGCCAGGTCACCGTAGCCACCGGAGCGTACGTCGACCGTGGGGGACAGCGGAGCGGCGTAGCGCAGGTCGGCGGCCACGCCGTCGGCGCGGGCGGTGTCGCGGTCGATCAGCACGATCTCCCGGCAGGTTCCCCCGCGTTCGACCAGGGACAGCGCCGTGGCCGACCCGACCGCGCCTGCTCCCACGACGGCGACTTTCATGCCCACCCCTCCGCGGGTGCGGACGGGGGAGTCGACCCCCGCGCGGGCACGACGGCTTCGCCGGTGTGCACGAGGAAGGTCAGCGTCTCCTGGAAGTACAGCCGGATGCTGGTGTCGTCGTGCGACAGGTAACCGATGGACAGGTCCTGGCCGAGGCGCAGTTCGAAGTCCCCGCCCCGCGTCGAGAGCAGGAAGGCCCCCTCGATGGCGGGCGCCCAGACGATGTCGCCGTCCAGCACCCGGGCGATGTGTTTGATGATCGGGTAGCCGTAGTCGGACGTCTCGCTGACAGCGGTGTACGCCGCGGCGCTCAGCGCCAGTGCGTACGGGCCGCCGACACCGGCGAGCCGCAGCACGGTCAGGGCCTTGCTGACGATGTCCGGGTACTGGCGCGCCTCGGCCGGCAGGGTCAGGGCGGAGTTGGACGAACTCTCCCGCAGACCGGCGATGTCCGCGGACGGATAGCCCTCGAACACGGCGCGGTCCTCGGCGAAGGCGATCTGCCGGGCCGCGTCCTTGACCGGCTGCCAGTCCGCGTCCTTGGCACCCCGCGCGACGTCGTCGACCTGCTGCCGGTCCACGGTGAACGGCACCCGCAGCTCGACCAGCGGCTGGAACCGGCGCAGCCGCGCCTCGACCCCCTCGGCCGGCGCCGCCACGGTCCGCAGGTGTCCGGTCCCCACACCAGCCGGCTCAAGGCCGCACGGCTCGGGCACGTCGACGATACGGCGGGCCGCGACGTGCCGCTTGAACGTACGCCGTGCCTCCTCCTCCAGATCGGCCCACGCGGCGGCGGAGATGGGTGCCAGTTCACGATGCAGATTGTCCATCGCGGGTGCTCGCCTCCTGTCACATCCTCAGATCGCCGATCCCCAGTGAGCCGTCCACGGCCGGCGGCCGGACCGCCGCAGGCACGGGCTCCGTCTCCTCGGCTCCGCCGCCCTCCTGCCTCTCCTCGCCCTCCGCACCCTCGCGCGCGGCCGGCGCATCGGGGAGGTCGTCGAGGAAGTCACTGGTGGGCACGGAGAACAACGACCCGGTCACCGCGGTGGAGAAGTCCAGGATCCGGTCGTGGGTGGCCGGCGGATCGCCCAGGAACATGCGCTCCAGCATCCGCTCGATCACGGCCGGCGTACGGGCGTAACCGATGAAGTACGTTCCGAACTCGCCCTGCCCCACGGTCCCGAAGGGCATGTTGTCGCGCAGGATCTCGTGCTTCGTCCCGTCCGGGTCCTCGATGGTGGTCAGCGCCACGTGCGAGTCGGCCGGTTTGACCGCGTCGTCCAGTTCGACGTCGGACAGCTTCCTGCGCCCGATCACCAACTCCTGCGCCTCCACCGGCAGGGCGTTCCACGCCTCCAGATCGTGCACGTACTTCTGCACGACCACATAGCTGCCCCCGGCGAACTCCGGGTCCTCGTCACCGATCAGGACCGCCGTGTCCGCCGCCCGGCCCGTGGGGTTCTCCGTGCCGTCCACGAATCCGAGCAGGTCACGTACGTCGAAGTACTTGAAGCCATGCACCTCGTCACGCACGGTGACGACGTCGCGGAGCCGCTCCATGATCTCGGCGGCCAGCGCGAAGCAGAGGTCCGGGCGGGCCGCGCGGATGTGGAACAGCAGGTCGCCGGGGGTCGAGACCGCCCGGTGCCGGTCTCCCACCAGCTCGCGGAAACGATGCAGCTCCGCCGGGCGCGGACCCGCGAACAGGCGGTCCCACGCCTCTGAGCCGATGCCCACGACCACGCTCAGTTTCCCGTCCGGCGTCGCCCGGAAACCGACCGCCCGCTGGAGCCCGTTCAGTTCGGACAGCGTGTCCCGTACGACCGGCTCGCCACCCCGGTCGATGGTCACGACCAGGAAGATCGCCGCGCCCGTCAGCGGGGACAGCACCGGCTGGGGCTCCGGGGCCCGGGAGTGTGCGCACATGGAGCACGCCCCTTCCTGACGGTCACGGGCGGGCACCTGTTCACCGTATGGCGCAGGCCCGGCACTCGCCACCGCGCCCGCGGGCCGCCGGCGGCATACGTACAGGCGTCGCCGCGAACCTCTCCAGGGGACGCCCGACGACCGGTTTGACTTGCCGCGTGCTCGTGGGAGTCTGGAGAAACGGCAGCCGACGGGGCGGACGGCCGGGTGAGGACCAGTGGGCGTTCCTTCTGTGAGAAGACATGCGATGAACGACACAGCCGACTTCACGCGGTGGCTCAAGAGTCACGCCGACGAGCTGAACCGTCTGGGTTCCTTCGCCCGCGCCGTTGCGAACGACCCCCACTGGCCCGCGGCGGGCACCGTCGAGACGTACCGGCAGTACCTGGAGCGCAGCGGGGCGGCCCCGGAGGTGATCGACACCCTGCGTCAGGCCTGGAACGAGTTCCAGCACCTGCCTCACACCCACTGAAGGCACGCCCACTGAGGGCACGGGCGTGCGCTCAGACGTGCGCCACGGGTTCGGGGTGCTCGTGCTCGCAGGTGTCGCCGATGCCGTAGGTGTCCCAGTCGGGGAACGGGTCGACGGGCGGCAGGCTTTCACCGTCGGCCATGAGGCAGTCGCCCAGTGCCGCGTGCAGCGCGTCCGCGCGCAGATGCGTGCCGATGAAGACCAGTTCCTGGCCTTCCGGGCTGTCGGTGTCGCGGGCGCCGGAGGGCTCGAAGCGTGCGACGGAGCCGGCCTGTGACCACAGGCCCGTCACCTGCCCGTGGCCGGCCAGCGTGAAGAACCCTTTGGAGCGCAGGATCTGCCCGAATGCGCCGCTGTCGAGTTCCTGGGTCACGAACGTCCACAGCCGGCCTGGGCGGAACGGCAGTTCGGCGCGGAAGGCGGTCGAGGAGATCCCGTACTCCTCCGTCTCGGGGACGTGGTCGCCCCGTTGAGCTCCATCACCCAGCCGGGGGCCTGTTGGGCGCGTTCCAGGTCGAACAGTCGGGTTTCCCAGCACGTCTGCGGCCCGCACGCGGCCGTGGACGGCCTGGACGACGCGCGCCACCGGGTTGAGGCGGGTGAGCGCCGCCCGAAGCCGTTCCGCCGACTTGCACCGCCACGGATCGCCCCGCGACCGCAGGACACCGGTGATAGCAGCAACCACGCGGGGGCGGACCGTCGGTGGCGGCCGTCCCTCGTGTGGCTTTATACGTGAGTTGAGAGAGCATCTGTTGCTCGGGGACGAGAGCACTCGATGCTCCAGTCGCGCGGGATCGCCGAGTTTTGAGAGCACTCGAGTGCTTGCTTCGAGACCATGATCGTGATCTCGGACTCGGGTGGGGTCGAAGGCCGGGCCCGGGGACCCGCTGGTGTGAACCGACGGTGTGTCAGGCCGAAGGCGGGCCGTGGCCCTGGCCGGGTGATCCACAGTGGCGGGAGGAAATCCTCCGCCGAGAGGCCCTCTTCCGTCTTCTGGAGTGGATCGTGACGTTCTCACTGTCGGATGCTGCCGGCCGGTCGGGACCTGGTGCCGGGCATCGTGCCGGCTCGGCCGCCGCCCGGGGCCGGGCGGCGGCCGTGGCGGCCGGCGTGTTCTGTACCGCCGCCATCGCTCCGGTGGCGCTGTCCGGGGCCGCCCACGCGCAGGGCACCTGTACGGTCTCGGGCCCCACCACCACCTGCACGTTCGCCTTCACCGGCGCCGAGCAGACCTTCACCGTGCCCAGCGGTGTCACGCAGGTCGACGTCATGGCGATCGGCGCCGGCGGCGGCGTGGAGGACAACGGCGTGAGCGGCGGCCGGGGCGCCCAGGTGTCCGGCACGCTCACCGGGCTGTCCGGCGGGCAGACCCTCTACGTCGAAGTCGGCGGCACCCCCACCAACGGCAGCGGCGGCTCGTGCGCCGGCAGCGCGCAGTGCGCCGGTGGCTTCAACGGCGGCGGCAGTACCCACTTCGGCGGAGGAGGCGGCGGTGCCTCCGACGTCCGCACCCAGCCCGGCACCACCCCCCTGACCACCACCGACTCCCGCCTCATCGTGGCCGCGGGCGGCGGCGGAGCCGGTTGGGCTGGCCAGTGCACCGGAAGCCCGGGCGGAGACGCCGGTCAGCCAGGCGCGGACGCGACCTGCAGCGGAGGAGACGGCGGCGGGGCGGGCACGTCCACCCACGGCGGGACCGGCGGCACCGGCGGGGGCGGGGTGTTCGACGGTGGGCCCGGCACGCTCGGTGTCGGCGGGACCGGCGGCGGCCCGGGCAACTCCCTGACCGGTGGCGGCGGAGGCGGGGGCTACTACGGCGGAGGCGGCGGCGGCAACATCAACCCCTTCATCACTCCGAGCGGCGGCGGGGGTGGCGGAGGCGGCGGCTCGTCCCTGGTCCCCACCGGCGGCACCGGCCCCACGGTGACCAGCGCCGCCGCGGGCATCACCATCAGCTACCTCACCCCGGGCAAGCCCGTGACCACGGATCTGGTCTCGCGCCCGCACCGGACCCCCCGAGTTGGCAAGAGGGTGCAACTACGCGATGTGGTCTGCCCCACCGACACGAGCGCCACGACAAGGCCCACCGGAACCGTGGCACTCACCGACACCACCAACCACACAACCCTGGGCACAGCTCCCCTGAGGCCCTTCCGCCGGAACTGCGCCGCCGCGATGGTCATCACCTCGTTCCAGAGCGCCGGCACGCACACCATCACGGCCGTCTACAGCGGCGACACCGTCTACCAGGGCAACAGCGGCAACCCCGAAACCCTCACGCTGACGGTGCTCCCGCGCTGGTGACGCCGCAGCACAACCATTAGGCACACCCCTACGGGCCCCTGCCGAACCATCCACCCGGCGGGGGCCCACACGTCCCGACCCACCGACACGCCCTCCCGGCATCCCGATCAAAAACCGATGCCAGAACACACCGACACCCCTCTCAGCGCTCACCTACACAGCCACGCGTGCCTCAGAAGACGCACGGACCGAGCGGGTCGCACCGGGGCATCTGCGTGCACCCGGCCCTCGGGGAGTCGTAGCCACTTAGGAGGTATCTCCTCGGAGATGCCGGACGACTCGATGAGCAGGTAGTCGAAGCGGCCCTCGCGGGCCAGCCGGTCGACCTCCTCGAGCAGGTCGTCGCGCAGGGTGCA
>NZ_JBSFJL010000030.1:0-114972 GCF_053598035.1 Streptomyces sp. NPDC001204 | reverse complement strand
GCCCAGCTTCTGGGCGACCGCTTTCATCGCGGCCCACTCGGTGTCGTACTCCGGCCGCACCTCGGCGACCATCCGCACCGCACGACGGCGCAGCTTAAGCGGGTACTGGGAAGGACGTGCCATAACTCGATCCTCTCAAACGATCGAGTCCCTACCGAACCCGGAACGGTTCAGTTGCGCTTGGGCGGAGTTCGTGCCGACGGATTTCCCGATTCGCCGCGCACGTCGCCTCGGCCCTCGTCGGAGTTCTCGAAAAGCGGCACCCCGAAGACCGAGCCGACGAGGATCCCTGAAAGCGCGCCACCGAGCGGCATTCGAAGTGGACGGAGGAACCGGTCGAGGGCTATCAGGACTTCCAGAACGGCTGGACGCGGCGACGAGCATCCGCGAGGGTGAGTTTGTCGCGCGCGCCGACGGCATCGTCGTACGGTCTACCTGACGAGACGAGCGGCAGACGAGGACCGCCCACAGGTCAGGGCGCCAGCGTCATGTCCATTCCATGCCGAGCTGGGTGAGTGCATCGTGCTGTCGGCTGTGGACGGTGAGGCGTCACCGATGTTCCGCCCCGCCAGCCCGGTACCCTTCGACCTGCGCCATCTTCAGTTGCCTCCACCGTCCTGAGCGCTTCGCCGCTCAGGGGAATGTCCACGCGACCTGCCGCGTTGCGGGACACGTGATGACGAAGGGGCGGTGTCCCCGGGCCTCGTCTTCTGCCCAGGCGCGGTCCCGCAGGGGGCGGTGGCGAGTCGGGAATGCAGCGAAGGGTTCCGTTGTTGGGAGAAGTGGTGGCTGACATGCCCGGGACAATCACCTGGGGTGTCGGCGAAAGGAGAACCTCATGGCACGCAGCACCATGCGCCCCGTAGTCAAGCTGAAGTCGACGGCCGGGACCGGCGTCACCTACGTGACCCGCAAGAACCGTCTCAACGACCCCGACCGGCTCGTCCTGCGCAAGTACGACCAGGTGGCCGGCAAGCACGTCCCGTTCCGCGAGGAGCGCTGAGCCGAGCAGCCGCCGGGGGACGGCCACGAGGAGGAAGACCCATGAGGCCAGGTATCCACCCCGTCTCCCGCCCGGTCGTCTTCCGCGACCGTGCCGCGGACATCGCGGTTCTGACCCGTTCGACCGCGCACTCGAGCCGCACGATCGAGTGGGAGGACGGCAAAACCTACCCGCTGATCGACGTGGACATCTCGTCGGGCAGCCACCCCTTCTACACCGGCACCTCGCGCGTCGTGGACACCGAGGGCCGGGTGGAGCGTTTCGAGCGGCGCTACGGCCGCGGCGCCTCGGCCCGCGGCGACCGCCGTCCGGCGCCCCAGCAAGGGCGCCGGAGCAAGAGGAGGAGACAGTCATGAAGGTGCGGAAGTCCCTGCGCTCCCTGAAGGCCAAGCCGGGCGCTCAGGTGGTGCGCCGCCGGGGCGTGACCTTCGTCGTCAACAAGAAGAACCCCCGATTCAAGGCGCGACAGGGCTGAGGCCTCGAGCGCGACGCCGCCGGCTTCGGGGCGCGGTCTCGGGGAGCCTGCCGACGTGCAGGCGGCGGAGACTGCGGCGCGGGGGCCTCCTGGTGCCGCTCGGTTGGGATCGCAACCTCGAGCTACCAGGAGGCCCCAGCCGATATGCGCCGACCACCAGCGCCTACCGGGACTCTTGCAGAAAGCCCCGGCGTTCATGCCGGGGATGAACGCATCTCAAGGCTGCTCTGACGTGCACCTTGGAGCGGACGTTTTTGCTCCTCGATGTACTGGCGGACGATCGTCAACGGTGCTCCGCCGCACGATGCGGAGAAATACGAGGGCGACCACAGGTGCCCGTGCATGATGGCGCGGTTGATCTGGCCGGTGAACTCTCCCCCAGCCTTCGGCCGGGAGGCCCCCCCAGCCGTATCCGGCGAGCGGAGACGCCCTTGAGACTGTCCAGCGAGTGGATCGAGATCGTCACCAACATCGGTGCCGGCAGGGCTGCGCCCACTGTCACCTTCGAGGACTGATCCGACCCCTGGCTCTCGTCCCGTCTATTCGCCGCACTCGTGGGCGGCGGGATCCACCACGACGCGGTCGAGCAGGCCCCGCAGCAGGGTCTGCTCGGCCTCCGTGAGGTCGCCGAACAGCTCGCGCTCGGCCGCACTCACCGCCTCGTCGATCTGCCCCAACGCCTCCTGGCCGGCCGGGGTGATCTCCACGATGTGGCGCCGCCGGTCAGCGGGGTCGCGGCGCCGCTCGCACAGCCCGGCGGACTCCAACTCGTTGAGGATGGCGACCAGTTGGCTGGGGTCGACCGCCATCGTGATGGCCAGCTCGCGCTGGCTGGTGGCGCCCGGGGCGAGGTGCATCAGGGTCATCGCGGTGCGCGGGTGCAGCCCGGCGACGACCAGGGCGGCGCGGATGCGCGCGCCGGTGAGCTCTCCGCGGAAGGAGAGAAGGAATCCGAGGCGGTCGTTCGGGTGCGCAGCTGCCATGCCGTCCACCGTAACAGTGGGCTTATTATGGACCGACATAAATCATTGATACACTTCAACGGTTGTCACCCATAGATCGTTGGAGAAGTTGCCATGTTCATCGGTTACGTGATCGTCGCCGCGCTGCTCGCGCTCGCCTCTGTCGGGTCCGCCTTCCTGACCTTCACCCGCAATCCGCAGGTCGTGAGCAGCATGACCAAGGTGGGCGTGCCCGACTCGTGGCTGCCCTGGCTCGCGACGGCGAAGGCGGCGGGCGCGCTCGGTCTGCTCGCCGGCCTGGTCGTCGCGCCGCTCGGCATAGCCGCCGCCGTGGGCCTGGTGCTCTACTTCGTCGGCGCGGTGATATCGCACCTGCGCGTGAAGGACAACGCCGTGGCGCCGGTCGTGGTCCTTACGCTTCTGGCCGCGGCGGCGCTGGTGCTGCGCGTGGCCTCGGCCTGACCCTGTTCTCAGCGGTCTCTGTCCGGCGCGGTGAAGGCTGCGGCCGACGGGGCGATCCAGGTGAGGTCAGCAGTGTCGGTCGCGGTCCGGCCTCCGAAGCGAACCGTAGGTCGGTATCCGCCATGCCGCCGCCTTCCACCAGCGATGCTGGATGTATGGATGCGACGACCACCGCCCCCCGCGCCGAGGTGCTGCGGGACCGTTACCGCAGTCGGCTGCCCGAGCGCTTGCAGGAGTTGGCCGGTCCTGTCGAGGGCACCGTCGACCTGCCGCTCCACATCGTATGGCCCGGGAGGACGAGCTACAGTCTGGACCGCCCGAAGTCCCGCATGACGCTCTACCGGACCGTCCTCGCCGAGGGCCTGCGGGAGGACCTGGCGGCCTTCCTGCACCACCGGCTGTTGGCCGAGCAGTGGCCCGTTCTACGTCGCTTGGTCAGCCCCTACATCCGCGAGGTCTGGGAGCACGCCTTCCCCGAGTTGCCCCGCACCGCTCCGGCCGACGCGACCGCCGCGTGAAGCTCACCCCGCTCCACGAGCGTCTCCTTGCCGACATCCTCGACCTCGACTCCCTCTATCCTCTGGTGCTCACCGGTGGATACGCCGTGCAGGCCCATGGCCTGGTCGAGCGATGCAGTCGCGACCTCGATGTCGCCACCGAGAATCCCGCTCCGATGGACGAGACCGTCGCATCCCTCACAGCCGGCCTCACCGCGCGCGGATGGCGCACCACACTTGTCCAGACCGACCCACTCAGTGGCCGGTTCCTCGTCACCGACCCGGACACCGGCGAGGAGTGAGAGGTCGACGTCCTCAAGGAGGCGTTCTGGGCCCCCGCCTGCCCAGACCCCCTACGGGCCTGTCCTCTCCTTCGACGACGTGATCGGCACCAAGGTCCGAGCCCTCGCCGAGCGCGGCACCGTCCGCGACCTCATCGACGTCCAGGCCGCCTCCCGTCACCGGTCCACCGCCGACCTCGAATCCCTCGGCCGCCGCCGCGCCCACGACGAGTTCAGCCTCGAGGACCTTCGTGACCGGCTCATCGGTGCGGACTGGTACGAGGACGAGGACTATGCCGCGTACGGGCTCACCTCCCGGCAGATCGAAGAGCTCAAGATGTGGGCGCTGGAGTGGGCGGAGGACCTGGGGGCGCGGATCCACGACGAGAACGCCCAACAGTGGGCCCCACCCCGCTTTCGTCGGCGTGATCACGCGCTGGTCGTGGTGTCGAGGAGCTTGGCCCCGACGGTCTTGCCACTGGGCGGGTACGGGACGGTGCCCCCGTGGTCAGCGAGAGCGGCAACGAGCGACACGCCGGCCACACTTTGGCTGTCCGCCACCTCCTAATGACAGCCCCGTGGCGACGCCCGGAGCCCGGCGCCACCCTCGTCGTCGATCACAACGGTCGGGCACACCCGATTGGATCCTCGAAGGCGGCCTGAACCGCGACTCACCGCCTGTCGCCGGGGCCGCCACAGCCGGTGCCGGCGGCTGCGTGGTTCACGAACTCGGGAACAGGGGCCCGCCTGCCATGAGGCCGCCGTCGGCCAGGAGGATGTGCCCGGTGACGTAGCTCGCCTTGTCCGAGCCCAGGAACTGGACGGCTGCGGCGATCTCCTCCGGGGTGCCGGCCCGGTGCATGGGCAGCACCGAGTCGACCGCGTCACGTGCTGTGTCGTCTCCGGTGAACCGGTCGTACATCGCGGTGCGGGTGTAGCCGGGCGCAACCGCGTTGACCCGGATACCGTGATCGGCGCCTTCGAGGGCGGCCGCCTTGGTGATGCCGACGACGGCGTGCTTGCTGCCGACGTACAAGGCCGCCCCGGGATAACCCATCAGGCCGAAGGTGGAGCTGACGTTGACGATGCTGCCGCCGCCCTGTGCCCTCATGGCCCGGAACTCGTGCTTCAGGCACAGCAGGGTTCCCTTGACGTTGGTGTCGAAGGTGGCCTGGTAGGCATCGTCGGTCACCTCGGTGACAGGTCCAGGTGTTCCCTCGGTGCCGGCGTTGTTGAAGGCGACGTCGATCCGCCCGAACCGCGCGATCGCGCGGTCGACGAGGTCCCTCACCTCGGCGTCGAAGCGCACGTCGGCCCGCACGAACTCGGCCTGGACGCCGAGGTCGGCCAACTCCCCGGCAAGCTGTTCACCCGCGTCCTGGTGACGGCCGCAGACCACGAGGTTCGCGCCCTGGCGGGCGTAGGCGAGGGCGGTGGCGCGGCCGATACCGGTGAGCGCGCCCGTGATGAGGACGACGGGGTCAGACACGTCAAGGTCCTTCCTGCAATCACACGGGTGAGCGATGGGCGTGCGGCGCGGAGCCCGCAGGCACCGATTCCCCTCGGGCAGGGCGTATCCCGTGTGCTCCGGCAAGGAAGGTGTCCCGGCCGCGCCGGATCCAACCGCCGCATCCCTCGGACGGCAGTACGTGTTGGCCCGTACGGTTCACGGGCGGCGACCGGGACAGGCGACGCGCGGGCGGTCACATGGGCGTGAGGTGAACCGCGGGTTCGGACGGGAGCCGCCATCGGGCGCAAATGGGGGAGCGGTCCGCGCGTCGGATCCCCGTCTCTCTCAACCGGGGAGCGCGCGGTGGCCCGGTGCGGACGCCGGCCGCTGGTCGGCCTCCACCTCTTCCGGGCACGTACGTACCGGGTCGGCCTGCCGGGATCGTCAGCGGCCGGTTGGCGCACCGGGTCGGCAAGCCACTGGTCATCGTCGGTACGGCCATGACCGCCGTCGGGCTCGCGGCCACCTCGCTGCGCGCGTGACGCCCCGATGGATCAGAAGGGGTACGTCGCCTGCGTCGCGCGGGATGTGATCCACGCTCGCCCCGGAACAGAAGAAGTACAGGTGACAGGGGACGGCGAGCGGAACAGCGTTTGCTGCCGGGGGAGTTGAGATTCAGCGCGGCTGACCGGAAGTCGGTCGCCTCACTCACTGGTCAACAGCCGGGCGGGCCCCTGACCAGGCTCACGCGGCAGGCTATGCACGTGAAGGCTCAGAGCGTGAGTACCGGTCGAGTGGAGAAGTTCTCGTACATGTCTTCTCCGTCCGGTCCGTACACGAACTCGACCATGGAAGGGTTACGGTTGGCGGTGGCCAGGGGTAGCCAGGCCAGCATGTGGCCGTAGCCGCCGCACACCGACTCGCCCCCGTCGCCGCCGTGGACCGCAGTGACATCGCTCGTCAGCTCCGTGCGATAGGTGTCGTAGGCGATGTGCAGGCCGAAGGCGTTCAGCTGGTTCTGCGGGCCGGTGCGATCCCCATAGGGGATGCGGTCGAGGGGGCAGTCGTTCCCCCACCGGAACAGGGTGTCTGCCCCGGCGCCACAAGCGTGTTCCCACTCGTCGGAGCTCGGCATCCGCAGGCCACGGGCTGAGAGAACAGCCAGCATGTCAGCAGGAGGCTCAGTCAGATTCTCGTCCTCCACGGCCATGAGGACGGTGGCCAGGTGAACGCTCCGGCGAGCGCTGAGTACCTGCGCGAGGTGGGTCTGCAGATCAGGCCCGTAGCCACCCGGCCGCCCACATGGTCGGCGGCTTCCTGGGCGGTGCGGCGGGCGGTGAGCTGGTCGAAGGACCGCCATCGGTGGAGAGTGAGATCAGCGACTGACATGGCCGGCAGTGTGGCACGTGGGGCTGACACAGCACTGCGACGGCTGACAACGGACAGTTGCCGGTCAACGACTCCCGTTCTTACATACACAGCCCGCCCGGCTCTTCTCCCCGGCTCCAGGACGATGACGCCGGCGGCACGGGACCGCCGGTCTTCGTCCGACACGACCAGGTCGCCGACGAACCGCGCTTCCACGCGCCGTTCGCTGAGGTTTTCCAGCACGAGGACCTGCTGCAGCACCAGGCTGTGCTCCTGGCCCCGGTCTCGGGGGAATTGCCGGCTGTGCCGTGGCGGCCACGGTTGCCCGGCATGCCGTGCGGAGTCCAGGCCGGCGGCTCCCACTCCGGGAGCTCCATCGTGAGGGTGACCTTCGGGCCTCGGAGTCGAGCCGGGCCCTGATCGCATCAAAGGCGGTGAGCTGGCTGACCTCCAACGCCTTGCGCGTGAGCCGCTCTCGGCGGGTCGACCTTGATCCGCTCTCCCTCCGTGCGACTGTGGGGCATGCGCGCATTTCCTCCCACCGAGCACCGCCTACTTATCGGAGGCACGTCATGCCCGTGCACAGATCCGGAACGGCCCGCGCAGGGCGGCTGACCGTTACGGGAGCCCTGCTCGCAGCGTTCTCGGTCATCTGCACCGCACCCTCCTCGGCCGACACCACCCCCGCCCATGGCTCCGCCTCCATGGGCATGGGTGTCCTGCCGCACGACGGCCGCAGCGGCACGCCCGCCACCAGCAACGCCGACCCCGCCCGTGGTTCCGCCTCCTTGGGCGTGGGTGTCCTGGCGCACGACGGCCGCAGTGGCACGCCCGTCACCAGCAAGGCCGCCCCTGCCCGTGGTTCCGCCTACATGGGCATGGGTGTCCTGGCGCACGACGGCCGCAGCGGCACGCCCGTCACCAGGAAGGCCGCCCAGACCGAAGGCGTCGACGTCAGCTCCTACGACGGCAACGTCGCCTGGTCGACGCTGTGGAACAGCGGCGTGAAGTGGGCGGACACGAAGGCCACCGAGGGGACGTACTACACGAATCCCTACTTCAAGCAGCAGTACAAGGGCTCGTACAACGTCGGCATGATCCGCGGCGCGTACCACTTCGCCACCCCGGACACCAGCAGCGGCGCCAAGCAGGCCAACTACTTCGTCGACCACGGCGGCGGCTGGTCCCGCGACGGCAAGACCCTGCCGGGCGTCCTCGACATCGAGTGGAACCCCTACGGCGCCACCTGCTACGGCAAGTCGGCGAGCGCGATGGTCAGCTGGATCTCCGACTTCCTCAAGACCTACAAGGCCCGCACCGGCCGGGACGCCGTGATCTACACGGCCACCAGCTGGTGGACCCAGTGCACCGGCAACTACGGCGGCTTCGCCACCAAGAATCCCCTGTGGATCGCCCGGTACGCCTCGACCGTCGGCACGCTGCCGGCCAGCTGGGGTTACTACACGCTGTGGCAGTACACCTCGTCCGGCCCGACCGTCGGCGACCACGACAGGTTCAACGGGGCGCTGGACCGGGTGAAGGCGCTCGCCAACGGCTGATACGGGCCCGGAGCACGCAGGGTGAAAGCCCCGGGCCGCCCTCACGGGCCCAGGGGCCTTCCCTCGTTCCGGCCGGGAGCACCTCGTCAACCGTGACGACGTTCTCAGCGTCATCCGCTTGGAGCTGACGCTGTATCTCACCTCCGGCCCGGGCGTTAGTTCGCGAGGCGCAGGGCTGTTTGCTGAGCACCCCTACCTGCCGCCCGTGGCGCCACGCCCGGTCACTGACCGGCGCCCTGTGTACTGTCCCCCGGATCACTGCTGCCGGCCGGGGGCTGGGTCATGGTGGCCGGCTCCGCGACTATGGCGTCCGCCATGATCTGAGCCTGCTCCTCGGGGACGTGCAACCGCCGGGCCGCCACAACGGCGACCGTGCGGACGTCGGTCAACTGTATGGCGGACAGCGGTTGAGCGGTCTCCCGGACTGGGGGACGCCGCCGCCCGAACCATGACAGCACGCGCCGCTGCACGGTCTCTGCGGCCCGAGCGGAGGCCTGCTCGGAAAGGTGGTTCAACACCTGGCCCGACACTGTGGGAGCCGCAGTGCTGAGCAGAGTTGCGGCCGCCTCCAGCCCGGGGCTCGCCCACGTGGCGAAGGGCTCACCGCCTCCCGCAGAACAACGTAGGGAGCCTTTTCCAACCTCAGTTTGAGCAGGGCACGTGGTGGGACGGCTGGCCGGATAGTACGACGCTCCCTCGCTGAGCTCTGCTGTCGGCGGCGAGTGCTTGACTCACGGGCATGGACGACGAACAGCTTCTGACTGCCGTGGCCGAGATCCTGTGGCCGGATCTTCGTGACCTAGCCTGCCGTGAGCACGGGCATGCGCCAGGTCATGTCTGCCTTCCCGTCTCCGGTCGTGCTGACCTGGGCAACCTCGTCGAGACGCTTTCTGACCGGTACGGTGAGCCATTCGCCGGCTTCCACCGACTGCCGCCACTGGCCTTGTTGGGGCAGGTCGACTGGAGGTATGCCTGGCCGTTCAGCAACCGGTGGGTCGCCTTCGGCCGGACCGGTCAAGGCGAGGATGCCGGACCCGCCCTGGTGATCGCCCTGCGCAGCATGCCGGTCGCGGAGCAGTTGCCCGCGGAGGCCTCCTGGCTGGAACGGCTCGTCGCCGTGACCGGCTGGGTGCCGAGGACTGCGGGCCAGGTCGACTGGGCGGCAGTCGAGTCCCGCCTGGGGACGCCCCTACCGAGCGACTACAAGGCGCTCGTTGAGACGTTCGGCGATGGCATGCTCGACGGTTTCCACTGCGTGTTCATGCCGGACGACCTGATCAAGAGCGCCGAGTCGGCGGCGGGGCTGGGCCAGGCGCCCTGGGAGCCGCATCCGCCGTTCCCGGCCTTGGGCGGACTGGTGCCCTGGATGGGCAACGAGCACGATCAGTCGTTCCACTGGATCGCCGAGGGCCCGGACCCGGACCGGTGGCCCGTCTACGTCACCGGAGCCGAACCGGAAGCAGGGGATCGGTTCGACTGCACGGCCACGGAGTACCTGTTCCGTCATCTCACCGACCCGCAGCACCCGATCCCGATGCCGGTGGACTTCCGCGCGCACTGGTTCATGGACTGCTCCGGGAACGTGGAGTTGGACACGGCGATGGAATAGCGCATGGCGCACGCAGCACCGTGCCCTTGGTGAAGGCCGATTCGGTCGGCGGCGCGATCCGGGGCGCGGCCTGGCGCCGCGGGTGGCCTGGACGAGGCTCGTGATGCGGGTGGTCGAGCAGCGGAGCTTGCGGAGGAGCAGCCAGGACTTGAGGGCGGCGACCGCCTGCTCGACGAGGGCCCGGATATTTGCGGGGGATCAGTTGACGGCCTGCTGGCCTGCCGAGAGCGTCTCCCAACGGCCGCGGTAGGGGACACGGACCGCGCCTCCGTCGCCCTGGTATCCCTTGTCGGCCCAGCAGGAGATGCCGGCCTCGGCGAGGGCGTCGACGATGCCGTTGCCCTCACAGGCCCCGAACCGGGGCTCGCTCCGAACTTTCCCGCAGGGCGACGTGTACACGTTTTTAGCGCTGATTCCCTCTTCCTGGTAACCGCATCTCCGAGCCCCAGGAGGTCAACGCCGTGACAGAACTGTGGACTTGGTTGATAGTTGGCGGAGGGACAGGCGCGGCTGCGGGCGTTCTCATACGAACGTCCGCCTACCTGCTGAGAGAACACATCCGCTCCCGGGCGATGGCCGTCATGGTGCGTGAACTCTCCGCACGAGGGGGCCAGGTCGAGGTGAATGATCAGGACGGCACCACCTGGAGCGTCCGCCTGGATGCCCAGGAGCTTCCATGACGTCACCGCCCGCCGAGGACGCCTTCGACGCCCTGTTCCGCCGGTGGTACAGGCCCCTACTGGCGCAGGCCATGTTCGTCTCCGGCGGGCGCCGCACTGTGGCCGACGACGCTGTTCAAGAGGCCTTCTTGCAATGCTGGCAGCGCTCTGGCATGCCCCTCATCTCGAGCCGGTACGGTCCTGGCCGGCCTGGCTGCGCACCACCGCGGTCCGCGAAGTGCTGAGACTGCAGAAAGAAGCCGGATCGGTCGACTTCGACACGGACGCGCACGACCACGTCAGTCCGGAGATCGACTTGGCGTCCTGGGTGGATGCTCGCGGGGCCTATCGCATGGTGCTGGAACGCATCGTTCTACTCAGCGACAAGCAGCGCGAAGTGATGGGCCGCTGCGCGATTGCCGGACAGCCACTGGGGGATGCCGCCAAGGAGATGGGAATTAAGGCCGCCACGGCGCGCGTGCACCTTTATCGGGCACGCCACGCACTGGAAGACGTACACGAGCAACTGCGGGAACTGGGCGTCATCGACACGAGCGAGGGGAGGCAGTGATGGACGACCGTCAGGACGAGGACAACGCTGCCGTACTCAGCGAGACTCTGATCGCATGCGAACAGGAAGTGGGCTCGTCCCTGGCCACGGCCCAGGACGTCGAATCCGCACTGGCCAGGCTCAAGCAGCGCGTGAAAAGCCGTCCCGCGATCCAGCACGGACCGAGCGTCCAGCACATCCGGCATGTCTCCCAGGACCGCAGCGGGGCACGCGCCTTGTTTCTTGAGCTGCGCACCCTGCAGGACGGGAGTCCCGAGTACGCGGAGCTGCGCAACCGACTGGTTCGCATGCATCTGCCACTCGTCGAGCACCTCGCGCGCCGCTTCCGCAACCGCGGGGAACCGCTGGACGACCTGACCCAGGTCGCCACCATCGGTCTGATCAAGTCGGTCGACCGCTTCGACCCGGACCGCGGCGTGGAGTTCTCGACGTACGCGACGCCGACGGTCGTCGGCGAGATCAAGCGGCACTTCCGGGACAAGGGCTGGGCGGTGCGTGTTCCCCGCCGGCTGCAGGAGCTGCGGCTGGCGCTGACGACGGCCACGGCCGAGCTCTCGCAGCTGCACGGCCGTTCCCCGACGGTGCACGAGCTCGCCGAGAAGCTGGCGATCTCCGAGGAGGAGGTCCTGGAGGGCCTGGAGTCCGCCAACGCGTACTCCACGCTGTCCCTGGACGTCCCCGACACCGACGACGAGTCCCCGGCGGTCGCGGACACCCTGGGCGCCGAGGACGAGGCATTGGAGGGGGTGGAGTACCGCGAGTCGCTCAAGCCGCTGCTGGAGGATCTCCCGCCGCGCGAGAAGCGGATTCTGTTGCTGCGCTTCTTCGGCAACATGACCCAGTCACAGATCGCACAGGAGGTCGGCGTCTCGCAGATGCACGTCTCCCGGCTGCTGGCCCGCACGCTGGCGCAGCTGCGCGAGAAGCTGCTCGTCGAGGAGTAGGCGACTGCAGCAGACCTTGAGCCGCCCCAGGCGGCGGCAGTGGCGGCGAGTGACGGGGAATGCCTCCCCATGTTTCAGCGGTCGGCGTCTTCGGGGCGCTTCTCGGTCTGGGTGGTGGTCGTGAGCTCCTGTGAGGTGGGGGGTGTGAAGGCCGAGGTGCCCTGCTTGGTGCGCTGGGGTTGGCTCCTGGCCACGAGTTCTTCGAGCGCGACGCGGACGACCTTGGTCTTGATGCCGCGCTCTCGCTTCGGACATCACCAGGACGGCGTGAAGGGCGGGACGGACACTGTGCCGTCCTCGGCCACGACGATCCGCTCGGCAAGCTGGGCCAGCACCTGGGAGGGGCGCAGCCCCGTCCGGCCGGCCACCGTCTGGATCAGCCGGCTGGGCGCGGCGGACAGTTGGACCTCCGCTCGCAGTTCATCCGCTTCCTCGCCCTGCCGTTCCCCGGAGGCGGCCTGTGCCGCAAGAGCACCAGCAAGCCGTTCCTCACGCTCGCGAGCCCACACCGAGCCTTGAGCGTCCTGCTCCGGCTCGTACACGCTCCAACCGGCCGCAGTCATCAGGTTCCTGACGCGCTGCCACTCCGCGTGTTTGGCCAGCCAGATGGCTGCCAACCGCTCCCGGTCCATCTCGAATTCGTAGAAGGAACCGTTTCCCCTCAACTGCTCCGCGGTCTCCCGCTCACGGACAGCGGCCTTTGCGACCTTTTCCGCAACGGCGGCGACGTCCAGGCCATTCGCCTGACGCCGGACCTGATCCCGCGCCACGTCCTGAGCACTCCACATGTGTTTTCCCTTTTCCGGAAGCGCGGGCATCTGGACCCGCATCTGACAAATCTGTTAACGATCACTGGGTGAGCGAAGCGCTGACCTGGGAGTCTAGTGATCGTTTCAGGACTCGCGACTGTGGTGCGGTGCGTCTCTGAGCTGGGGTTTTCGTGGAGCTGCGGTAGCTGGAGAGGCCCTGACGTGCAAGTTCTCAGTGATCGGGCCTTCTCCCCTTCACTCTGAGCTGGTCAGATGAAGAGTGAGGACGGCCTGCTCGACGAGGGCCCGGATCTTCGCGTGAGACCGGCTCACCGCTTGCTGGCCTGCGGAGAGGGCCTCCCCCCGTCCCCAGCAAGGGATGCGGACCGTGCCGCCAGCACCCCGATAACCCTTGTCGGCCCAGCACCGGAGGCCGGCCTCGGCGAGGGCACCGACGGTGCCATGTGCACGGGCCGCGCGGACGTCGTGGACGGTGCCAGGCAGGGCCGGATGACGCGGGTGTGGACGCGGCGCAGGTAGGCGGCGAGCTTGCGCAGGGGCCAGCGGGCGAAGGGCTCGCCGAGCTTGGTCGGTCGGGTGATGGCCGTCTGGACGACGAAGTCCTCGTCGTCAGGGCTGAGTCGGCGGGGGCGGCCTCCCGCCCAGCGAGGGTCCAGACGGGCCAGTCCGATCTCGTTGAACCGATGGATCACATCGCGGACCGTGTCCTCGTCGGCCTGCACGAGTTGGGCGATCACCGGGACGCGATTGCCGCGGCTGAGGCGAGCAGCATCATCGCGCGTCGGTAGCGCACCGAGTTGGTGCTGCAACCGCCCCCCAACCCGGCGAACCTTCCCGGTCAGAGCACTGGCCGGACCGCGGTCCCGTCTACGTCCTCAACGTGTTTGCGGGTACCCGGAGGTGTCCGCCGCGTGCTTGGTACTGGCGGGAGGCGGGGATTGACGGGCTTGATGCCAGTACGTCGGTGATGTGCCGCCAGATCGTCGGCTGGGCAGCGGCGTTCCTCTCGCCTTCAGCAGACTTTGGCTTGTTTGAGCAGAAGTTCAGGTCGTTTGCCTGAAACTTTCGCGTATCAGGCTCTATCTTTGGCGGATTCACGCCTATACGATCCGCGCAAGAACTTGGACCACGTCAGTCGCTCACCAGCGATCCCGGTGAGCGACTGACGCGCAACTCGGCGTAGTGGACTGACTTGCCGTCACTCCATCCCACTCGCACTGCAGCGATCGACCACCTGTTTGCCTTTTCCTCTGGACATACCGGCGCATACCGCACCCTTCCCGGCCGGACCGTCTCCGCGCGACGGTCCGTTGGTCGGGCGTACCCCTGAGGAGGTTCCATGCGCATAGCCCTCCGCCGCCGCCTCACCGCGTTCGGCGTGCTGCTCGCGCTCGTGGCCAGCGCGCTCATCGGCCTGGCATCGGCGTCCGCCCCGGAGGCGGCCGCGGCCGCGCCGAGCAGTCGCGGCATGCAATACAGAGTCCTGGTCTTCACGAAATCCACGGGCGGAGACCCAGCGGCGACCGCCGCCGGTGTCGGCGCCATCAGGCAGCTCGGCGATCAACTCCGGTTCGCGGTCCAGGTGACCGACGACGCCCGCAAGTTCGACGAGGAGCACCTCAAGCAGTACCGCGCCGTCGTCTTCCTCAACACCAGCGGCGACGTGCTCACCACCGCCCAGCAGGATGCCTTCGAGGCGTACTACCGCGCGGGCGGCGGCTTCGTCGGCATCGGCTCGGCGATCGAGGCCCAGCCCGGCTGGGACTTCCTGTCCGACGCCCTCGGCACCCGCGCGTCCGGCCGGACCGGCGTGCAGCCCGGCACCATCAAGGTCGCCGACCGCGTCCACGACGCGTCGAAGAACCTGCCGGAGTACTGGACCCGAACCGACGCCTGGTACAACTTCAAGTCCAACGTGCGCGGCAAGAGCCATGTGATCGCCACCGTCGTCGAGGACGACTTCAAGCAGCAGTCGTGGGGTGGGACGCTCACCGGCATCAGCGGCGGCACGATGGGGTACGACCACCCGATCACCTGGTGCAAGGACTGGCAGGGCGGCCGCTCGTTCTACACCGCGCTCGGCAACACCGCCGCCGGCTTCGGCGAGACCAACCTGCGCTCGCACCTCGGTGGCGCGATCAAGTGGGCGGCCGGGCAGGCCGACCCGGTGTACTCCGACTGTGGCGCGACGGTGCTGGCCAACTACCAGCAGACGACCGTCGCGGCGCCGCCGAACCTGGGCGAGCCGATCGGCTTCGACGTCTTTCCCGACGGCCGGGTCATCCAGACCGACCGCCGCGGCAGCGTCCGGCTGCACGACCCCAAGTCGAACAAGACCACCGTGCTGGCCCAGATCCCGGTCTACCAGGCCAGCGAGGACGGCATGTACGGGCCGGGGATCGACAACGACTTCAAGACCAACCACTGGGTCTACCTCTACTACGCGCCACCCACGGTGAAGGACGTGAAGCTGTCGACCGGCGAGATCGTCACGCAGACGACTCCGGAGGCGAACGCGCCGAACACCGGGGACTCGCCGGCGGTCTGGGATCCCTGGGTCGGGTACTTCCAGCTCTCCCGCTTCAAGTTCGTCGATGCCACCGCGGACACGCCGGCACACCTCGACGTCGCGTCCGAGCAGGAGATCATGCGCGTTCCGGTCAACCGCGGCGCCTGCTGCCATGTCGCGGGCGACATCGATTTCGACAAGCACAACAACCTGTGGATGGTCACCGGCGATGACACCCCGGCCGGCGGCGGCAACTCCGGGGGCTTCAGTCCCTTCAACGACATGCTGACCACGAACGGACAGTTCAACGCCCCGCACGTGGACGCTCGCCGCTCGGCGCAGAACACCAACGACCTGCGCGGCAAGATCCTGCGCATCACGGTCAAGGACGGCGCCATCGCCGCCGGCGATCAGAACAAGTTCGGCGGCGCCTACACGGTCCCCGCGGGCAACCTCTTCCCCGCTGGGAAGGACAAGACCCGTCCGGAGATCTACGCGATGGGCTTCCGGAACCCGTTCCGGATCCAGGTCGACGAGAACGATGTCGCCTACGTCACCGACTACTCGCCCGACTCGCAGACCCCGCAGAACTTCCGCGGGCCGGCTGGGACCGGCCGGGTCGAGATCGTTCGCAAGCCGGCGAACTACGGTTGGCCGCTGTGTTACCGGACGGACCTGCCGTACTACCGCTGGGACTTCAACACCTCGACGCCGCTGGACAGTCCGCCGAAGACGTTCGAGTGCGACAACCCCGACCGCGGGCCGCAGAACGACTCCAGGTGGAACCTCTCCGGCGGGCCCACCGTGGAGCCCGGCCTCGAGTACGGCCCGCCGATCACCAACCCGGACATCTGGTACTCGTTCACGCCCGAGAACCGGGCTGACAACCCGATCGGTACGCCGTGCCTCGCCTACTACAACGGCTCCGGCGCCACCACCTGCCCGCGACTGTTCCCCGAGCTCGGCACCGGCGGTGTCGGCCCGCACGGCGCGGCGAAGTACCGCTTCGACCCGGACAACCCGGATTCGACGAAGCTGCCGCCGTACTACGACAACGCGGTCTTCTTCGGCGAGTTCACCCGGGACACCCTGCGGGAGATCCGCCTGGACTCGAAGGGCCGGGTGTTCAAGATCAACAACTTGCTCGACTGCGGCGGCCTCTCTGCAAAGCGGGTCCCGGAGACGAACAACCCGTTCGAGTGCGACAACCCGATGGACATGCAGTTCGACGAGAACGGTCACTTCTACCTGCTCACCTACGGCGACGGCTTCTTCAACAGCAACAACGACGCCGGCATGTACCGGTGGGACTACGTCAAGGGCCAGCGCGCACCGATCCCGAAGCTCGCGGCGACGCCGACAAACGGCTCCGCACCGCTGACCGTGCAGTTCTCCAGCGAGGGCTCGCGGGATCCCGACCCGGGCGACTCGATCCGGTTCGAGTGGGACTTCAACGGTGACGGAGTCGTCGACTCGGTCGACCCCGACCCGCAGTACACCTACACGACGCCGGGGCAGTACACCGCGAGACTGACGGTGTTCGACTCGAGCGGCAAGTCCGCCTCGGCGAACACGACCATCACGGTCGGCAATACCGCGCCCACCGTGACCGTCAGTACGCCGGTCGAGGGCGGCCTGTTCTCCTTCGGCGAGAGCATCCCGTTCTCGGTGACGGTCACCGACCCCGAGGACAAGACGATCGACTGCAACCGGGTCGAGGTGACGTTCGTCCTCGGCCACGACAGTCACGGCCACGCCGAGCAGACCGTCCACGGCTGCACGGGTGTGCTGCCTACCGACCCTGACGACGTGTCCCACGGGGGCAACGTGTTCGGCGTCATCAGCGCCTCATACACCGATCGCGGCGGTGCCGGCGGCGTTCCGGCGCTGACGACGGTCGCGCAGAACGAGATCCGGCAAAAGCGCCAGGAGGTCGAGTTCGCCCTCGAGGAGTCCGGTACCAACGTCGCCACGACGAACGACCCGGACGGCGGCAGCCAGCACAGGGGCGGCCTCGGCAGCGGCGACTGGATCGCCTTGAACGGACCATTCAACCTGCTGAACAGCGACTCGCTGACGTTCCGGGTGGCGAGCACGTCGACGCAGGTGCCGGCGGGTGGCCCGATGGCCGCAGTCGAGGTCCACCTCGACTCGGTCGGCGGGCCGGTTCTCACCACGGCGAGGCTCACGTCGACCGGTGACACGGCGAAGTGGCAGAGCCAGACGTTCCCGATCACCAACCCGGGCGGCAAGCACAAGATCTACCTCGTGTTCCGGTCGGTCACGGGCGGTCAGACCGGCGCCAACCTGTTCAACCTCAACTGGGTCGAGTTCGGCGGACGAGGGGTGAGCGCGCCCTAGCACGGCCCCGCGGCCGGGCGCCGTGCGATCGGCACGGCGCCCCGGCCCTGGTTTGGTTCAGCCACTTCGAAAGAGGGACCACAATGGCCTTCAACAGCAAGTTCAACCGACGCCGGTTCATGGTCGGCACGGGCGCGGCGGTGGCCGCGACGTTCAGCCCACTCGGCCCCGCATCCGTGTTCACGCCCGCCCGGGCGAGCGCGGCCAACGGGCGGCTCATCCCGGGCGGCAAGCTGGGCACGATCACCTACAGCCAGCGCGACGTGCCCACGCGGGTCGGCATCGCGGCGAGCGCGGCGCGCGGCGTCCCACCCACCATGGGCCGCCTGGGTGGCCCGAACTTCCCGAAGGACCCCACCGACCTCGGCCCGCTCGTGCCGCTGCCCGGCGGCTGGGTGGAGCTGTTCGAGTTCCTGGCGAAATGCGGCTTCAAGCAGATCGAGTTCGCCGGCTACGGACAGAACGCCGCGAACCCCGGCGGCGACGTGCCCAACCCGGCGCCCGGCGGCGTCACCACACCGCAGTCGCGAGCGGCGTACCTGGCATACGCGCGTACGCTGCGCGGCTTCCTCGACGCGTACGGTCTGGAGGCGATCGGCAACCACGGGTTCGTACCGAACACGTGGAACGGCCCGAACAGCCCCGGCGGCGCAATGGCCGCACAGGACTACGAGCGGCTGCAGACAGAGCTCGAATTCGCGGCGATCCTGGGCATGCCCTACATGGGCACCGGCAACGACCCGACGAACGCGGGCAACCGCAACATCGAGCCGTGGACCGTCGCCGGCGAGAAATGGGAGGCGCTGAACACGCTCAGCCTGCAGTCGGGCATCCACATGTACACCCACAACCACTCGCCGGCGTACAACTTCCTGCAGGACGGTCCCATGGTCACCGTGACCGAGGACCGCGTGACAGGTAGGCCGATTCCGCCCACGCAGGTGCGGGGAGAGTCGGGTAAGCGCCTCATGCAGCACTATCTCGACGTCACCGACCCGTCCCTGTGCGTCATCGAGCTGGACGTGTACTGGGCGCATGTCGCCCAGCACCAGTGGCGGTGGCGCTACGACTGGGAGGGCAACCGCGTCGAGGACATCTTCGACCCGGCCGCCCAGGTCGCGAAGCAGCCACAGCGGTACCAGCTGTTCCACGCCAAGGACGGCGACGCCACCGGCGAGGCACCCGGTGTCGGCAACGGCTACAACTTCATCCCGTTCGGCGACCCCCGCAGCGACATCGACTACAAGACCTTCTACAAGTCCGTCGGCGCCAAGGGGCACTACAACTCGAACTACGAGCAGGACAACGCCCCGGGCGGCAGCTCGGATCCGGGGCAGTCCCTGCGGTTCGCCAGGATCAGTGCGACCAACATGGCGGCACTCCGCGGCTGACATCCGGCAGCTCTCCGTCCCGCTTGCGCCGCGACGGCCACGCGACACGGTGGCGACCGCGGTGCGAGCGGGGTGGGTGCCGGCGAATCCTGTCTGATCGCCGTTGCGGGCTCTGAGCGGCAGCTGCATTCCCGGATGTCGGGATTTCGGTGGCCAGCTGCCGCCCGGGGAGTGGGGATCGTGCGCCACCGGCGTGGTGTCGGCCCCCGGGCTCAGGTGAGGGCGGCGACGAGCAGGGCGAAGGCGGCGATGATGACGGCGACGCGGACGTAGTGGTAGCGGTCCCAGCGGTTCATCTGCTTCTTCCAGTCGGCGGGCCGGTTGTCAGGGGTCCACGTCTTGCCCCGGTTGTTGATCGGGACGAGCAGCAGGATCGACATGATCACGCTGACGATCAGCAGCGCGGCGGCGGTGACGACGAGGCCGGTGCCGGGGTGGTGCCATCCCGCGACAGCCCAGACCGCGACGAGGACGAGTGAGCCGATGTACCAGAACGGCATCACGGCGCCGAGCATCCGGCCCCCGTGGGAGTGGGCCTGCTGGTTACTGTCCTCCGGGAGGGCGTTGAAGATCGGGTTCATGACGAAGGCGACGGAGAACTCCACCCCCACCATCAGGCCGACGACCACGGTGGTGATGACCTCGAGTGCGCTGAGCATGGTGCCCCTCCCGGGATCTAGCGCTGCTAGCTGATGTAGGCAACGCTAGCGCTGCTGCCGCTTACTTGTCTAGCGGTGCTAGGATTCGAGTTATGTCGGTACAGGAACGCAAGGCACGCGACCGGGCGGTCCGCGAGCGCCTCATCGTGGCGACGGCCCGTGAACTCGCCGAGCAGCAGGGCTGGGACGCGGTCACCACGCGCCGGCTCGCCGAGCGCATCGAATACAGCCAGCCCGTCCTCTACAGCCACTTCCGAGGCAAGCGCGAGATCATCGGCGCCGTCGCCCTCGAGGGCGCCGCCGAGATGGCCATGGCGGTGCGGGCCGCGGCGTCCGCCGCGAACAGCCCGCGCGAGCGGGTCGCCGCCCTCGCCCGTGCCTACCTCGACTTCGCCGAGCGCAACCCGGCGGTCTACGACGCCTTGTTCCAGCTCGACGGCGGCCTGGCGTACGCGCAGGAGGACACCCCGGAGCCGTTGAAGGACGCCTTCGCCGCGCTGATGGAGAGCCTGGGCGAGGTCGCCGGGGACGGCGTCCACCCGGGGCTGTTCACCGAGGTGTTCTGGGCGTCCCTGCACGGCCTTGCGACCCTGACCCGGGCGGGACGGCTGCTGCCGGAGGACGCCGCACAGAGGGTGGAGCTGCTGGTGGACCGGCTCGCCGTGCTCTGACACACCGCAGCCGGGGCCCTCGGGCCCCCGCCGCTGCCTGCCTGCGGCAACGCTTCCGGTCACGCGCGTCCACACGGCGCGGCCGCGGATCGCCGGGCCCCGTACCCCATGCGGGCACCCGCCCCGGAAACTGCGATGCTCATTGATCGCGACCCGATACTCGCCCTAACGCCGCGTCATTCGCCGGTGCCCTCGTCGTCCTCGTCGAGGTGGACGGTCGCCGGGTCACGCAGGGGGCGCAGGCCCTCGCGTGGCGGGCGGGCAGCGAAGCTGTAGCGGCCCAGGCAGTTGAGGTTGGCGTGCTTCAGCGGGGAGACCCGGGCCACGTCCTCGTCCAGGACGTCATGCTCCCGCTCCTCGGGCGGCAGGGCCCGCAGGTGGTCGACTGCGGCGTCGAGGTAGCGCGTTGTCCAGAGCACGGCGGCATTGAGGACCAGGCCGAGCGCGCCGAGTTGGTCCTCTTGCCCCGTCCTGTATGCCTGCATGATCTGTGCGCGCTTGCCGTGGCAGATGTCGCGGGCGAGCTTGTGCCGTGACTCCTGGACGGTGAGCTGCCGGTTCATCTGGCGCCGGTAGGTGTCGTCGACCGTGGTACGCCCCATCCAAGCGGGCGTCGACGAGGATCGCACCACGCGGGTCGGTGCGGGGCAGCTGGAGCCGGAAGGGCTCGTCACGGCCCGGGGCCGTGACGAGCACGGTCAGTGCTGCCTGGACCGGCTCGCTCGGACGCGGTAGGGGACTCAGGGTGGAGGAAACCCCGCCCCCAGCCACGCCCACCACATCGGGATCGTTAGAAGCGATCCGGGCGGCAACCTGACAGAGCCGACTCGACGATTCCGTCGACCAACTCCCGCGCGACCAGGCGGCCCACGGCCGCGGCGAGCGTGACCGCCGAGTGCATCACTGCCAAGTAGAGGCCGGGGACCTCGGCGACCGGGCCGACGATCGGCTCACCGTCGGCCGGCATTGGGCGCACTCCGAGTCGGGTGCTGAGCAGTTCGACGCTTCCGGCGCCATGGAAAGTGGACCGGACGGCGGCAAGGGTCCGTTCGGGTGAGTCCGCGGCGGCGATCAGCCGGTCCGCGGCGACCTGCCGAAGATCGAAGTCCTCAGTGTTGACCACGGTGCGGACCAGACCGGCCGGGGCGCGGAGCCGGAACAGCGGGCACGGCGACGGTTCGACCGGGACGCGCACGCCGAGCGGCGCGCCGAGCGCGGCCGTGGCAACTCCGGCCGCCAGCACCACCGTCGCACCGGAGAGGGGTCCTGCTGCCGTCTCAACCCCGGCAATCTGGCCCGCTGTATCCCGGCGGACCGCGGTAACCGGCGTGTTCAGATGTACCCGAGCTCCATGGGTACGAGCACCCGCGACCAGCCACTCGGTCACGCCCACCGAGTCAACAGCGCCGTCTGCCGGCGCCCAGACCGCCCACTCTGGAGGCTGCCGAAGGGCGGGCTCGAGCGTCGCCACGGTGGCCGCGTCCACGATCGTCTGCCCGGGCCCGGGGTCCGGCGCACTGTCCTGCCTGTTCCAGCTCAGCGAGCCGGACCAGGTCACCGGGAGTCCCGGCAACTCGGCCCCGAGTCGGTGGTACTCCGCCGTTGCGGTGGCCCGCAGCCCGGTGGCCGGACCTTTGAGCACGCCGGACGCTCCGACCCAGGCGAACGAGTCCGCCGTCACGCCGGCGCCTGGCCGCCCGGCGTCGACCAACGTCACGGTGGCGCCCGCCCGGGCGGCGTGATAGGCCACCGATGCGCCGACAATGCCGGCGCCGACGACGACCAAGTCCCTACTCGCCAGTGGGCTCAACATGTTCACGACCTTAACGTCCGCAGCGTCCGCCCGTAAACGCGTCCTTGTCCGTGGTGGTGCAGCCTGCCGCCGCAGTAAATACGCGGTTTACCGCGACAGCGAACCAGGTTGCTGACCAGGGCGGATGCCGCAGGCGACACCTGGTCGTAGCGGTACGAGAACAGACGTGGTCGATCGGGGCCTGGGCGAGCGGTACCGGGGAGCGGTGCAGGAACGCCTGCCCGAGCAGCCGACCCGCCGCACGACGGCACTCTCCGGTGCGAAATACTCTCCCGATGAGTTCACGCACTTCCCCGATCAGCCAGCCGATCACGATACGGAGGGCCGTCGCGCGGGATGCCAAACGGCTCACGCGGCTCGTGCGTGGCTCAGGCGCCTACGAGGGTAAGTACGCAGCCGCAGTCGCGGGCTACCGGGTCGGTCCTGATTACATCGAAGCCCACCGCGCCTTTGTGGCCGTCGGCGCCGACGAGCATGGAGGCCGGGTCATCGGGTTCTACTCGCTCGTCCTCGCTCCACCGGAGCTCGACCTGCTGTTCGTCGCCGACGAAGCGCAAGGACGGGGTATTGGACGATTGCTCGTCGCGCACATGCAGTCCGAGGCCCGTGCCGCCGGGCTCGACCGTGTCAAGGTCGTGTCGCATCTTCCCGCCGAGGACTTCTACCACCGCGTTGGTGCAGTGCGGACCGGGACCGCGCTCGCGAACCCGCCCGCCGTGCCGTGGGACCGTCCCGAATTCGAGTTTCGCATTCCTTCGGAATGACGCGGTGTGCCGGTTTGCAGGGCACCGGCTTCGCCTGCATGGCGGCTGGCGTGCAGGAGCCGCTGGACGCCGCGCGCTCCGAAAGCCGCACTGAGAACGATCATGGTCCGGTCGGTGCGAGGGAGCTGACGCGGTTCTCGTACTCGCAGCGGGCCTTGCGCTGGGCCGTTACTGCCGGGGAGCCGTGGCTGCCGTCGAGCGGCTGGCAGCGGGCGAGGAGCCTGCGGTGCACGGAGGGGACGGCGCTGACGCGCAGGGTGAGTCGGCGATCTTGCCCGGCATGTTGAGGATGACCGGCAGCTCTGGGGCAGGGACGTCGGGGGGGAGGGTCGGTGGGCCGGGGATGTTTGTCAAGCCCCGAATTCCAGGGACATGACGCGGTGCGCCGGGGCGGGGTCAATTGAGGCATGGGTTCACGCAGAGCAGGTGAGCCCACCGGGATGGTCCGGACGGTGTTGACGGGACGTGTGTCCCGCGCCCGTCCTGCTGGAGAACCGGCAGGACCGTTTCGGCGCATTCCTTTCCCCTCATTTCTCACCAAGGAGATTGACCATGGCCCGCACACCTCGTACACGGCGTCTGGCGGTCCTCACCGCTTCCGCCGCCCTGGCCGCGGGAGGCGCGCTGATCCCCACCGCCGCGTTCGCCGCCCCGGCCCAGACCAGCGCCGTGGCCACGCAAGCGCCCCAGCAGGAGGCCAAGACCGTCAGCGGCTACGCCAATGATGTTGACGTCACGTCGTCCTCGTCGGACTCCTCGTCCTCCTCGTCCTCGCAGTCCACGTCGTACGTGGATACGCCGGACTACAGCTCCTACTCGACCTCGTCAAACTGGTCGTCCTCGCAGTCCTCGTCCTACTCGCAGACCTGGGTGTACTCCTAGGCCCCGTCGTCACATTCCCGCCTGCCGCGCGACGCCTGGACCTAGACGAGTCTGTCCACACGCCTGCGGGCGCGAAGAGAGGGTGTTCAGGATCCGTTTGCGGAAACTGTCCTGAACACCCTCGTGACCACCCGACCACCGCCGCCCACCGTCCGCACTGTCCGTGAAGACGATGAGTGGGCTGGGGTCACGCGTCTGCCTGGGCGGCCCCTCGAAGCTCAGCCACTGGGAGTTGCTGTGCCTGGCGGTGATGCAGGCGATGCCCGGTTTCCACCGCGCTGCGGCACGTGTGCACGCACTGCCAGGACATGCTCCCGTACGAATTCCGTCTCATCCCGTTCCTCTTCCTCACGCCACCACATGGGGGTACCCGCGCATGTCCACGCCTTCTCGGGGCCGGCAGCCCGGCCGGCCGCAGCAGCCGTTCCCGCCGCAGGCCCCGGAACCTCACAAGAAGAAGAGCAGGGGCAAGACCTGCGCCGGAGCCGCCTGCCTGGGTGTCGTCGGCATCCTGGTCATCGCCGGCGCGATCACCGCTGCTACCGGCGGCAGGCCCGGCAGCGGTACTGCCAAGAGCCCGGCCGCCGCACCCTCGGCCGCCGGCAACGCCTCCAAGGCCTTTGCCTCGCAGTCCGCTCCCCAGAAGGAGGCGCCGCCGACCGTCACTTACGTCGTCACCGGCACCAGCGGCGCCGACGTACGGTACGGCCCGGCCGGGTCCCCCGCCCAGGGCAAGGTGCCGATGAGCGTGACCAGGCCGCTCGAGAACCGGCAGCATTACGCGATCACCGCGCAGCTTCAGGGGGGTGGCCATGTCACCTGCCAGTTGAAGGTCAACGGCAGGGTCATCTCGCAGTCCACCGCGTCGGGCGGCTACACCATCGCCTCCTGCGAGATCGGCAAGGACACCTTCAGCGACGAGTGGACCCGGTTGTGAAGTGGCTCTCCCTGCAGGGATTGCCGTTGCTGGTCCTGGGTCTGAGTGGCTCCCGGTCACGCTGAGGCCGATCAGCGGCCGGGAGACCTTCTTGCTCGTCATCGATGTGCCGCGGCCGGCGTGCACGGTCTCGGGCACGATGCCGTTGCGGTCGATCGTCTCGCGGATCAACTCCTCGGCGCGGTCGGCTGATTCGGCCAGTTCCACCGTGTGGCCGACGATTTGACATACTCCTTGGGCTGAAGCCCGAGGATTCTGGCCGTCCCACGGGTTGCTGTGCCGCTACGCGGCACGGTTTCCGTGTGGGATTCCTTGGCTTCCTGTTTCTTCACGCTGTGCCAGAACGGGTTATGGTCTTAGCTTGGCGTTTAACCTCGCTGGGCTTGGTGTTCTTTGATCGATTCGGCGCGTTTCACGGTCTTGCCGACGTCGTGGCGCCTGGCCCGTTGCTTGTTCTTCGAGCCGGGAGGCCGTCCGGGACCTGGTCGGGACGGTTTCGGCGCGATTGCCGGGCGGCTGCTGTCGCGCGGACGTTGCGAAACCCCCGGCGGACCCGGGCGGGGGTGAGGCGGCGGGGCTCGCTGGGCCGTTCCCAGGGGCGCCGGAGATCCTCGGCGAGGGGCCGGGCGAGGCGGAGCTGGGTGTGGGCGGCGATGATCAGCCAGGTCCACAGGTCGGCCGTGTCGGGATTCCTGACCTTCGGGGCGGTCCAGCCCAGGGTCTGTTTCATCAGCCGGAAGGTGTGCTCCAGGTCGAAGCGGCGGAGGGAGGACTGCCACCAGCGGTCCACGTCCGCCGGTGCGGCCGCGGTGGCCGGGCACCACAGCCAGACCGGTTTCGGGTCGCGATCGCTGGGCAGGCGTTCGACCTTCAGACGGATCAACGTGCCATGCAGGACGGGGAGTTCTTCCTTGGCATGGTTCAGCCAGGGTCCGCGGTGGGTGAGCCGGGGGTGCATCCGGTCCCAGGCTGTCGTGGTGGCCGTGCCGTAGCGGGTGGTGTCCGCGACGGTCGTGACGTCAGGCTCGTGCCAGCTGTCGGGCTTCTTGAACGTGAGGACGCCGCCATGCCGGCGAGGGCGCCCGCCCCGGGGACCCGACCGGGCGGGGTCGCGGAGCATGACCCGGTCCGAGCGCAGGCGGCCGACCAGCACGACGGGCAGGCCGGCGAGAGCCTGGGTCAGGTAGGCGAGGTCGTAGCCGGAGTTCATCACGATCAGGATGTCCGGATCGCTCGGTCTCCAGTGGCCTGCGCTCGTCAACCGCTGGACAACATCACGCAGTTGGGCGGAAGTGACGGTGGTCGCGTCGTCGGCCGGGCCCAGGCGGACCGCGTCCAGGAGAGCGACCCAGGAGGTGCGGCCGGACTCCAGGGCCGCGACGAATGAGTAGGGCCAGCCGGGCATGAGCTGGTCCGACCTGCGGTCGCCGCGTCCGTAGACATGGCAGAAGAGCCGGTCGCCGCTGGTGGGAGCGTCGGGGCGCAGCCAGTGCGACACATCCACGGCGAGCACGATCCGCCCGTCGGCCGCCTTCGGGGCGCACCGTGCCCGCGCCGGTGCTCGACCGTCAAGGAGAGCTCGACCAGGGTTTTCACCGGCCTGTCCGCGCACAGCACCGCGTCGGTGGGCTCGAAGAGCGCGTCCGCGCGGCTGTACAGGCAGTCGTAGAACTCGAAGCGAAAGTGGGACAGGACGCCCAGTGCGGCGTCGGCGGGACCTGCAGGAGCGAGACTGGCATACACCCGGTCCCAGGCAGGGAAGCCGGCTTGCATCGAGCGCCCCTTGATGCCGTTGTCGGTCACGTACCGGATCGCATCCAGCATCACACGGCGGCAGTAGCCCTCCGCGGCTGCCCGCCCCGGCCCTCCCAGCCAGGCCGGCACCGGCGTCGCGTCCCGCACCACTGCCCACTCCGCGTCCGTCATGTCCGACGGATACACCGGTACCCTCCCCGGGCGATCGGCCGCGTCTTCGAACCTGTGCGCGAGGCAATCGCACGACGACACGCGGGAGTTGGAAGAGACGGGGGCCGTCACCCAAGACTGGAACAACAGGACCTCCTGGCACTCGAGTGGTCGCAAACCCGAGCCATCAAGGGGCCCTGGACTCATGCATCCACCCGGCCGAGATCACCCGACCAAGGACCGTGTTCGATCAGAACCTTCCTCATGATCGATAGAGATACGGCTTCTGATTCAAACCATTCCGCCTTTCCCTGTGGCACGCCTGTGACAGTCGGCGGACACGGCCATGACGTCCGGCGAGCAATCTGAAGAAATCAGGGCAAATCACCCTAAACGGTCAGATCCCTCGCCGGAGGACAGCATCATGAGCGCCACCCTCGCCATTCCGCACATCGAAGCCCCCGCCCCCGCGCTGGCTCCGCGCGAGCGCGAGACGCTCCGACACATCGCCGCTGGCCGCACCTACCTCCAGACCGCCCGCCACATGGGCCTCTCCACCCACACTGTGGACGCCTACCTGCGCCGTATCCGGGCCAAGCTCAACATCACCAACACTGCCGAACTGACCCGCGTGGCCATCGCCCTGGGCCTGTGACCCAGGGGGCCGCGACCGGCTCCCCGTCGACCCGCGCACGTCGGCGACGGTGGGGGTGCTGGCGCAGTCCGCGGGCCGGACGCCGGGCGTCGCCGCCGCTTTGCGGTCAGAAGCTGTTGTCCTTTCGATCTTGAGTGCGATGTGATCGAAAGGACAACAGCTTCTGACCGGCTCTCCGCAGACTGTCACCGCCGGTCCGGCGGCCTTGATTGGGGAACCACCCTCGGTACCCGGCCCTTCACGCAGCGCACCGCCCACCGGGGGCGGTCCGCCCCCTGCCTGGCCCGGGCGCCTCGCCGGGCACCGTGCTGGTGCTTCCTGCCCCGCAGGATCATGCTTGTTGGTAGGGCCCTGGCCCGCGGAGGTTCGCCCGGGAGCAGCGGTCGAGGAACGAGCGAGGCGAGATGAGCGCCGATGGAGCACTTTTCCACTCCTCCTGGTGAACGGCCGGGCGAGGCGGACGCCCCGCTCGAGCCGTCCCGCACCGCCACCGTGACGGCCACGGCCACTGTCGACGAACACGGCATCGTGACGGGGTGGGGCGAGGGCGCCCGGCGCCTGCTCGGCTACGAGCCCTCACAGGTCATCGGCCGCCCTGCCACCCGCCTGCTCGCCGACGACACCGGCGAGGCCGCCCGCCGGGCGGCCGGACACCAGACGGCCGGCAAGGACCGGTGGAACGGCACCGTGGGCTTGCGCCACCAGGACGGCCGCCGCCTCGAACAGCACCTGCTCGCCCACCGCCGCACCCCCACCGGCGGCGCGGCCACCGAGTGGCTCCTTCTCTGCCCGGTGACCGGCCCGCCGCCGCACCCCGAAAACCACCCGCAAGGCGCACCGGGCGCACCGGGCGTGCGGGGGCAGGAGGAGGAGCCGGGCGGGCTGAGGGAGCTGAAGCAGTGGGCGTTCGCCCAGTCACCCTGCATGCTGGCCGTCTTCGGCACGGATCTGCGGCTCATCGCGGCGAACACCGGCATGGAGCGCGCCCTCTCGCTCACCGAGGCCGAGATGCGCGGGCTGCGCCTGGTGGACATCGTGCCGCATCCCGGGGGCGAGGAGATCCAGGCGCGGATGGGCCGGGTGCTTCAGGACGGCGAGCCGCAGTGGACCGAGGCCTTCCTCTCCGCCGCCCCTGCCGGATGCGCCGACGGCCCGGAATCCGGCCGGCCGGTGTCGCTGACCGCGCTGCGCGACGCAGCGGGCCGGCTGCGGGGCGTGTGCCTGACCGCGTACCAGGGACACGAGGAGCACACGCAGAGGCAGCGGATGCTGCTGAACGAGGCCGGCGCCCGTATCGGCACCACCCCGGACATCGCCCGTACAGCCCAGGAACTCACCGACGCCGCCGTCCCCCGCCTCGCGGACTTCGCCGCCGTCGACCTGCTCCCCGCACGCGGCGAGGAGGTGGGCGCCACCGCTGTGGCCGGGCCAATCACCATGCGCCGCGCCGCCGTGCGCTCGGTCCCGGAAACAAGCCCCGAGTCCCCGCTCGCCGCCGGCGAGTCCAGCACCTACCCGGCGCTGTCCCCGGTGGCCCAATGCCTGGCAACGGACCGCGGGGCCCTCTACGAGATGACCGGCCCCACCCTTGCCCGGTGGGCGGGCGAGGACCCGGGAGCGGCCCGGATGAGCGAATGGGGCACACACTCGCTCATGGTGGTGCCGCTGCGCGCCCGAGACACCACCCTGGGCGCCGCCCTCTTCAGCCGCCACCACAACCGAGCCCCCTTCACCCCCCTCGACCTGCAGCTGGCCGAGGAACTCACCGCCCGGGCCGCCCTGAGCATCCACCACGCCCGGCGCCACACCCGCGAACGCACCACCGCCATGACCCTGCAGCGCAGCCTGCTCCCGCGCACCCTGCCCGAGCAGGCCGCCCTCGAGATCGCCTCCCGCTACCTGCCCGCCGACCCCCTGGCCGGCGTCAGCGGCGACTGGTTCGACGTGATCCCGCTGTCAGGCGCACGCGTCGCCCTCGTCGTCGGCGACGTCGTCGGCCACGGCATCCGCGCCTCGGCCACCATGGGCCGGCTGCGCACCGCGGTAAGCACCTTGGCCGACGTCGACCTGCCGCCCGACGAACTGCTCACCCACCTCGACGACCTCGTCATCCGCCTCTCCGCCGACGAAGCCACCCCCGAAGGCGCCCCCGAAGGCGCCGGCGGCATCGGCGTCACCTGCCTCTACGCCGTCTACGACCCCGTCACCCGCCGCTGCACCCTCGCCCGGGCCGGCCACCCCCCGCCCGCCGTGGTCACTCCCGACGCCGCCGCCTACCTCCTCGACGTCCCCGCCGGCCCCCCGCTCGGCCTGGGCGGCCTGCCGTTCGAGGCCACCGAGACCGAACTACCCGAAGGCAGCCTGCTCGCCCTCTACACCGACGGCCTCCTCGAACCCCGGGACCACGACATCGACGAAGCCCTCGACAACATGTTCGCCGCCCTCGTCCGCCCCACCCACACCCTCGACACCGTCTGCGACCACGTCCTCACCGCCACCCTCACCCACCGACCCGACGACGACATCGTCCTGCTCATCGCCCGCACCCGCGCCCTCAGCGCCGACCGCGTCGCCACCTGGGACCTGCAACCCCACCCCGCCGCCGTCGCCCACGCCCGCCAAAATGCCACCGCCCAGCTCACCACGTGGGGACTGACCCACACCGCCTTCATCACCGAACTCATCGTCAGCGAACTCGTCACCAACGCCATCCGCTACGGCAAACCCCCCGTCCAGCTCCGCATGATCCACCACAACACCACCCTCATCTGCGAAGTCTCCGACACCAGCAGCACCAGCCCCCACATGCGCCGCGCCCGCGTCTACGACGAAGGCGGACGCGGCCTCCTCCTCGTCGCCCAACTCGCCGACCGCTGGGGCACCCGCCACACCCCCACCGGCAAGACCATCTGGGCCGAACAAACCGTCACACCTGACGCGGGGGAGTGATGAATCAGGCTCTGCCCCGTAGTCGGTGGCGACGCCGAGTAGCCACCCTCGATCATGATCTTGTGGTGGATATCAACTCCCTTATGAGGACGGTGTTTTCGGGGCTTTCGGCGCTGGTCGTCGAGGACGTGGCGGACGGCGGCGACGCGGTGGTGGTCTCGGCCCGGACCCGGGACGTGGCGGTGCCGTGTCCGGTGTGCGGGACGCCGAGGGCGAAGGTGCACGGTTATCACCGCCGAACGGTGAGGGACGTGCCGGTCGACGGCCGCCAGGTCATCGTCCACCTGCGCGTACGGCGGCTGGCCTGCCCGGCCCTGGGCTGCGCCGGCAGACCTTCCGCGAGCAGATGCCCGGACTGCTGGAGCGCCATCAGCGCCGCACGGTGGGTCTTGTCGGGCAGATATCCCAGGTGGCGCGGGAGTGATGCAGCCGGGCGGTCGCACCCCTGGCCGGCCTGCTGGCCGTGCCCGTTTCCCGGAGTGCCGCGCTGCGCCATCTGCGGCGCCTGCCGCTGCCGCAGCAGGCCATCCCGCGGGTGATCGGCGTGGACGATTTCGCCCTGCGCCGCCGCCACCGCTACGCCACGATCATCACGGATGCCGAGACCGGCCGACGCGTCGCGGTCCTGCCCGACCGCGAGGCACCGACTTGGAGTCCTGGCTGCGCGAACATCCTGGTGTCCAGGTCGTGTGCCGGGACGGCTCGGCCACCTATGCCGAGGCCGTCCGCCGTGCCTTGCCCGACGCGGTGCAGGTCAGCGACCGATGGCACCTCTGGCGAAATCTCTGCGACAAAGTCCAGCTCGAGGTCCGCGCGCACGCCGGTTGCTGGGCCACCATCAACCCGCCCCGCCCCGGCGGAGTACGCGAGCAGACCACCCGCGAACGCTGGAACAAGGTCCACGATCTGATCGGCCAGAGCGTTGGCCTGCTCGACTGCTCCCGCCGCCTCGGCCTGGCCCTGAACACGGTCAAACGCTACGCCCGCATGGCCGAACCCCAGGCCCTGCGCATCGCCCCCGCCTACCGGCGCACCCTCGTCGACCCCTACCGCGAGCACCTGCGTCGGCGCCGTGCCGAGGATCCCGCCGTCCCGGTCACTCACCTCCTCGAAGAGATCCGGGAGTTGGGCTACACCGGCAGCGCCAACCTGCTGGTCCGCTACCTCAACCAGGGCCGCGCCGAAGGCGACCGCCCCGTCACCACCCCACGTCACGCCAGCCGCCTCCTGCTCACCGACCCCGAAAATCTGCGCCCGAAGCAAACGACCCTGCTGGAGAAGATCGCCGCGGCCTGCCCAGAGATGACCGCACTCGCCGATCTCGTACGCGGCTTCGCCGCCCTGCTGAAACCGGCCGAGGGCAACGACGTGAAACTCACCGAGTGGATCACGACCGCCCGGGCCACCGACGTGCCGCACCTGCGCAGCTTCACCAACGGTCTCGAAATCGACCGGTCCGCCGTGAACGCCGGCCTCGTCTTGCCCTACCACAATGGCCGCACCGAAGGCGTCAACACCCGCACCAAGAGGATCATGAGGCAGATGCACGGACGCGCCGGATTCGACCTCCTCCGCCACCGCATCCTTCTGCCTTGACGGCTACTCGGCGTCACCACCGACTACGGGCCAGAGCCGAACGATTTACAGTCCCCTTCGTCGCTCCATTGGTCGAGGAGGATGTCGCTGGGCTGCTCGATGGGTTCTGCTGCCCCAGCGTGTAGGGGCTGTTCGGTCCAGATGATCTTGCCGTTCGGGGTGTAGCGGGTGCCCCAGCCCTGGGCGAATTGGGCGACCAGGAAGAGCCCGCGTCCGCCTTCGTCGGTGGTTTCGGCCCGGCGTAGGTGGGGGGAGGTGCTGGAGCCGTCGGAGACCTCGCAGATCAGGTTGCGGTCGCGTAGGAGCCGCACGTGGATGGGCTGAGTTCCGTATCGGATGGCATTGGTGATCAGTTCGCTGAGGATGAGCTCGGCGGTGAACTGAATGTCTTCCAGGCCCCACACTTGTAGCTGCCGGCCGCATTCGCCGCGCACTGGTGCAACGGCGGCTGGGTCGGAGGGGACGTCCCAGTCAGCGACCTGAGCTGGGTCCAGCATGCGGGTGCGGGCCACCAGGAGCGCGACGTCGTCGCGAGGGCGGTCGGGGACCATGGTGTTGAAGACGGTCTGGCAGGTCTCCTCCGGAGTCTGGGTAGCGGGGCCGCTCAGCGTGTCAAGGAGCAGCATGAGGCCGGCATCGAAGTCGCGGTGGCGGTCCTCGACGAGTCCGTCGGTGAACAGCACCAGGTGGGAGCCCTGGGCAAGCTGCAGCTCAGTGACCTCGATGGGCAGGCTGCCGCAGAGACCCAGGGGCGGGGAACCGGGGATGTCAGGCAAGGAGACGGTGCCGTCGGGGCGGACAAGTGCGGGCCCCGGGTGACCGGCCCGGGCCATGCTGCAGCGGCCGCAGACGGGATCGTAGATCGCGTACAGGCAGGTGGCTCCGGTGACGCCCGTCCCCGCCCCCTCGTCCGTGCCGGTCTGCTCCTGATCGACCCGGGTGACCAGATCATCGAGGTGGGCGAGGAGTTCGTCGGGGGGCAGGTCCAGGGCGGAGAAGTTGTGCACCGCGGTGCGCAGCCGACCCATGGTGGCGGCGGCGTGCAGGCCGTGTCCGACCACGTCGCCCACGACCAGGGCGACACGAGTTCCTGGCAGGGGGATGACGTCGAACCAGTCCCCGCCCACTCCAGCCTGCGCGGGCAGGTACCGGTAGGCCACTTCCAGGGCATCCTGCTCCGGCAGGCCCAGGGGGAGCAAACGGCGTTGCAGGGTGACGGCCATGGCGTGCTCGCGGGTGTAGCGACGGGCGTTGTCGATACACACCGCCGCCCGGGCGGCCAGCTCCTCGACCAGGGACAGGTCCTCCTCTGCGAAAGGCTCCTTCCGCGCCCGCCAGAAGGTGGCCAGCCCCAGCATGACACCCCGGGCCTGCAGCGGCACCGCGATCAGCGAGTGGAGGCCGCATGCCAGGATCTTCTCGGCCTGCTGGGGATCCCACGCCCGCCAGCCGTGGGCGGCCTCGAGGTCCCTCTCGAGTACCGCGTGCCCGTGCTCCACGGCGGATGCATGCGGTGTGGACGGCGCGAAACTGATCAGCTCGCCGGCCGGGTAGAGGGGCTGACCGGTGAGCCCAGAGCTGACCGCGGTACGGCGCAGTTGGGTGCGTTTTCCGGTCGGCTCGTCTCCCCGCGGCACCGGATCGAGCAGCTCGACGGTGGCAATGTCGGCGAACCGCGGGACGACCACCTGCGTCAGTTCCTCGGCCGTGCGCCGCACGTCCAGCGTGGTGCCGATCCGCATCCCGGCCTCATAGAGGAACTCCAACCGTCCCTGGGCTCGCCGCTGCTGTTCGTACAAGCGGGCGTTGTCCACCGCCAGTCCGGCCCGGCGGGCGATGTCGTCCACCAGGGTGAGCTCGGCCGGGCCGTACGGCTGCGGCTGCTCGGCGCGGCCGACGGTCAGCGCGCCCAGCACCACCCCGCCCAGACCGTGCAGCGGCGCGATGACAGCGGAGCGGATACCGGTCGCCCGGATGAGATCGCGCTGCTGGACCGCGATGCCGGTATCGAGGGAACCCTCGTAGTCCGCAGGGCTCACGATCACCGGGAGGACGCCGCGCAGCACCCGCGCGAGCGGCATGTTCTCGGTCTCCGAGACCGGCGGCATGGGGCCCTCGAACTCCTCCGCGTTCACAGATGCGCCGTGGTGATGGTGGACGACGGCCACGCGCTGCACCTCCCCGCTCTTGCCCAGGAGGTCCACCACAGCCCAGTCACCCAGCTGGGGGACGAGCAGCCGGACCAGTCGGCGCAGCGTCTCGTGCGAGTCCAGGGTCGAGGTGAGCACGGTGGTGATCTCCGCGACCAGCGTGAGACGGCCGATGACGTCCGACAGCTCTGCCGCAGCGTCGGAGGACTCGGCGGCCGGAACTGCGCGCGGCGGGTGCTCGTAGAAGATCACGGCTCCGCCGTTCGTGCCGTCCTGCGTCCGGTAGGGCACGCCCAGACAGGCCACGTGGATGACGGCGCCGTCGCCTCGTTCGAACCACTCGTCCGAGTGCGCGGTGGTGCCGCTGAGGAAGGCGCCGAGCAGACGGCAGGCGTGGCGCGGGGAGGCGCCGCCGCCGGGTCCGCGATGCAGCAGATCATGGCTGTCGTGGCCGATCATGTCGGCGGCGGACCGCACGAGCAGGGTCTCGGCGCGCGGATTGACCCAGATGATGTGCGACTTGTCGTCCAGGATGTACACCCCGGCGCTGAGCGCGGCCATCATATGCTGAAGTAGCACGGCGTCTGCGTGCGGCGATGTCTGGCCTTCGCCGTTCCGGTCCACAGCCATAGCGTCCCCCCAGCCCTTACCGCTTGCCACCGGGCGTGGCGCCGCCGCGGCCGTGGGCCCACACGGCGAGCGCCTCGAAGTCCTCCCCCGTCGGTCCGATGCCCGGGTGGATCCAGCGCGGATACGCGGGCCCGCTGTGGTGGCCGCGGACCCAGTCCAGGTCCCGCCGCGTCACCTCGTCGTCCACCCAGGCGAACGCCCTGTGGGGCTCGGAAAGTCGTCGCTGCAGGTCAAGCCGTATAGCGGTACTCGTTGATGACGCCGCCGAGGACGCGGGTCCGCAGGAGTCGGCGGCCTTCGAGCTCGTGTATGGCGATGGGCTGCTGGTCGGCGCCCGGAGGTAGTTGGTTGCGGGCCCGATGGGGCGGTGCTCGTTGTAGTGCCACTGGTAGGTGGCCAGGACCTGCCGGGCGTGAGCCTCGTTCACGATGAGGACATGGTCGAGGACCTCGCGCCGGATTGTGCCGATCACCCGCTCGCAGTGGGCGTTCATCCGAGGGGCCTGCGGTGCACTCTTGGGGATCTGCATCTCCTCGGCCTCGAAGACGGCGTCGAAGCACTGCCCGTACTTGCCGTCGCGGTCACGTAGCAGGAAGCGCAGGGACTCCATGCGCAAGCCGAGGTCGGCGGCAAGGTTCCGGGCCTGTTGCACCGCCAACTCCCGGGTGGGGTGAGCTGTGACGCCCGTGATGTGCAGCCGCCGAGTGCCGTGCTCGAGGAACACCAGCCTGCGATCTCTCGGTTTCGGGACAGTGGGGTGAGTGACAGTGGGCCTGGGTGTGTTGATGCTGGTGGGTGGCGGTTTAGGGGCGTAGGGCCACTGTCTTGGACGTGAGAGGGCGGTATGTGAGTGCATAGGAGTTTTGTCGTCGCCTGAATGTGTGGCGGTGCGGCGTCCCGGCCGGTCGGCGGCCATGGGCATGTTGGGCTGGGCACCGTGAGCGAGCGCAAGCCCTACAAGACCGACGTGAGCGACGAGCAGTGGGCGCTGGTCGAATGATCGCCGCGTGGAAGGCCGCGCATCCCTCGGTCAGCGGCCATCAGGGCCGGTACGAGATGCGGGAGATCGTCAACGCGCTGCTCTACCAGGGCCGGACCGGCTGCCAGTGGGACCTGCTTCCGCACGACTTTCCGCCACCCGGCGCGGTGAAGTACTACTTCTGCACCTGGCGCGACGACGGCACCGACCAGACCATTGAGCCCCTTCCAACCTGGCTGTGAGGTCGAGGGGTTGCGGTGAGGGGACGACGAAGCCCCAAGTAGATGGGGTGTCGGCTAACAGCAACCTTCTCCGCCGAGCCCCCGAGTCATTGCCCACCCATCCGGGCTACATCTGTCCACTTCAGCACCGCGGCTGCTGTGGCGGGAGCTGACCGCTCGGCCACGACAGATCGGCACCCGGCGGCGGCTGACCTGCAGGCGTCAGGCGCTGACGACCTTGGCCCACCTGCGCTGCAAGCACGTCTTCGCCGAGCTCGCAGCCAGATTCCGCAGGGGCCTGCCCCCAGCCGTAGCGCCGCGCGAAGTCAAAAACCAAGCTGCGGAGGAACGTCTGATCGCACGAGGCGGACTCGCGCGGCTGGTATGCGGCCGGGCAGGTAGACGAATCCGTTGCCGTTGTCGAGGAGCAATCCCTCATCGATGTCGTCCACGGACCAGAGATCAACCGGCCCACCGGTGTTGTTGATCTGAAGGAGGAACTCTGCTTCCTCCTCGCCTCGACAGACGAAGATCCCCTCCACCTCAGGGCGGCGACTGCCGGCGATTCCCGGTGCGGCGCCCATCCGGGTCCAATCCAGGCCGTGCTGCGCGATCGACTGCCGATTGAGCACGGACGAAACGTGGAGGAGGTTCGACGTATCAAACACGCCAGGAGTATAGGAGGCAGTGAGGCTTCCGCCTCAGGTTGAGGCGGTCAGCTCCAGGGTGATGACGGCCTTGACGAGGTCGGTGATGCGGGTGGTGCTGCAGCGGAGCTTCCGCAGCAGGCGCCAGGACTTGAGGGTGGCCATGGCCTGTTCGCCGAGTGCGCGGATCTTCGCGTGGGCGCGGTTGACGGCCTTCTTCCCGACGGAGAGCTTGTTCCAGCGGCCGCGGAAGGGGACGCGGACGGCAGGGCCGGAGCCCTGGTACGCCTTGTCAGCCCAGCACCGGATGTCGGCGTTGTTGAGGGCGTCGAGCAGACCGTGGGAGCGGGCTGCCCTGATGTCGTGGACCGCGCCTGCCAGGGCCGGCGAAACCCAGATGAGCTTCCCGAACGGGTCGGTGAGGACTTGGACATTCATGCCGTGTTTGCGGTGCTTGCCGGAGTAGAAGGGACGGTCCGCCGCGATGCGGTCGATGGGCAGCAGGGTTCCGTCCAGGATCACGAATGCCTTGCCTGCGGCAACCTCCATGGCCTGCTGGAGGGTAGGGGCGAGGACGGCCAGGACGTCCACGGCCTCGGTGACGTAGCGGTGGGCGGTGGCCAGACCGACGCCGAACCCGACCGCGAGTTGGGCGAAGGTGTGACCGCAGCGCAGGTGGGCCGGGGCCATCAACGCCTGTCGTCCGCACGTGAGTCGACGCCAGCGGGTACCGATCCGTCGCCACCGAGCGGTCAGCTCCCGCCGCAGCAGCCGCAGTGCGGAAGTGGACAGGTCCAGTCCGGAGGGGTAGACAAGCACGCGAAGCTCCTGGCAGCGAAGGTTGATCTTGGTCGACAACCCATCTACCAGGAGCTTCGTCGTTCCGCCACGCCAACCCCAGCGACTCCCAGTCATGTTGGAAAAGGCTCATTGACTGTGCGACGAAAGCGATCACGGGTGTGGCCGTCACGCCGGTGCATCCGTCGCGGGAGTCGGTGCTGGCCGCGCTGCGTTCCGCGGTGCTGCGGGAGGCTCCCTACGGCGCGTTCGGCGGTCTGCCGGAGAAGGTGCGGGTGGACCGCGGCAAGGACTTCCTGTCCAGGACGGTGACGGCCGCGTTCGATCTCTTGGATGTGACGGTGGAGGACCTGCCCGCCTACACCCCTCACCTCAAGGGCACTGTGGAGGGCCTGAACCGGGCGGTGGAGAGCATGTTCCTGGCCGCGCTGCCCGGCGACGGCCTGGTCCAGCGCGTACGGCACGGCCTCCCGGTGCGCCAGCTCCTCGCACACGGCAGCCAGCACGGATAGGCGTCCGTCCAGCTCGGACTTTCTCCGTGTGGCCCGGTTCGCAGTGCTCAAGCGGCCCATGTCTGTCTGCCGACGTCGTCGCGCCGGAACCCGTACCAGTCGAGCCCGTCGCCCGATGGCAGAGGGCGCAAAACCCTTACACGTCCATCAATGCATGGAAAACGTCCGCCGGCTGGGGCTCGTCCGCGACGTTGTCTCCCGCCGATGTCGAAAACGCGGCCTCCCGTTCGAAGACCTGGCGGCAGGGCCACCGGGCCCGATCACTTCATCAGGGAGGACTCCTATGCGCAGGATCATCGCTTCCACCTACACGACGCTCGACGGCTACATCGACGACCCGCATGAGTGGTCGCTCCAGTACAACGACGAGGCGGCGCAGAAGCACGCCTTCGAGCTGACCCTCGGCGCCGACACGCTGCTCCTGGGCCGCGTCACCTACGAGGGCATGGCTCAGGCGTGGCCGAACATGGGCGGCAATCCGTACGCCGACCACGTCAACGCGATTCCCAAGTACGTCGTCGCCTCCGAGTCGGTCGACACCGCCGCGTGGGGACCGGCGACGGTGATCCCCGGGGGCGAGCTGGTCGGCACGGTCGGCAGGCTCAAGCAGCAGGACGGCGCCGACATCCTTGTCTGGGGAAGCGGCCGGCTCACCGACGATCTCGCCGCGGCCGGACTGCTCGACGAGTACCGCATCTGGCTCTACCCGGTGATCAAGGGCGGCGGCCGGCCGCTCTTCCGGCCGACGAGCACCTGCCCGGTCGAACTGGCGGACGCGGTGACCTTCGGCTCCGGCCTGGTGGTGCTCACCTACCGCTCGACCACGCGGTGACGGACGCGACGGCACCGGCGACCGAACCCCCACCCACTCAGGAGGACAGCGTGAACGACGACGTGACGGACTACATCGAGAAGGCGAAGCCCTGGCAGAAGCAGGTGTGCACGAGGCTGCGGCAGCTGGCGCACCGCACGATCCCCGGCGTCGAGGAGGCCTTCCAGTACGGTAAGCCCCACTTCCTTCGCGACGGCGGTCATGCGGCGGCGATCCACGTCGCGAAGGACAAGGTCTCGTTTATGGTGTTCGACGCGGCCGGCGTCGACGCCGTGCCAGGGCTGCTTCGGCCGCTCGGCAACGGTGACCGGAAGGCCGTCGAGATCCGAGAGGACGACGAGGTCGACTACGACCTCATCGCCGACGTCCTGCGCCGGACCTGCGGCGTGCACTGACCGACAGGGGAGGGAACCACATCGTGCGTGTCATGGTGACGACGAAGGGGACCGGCGCCGACGAAGGCAAGGGCCGGCCGTCACAGGAGATGTTCGAGAAGATGCAGGCCTACAACGAACAGCTCGTCAACGCCGGCATCCTGCTCGGCGGAGAGGGGCTGAAACCCAGCGGGGCCGGGGCCCAGGTGGTCTTCACAGCGGGCGGCACCTCGGTGGTCGACGGGCCGTTCACGGAGTCGAAGGAGATCATCGCCGGTTACTGGATCTGGGAGGTCAGCTCGCTCGCGGAGGCCGTGGAATGGGCGAAGCGGTGCCCCTTCGACCCGCAGTACGGTGCGACGCAGACGCTTGAGATCCGGCCGTTCTACGACATGGCGGACTTCGCCGAGACCGTCGACCCCGCGACTCTCGAAAAGAGCCGGCAGCTCCAGGAGCGGGGCGGCGAGGGCTGATCATGGACGTCCGCCGGTCGATCGAGGCGCTGTGGCGGATCGAGTCGCCGCGGATCATCGCCACGCTCGCCCGGCAGATCGGGGATGTCGCGGTGGCCGAGGACCTCGCCTCCGAGGCGTTCGTGGCCGCCCTCGAACAGTGGCCCTCCGACGGCGTCCCGCCGCGGCCGGGCGCGTGGCTCATGTCCACCGCCCGGCACAAGGCGATCGACCGTGCCCGACGGGAGGCGACCGGCCGGCGCAAGGCGGCCCTCATGGCCGCCGACCTGGACGACCGGGCCCCCGACACTGCCGAGCAGGCACTCGACCGGATCCCCGACGACCTGCTCACCCTCGTCTTCATCGCCTGCCATCCCGTACTCGCCCCCGAGTCGCGGGTGGCACTCACCCTGCGCCTGGTCGCCGGGCTCACCACCGACGAGATCGCCCGGGCCTTCCTCGTGCCCTCCGCGACGCTCGGTCAGCGCGTCTCCCGGGCGAAGCGCACGCTGTCGGAAGCGCGCGTTCCCTTCGAGCCCCCGCCGGCCGAGGAGTTGCCGGCCCGGGTCGGCGCGGTGCTCGAAGTCATCTACCTCGTCTTCAACGAGGGGTACGCGGCCACCTCCGGCGACCAGTGGGTACGACGGGACCTGGCGCGGGAGGCGATGCGGCTTGGACGCGTACTCGCCGGACTGCTGCCGCGCGAACCCGAGGTCTTCGGGCTGGTCGCGCTCATGGAGTTGCAGGCCTCGCGGTTCCCCACCCGTACCGACGCGGACGGCGCGCCGGTGCTGCTCGAACACCAGGACCGGCGGCGCTGGGACCGGACACTCGTCACCCACGGTCTCGCCATGCTCGACAGGGCGATCGATCTGGGCCGCCCGCTCGGTCCCTACACGCTCCAGGCCGCCATCGCCGGATACCACGCCCGGGCGGTCACCTTCGCCGACACCGACTGGGCCGGCATCGTCGCGCTCTACGACGCCCTCGCCCAACTGGCGCCGTCCCCTGTGGTCGAGCTGAACCGGGCGGTGGCCCTCCTCCACAGCGACGGACCAGAGACCGCGCTGGCGGTGGTCGACTCGCTCCTGGACGACCGGCGGATGGCCCGCTACCACCTGCTCGGCGCGGTCCGGGGCGACCTCCTGCTCCGCCTCGGCCGGAACGCCGAGGCGGCCGAACAACTCGAGCGCGCCGCCGAACTCGCGCCCACCCGGCATGAGCGCCGGCTGCTGCTCGAACGCATGACTACAGCGCTCGCCGAGCGCCGGCCGGACCGCTGACAGCCCCGCGGCGCTCCGCTGCCGAGCCGTGGCGCCGGTGGTCAGTGTGCTTTCTGGAGGTCGCGCGGGCGCCTCGGTGCCGTGTCCGGGCGGGAGGTGTGCCGGGTCTCGCGGGCCAGCCCGACGGTGAGGATGGTCAGGGCACTCATCACGGCGATGAACGCGACGACCCCGGTGATGCTGTGGTCGAACCAGAGGAGAGTGCGGAGCAGAGCATGGGGGCGAGGCCGCCGGTGAGTACGGTGCCGATGTTGTTCGCGATGCCGACGGCGCAGGTCGGGCGCCGCCACCGGCTGCAACGAGCGACCCGCCCGCCCCGGCTGTCCCCCCGGCCTGCGCTCCTTCGACCGCTCACGCTGCGACCGTGTCGCCTTCTTCTCCAGCCCGTCCCACGAGGGTGGCTTGCTGCTGTTGGTGGAGCCCATCCCCAACCGACGCTTCAACTCGGCGTTCTCGGCCCGCAGCTCAGCAACCTCGGCCCGCAGCTCATCGATCACGCGGGCCTGCACAGCGACCAGCGCGGCAAGCTCCTCGTACGACGGCCCCTGCGAGACGACCAGGAACCTACAAGGTCGTCAGATCGCCGAGATCACCGGGCCCCGCCGCAGGTCAGCATCACCCGTGAATGGACACGATCCGCAATCTCCGCGCCGAGCGCGACCAGCTTCAGCACAATGCGCGCCTCCATCTCGACCAGCAACTCGACCAGATCGGCGCCGCTGATCTCGCCGCACGAGTCCATGAACTCAAGCAGGTTAACGCCAAGTTGGAAGCACTCCGCAGCGTCAAAACCGCCGCTGTCGATGCGTCGGCGCCCACCGGTTGGCCGGACGTCCTGCGCATCGTCGAACTCATGCAAGGGCTCAACTCAACCAGCGCCGCGCGCAGGCAGCAGGCCGTCCTGGCCCGGCCGGGGAGTGTGCCGGTTCCCGCCGAGCTGCTGGCCGGGGCGGTCCTGGCCGAATCCGACCCCAACGTCGCAGGCGCCCTGCGCTGCCCAGGAAGAGTTCGACAAGCTGCAGCGCGGGGCCGGCGGCCGCTACTACAACGCTGCCGAGAAGATTGCCGCCCGCATCGGCGTGATCGCTGAAACCCGCCGCGTCACTGGCTGCCTGCATACCTCCATCACCACCGACGCCACCGGACGGCCCACCCTCGACTGGCACTTCGACCAGGACGTCCTCCAGGTCGAAGCCGCCGTCGATGGCTGGTACGCGTTGCTGACCACCCTCACCCCCGAGCAGGCCGACGCCGCCGAGGTACTGCGGCGCCACAAGGGCCAGGGCACCGTCGAGCGCCGCTACGGCGAATCGCGAACCCGGCAGCTCTCCTCTCACCGCTGGGCCAGCAAGATGCCTGCCGGCCCAGCGGCATCACGTTTCGACGGCAGCGGGCGAAGTCGGCGATCGTCCGACAACGACACTCACGCCGCTGCCCAGTCGAGTCCGAGGTCGGCGAGCGCGGCGAGTTTGTCTGTGGTGAGCTTGGCCCGCCTGGTCTTGCTGTTGCTCAGGAACACCCCGAGCTTGACCTCGCTGCCGTCCTCCAGTTGTTCTACGTGGCCCCGTGGGACGGTCACGGAGCCCGTTCGGGCTTTGTACTGCGCCAGGGCTGCAATGCCCCGCTCGAAGGCGCTCACGGGCCCAGTGCGGGGGCCGCTCCTGCCAGATCCGCGGCGTCGCCGTCAAATACAGCCGCCGGTACGCCGGGATCTTCGCCTGGTCGTGGATGTCCGCCCACGCCTTGCCCATCGACCCCGAAGTCCGGTGGGCCTCATCGACCACCGCGAGGTCCATCGGCGTCAACTGCTGGCCGTAGACGCCCTCGAACGCCTCCGCCAGCACCGGCAGCGACGCATACGTGGCATGGATGGTCACCGGCCCAGCGCCATGCCACAGCGCCAGCTGCACCGGATTCGTCGTGGCACGCACCCTCAGGCCCCACAGCTCCGGGTCGTCCTGGAGCGAGCACACGGCAACCACCGGCCCCTTGTGCCCGGCGTCGTGCCACGTCTTCACCGTCTGTGCCAGGAGATCCAGCGTTGGCACCAGAACGAGAATGCGCCCCTTCGGCACGAGCCGCTTTGCCGCCGCGGCGGCCATAATCGTCTTCCCTGTCCCGCAGGCGGCGTGCACCTGCCCACGCAGCCCGTCCGCGGGAATGCCACCCGGCGGGGTATCGAGGCGCCGCACAATGGCGGCTACGGCCTCGACTTGATGGTCACGTAGTTTCACGGTCGGCGCCTTCCCACACGGTCCTCCGCCTGCGCAGCTGCTCTCGCGCCGGCTCCCAGCGCACGCTGCAGCAGGCGCACGGCCGCATGTGGTTGTGGTACTGCGCGATTTGCAAGGGTGCCTCACTGTCTTGTGCGGGCACCCTGGGGTCGGCGTCGTAGGCCAGCAGGATCGCGTCGCGGCCGTGTTCAGTGGGTAACCCGTCTGAAGGTGACCGTCGCCCTCGACGTCTCTGGCGTGGGCCAGCAGCGTGTGCCCGAAGCACACTTCGTTCGGGTCGACACCACACCAGCATTGAGAAGGTCAGCTGCTCGTGGTCACTCGTCTCCACGGCTTGGTGCGTTGGCGTCCATCCCTCTACCGAGTCGATCAGTTGACAAAATTCATCCGTCTTCTTCTCTGAAACGCTCCGGGATCGGTGGAGGCTCTATGCGTTGACTCCAGCCGCCGGTTGGTGCTGGTGGTGAGCGTAGTGGTTGGTCTCGTGTTCGTGGAGCGGGATGTCTCCGATGGCGGTATGGAGCTGCTGGTTGTTGAACCAGTCGACCCATTCCGCGGTGCCGAGTTCGACGTCGGCCAGGCCGTGCCAGGGCCTGCGGGCTTGATTAGCCTCGCGCTTTTGCGCGCCCAGCAGACTGGAGGTCTTGATGTTGTAAGTGACCTTTGGTCGTAAGCTCGTTGTCGCCTGCCGGTGAGAGTCCGGTCCGGGTAGCTGCCAGGAGGCCCGGTAGCAGACTGGCGGCGTCGGGGGGAAACGCCCGGCGTCGAAGCCCAGTGTCGAAAGCCCTTCGAAGGGGGAGCAAAGCAGCGGTCCGTAGCATCACGCGAAGCCTGCGGCGTCGTTAGAGGCCCGTCCTTCGGGGCGGGGACAGGGAGTGCCGAGCCCCCGAAATCAGGGTGAAGGCCATGGAAGCGGCGAAGATTCTGGAGATGCAGCCGTGAAGGACTCCCCGGCGTATGGGGCATGGAACGTTGCGACGGTGACAGCGGGAACTGGGGAGGCCCTCCCCGGCCCGGTGGCCTGCGGATAGGTGCTGCCGCAAGCTGCGCGTCCTATAACCGGGTGCACCCCGGGAAGTGGGCGCGAGCCGGGTGGGCGTCGGAGGCGGCCGTAGTACCGCGATGAGCCGGCGGACAACACAACCGCCGGCCAGGGAAGGGCCGCTGCTTCGTCGATGCGCAGGTTGTCTGGAGGGGCTTGGTGAGTGCCGCTACGGCTAGTTCCGCCACGTTGGGATCCCTGAAGCTGGATCCGGTCCGAGCCTTGCAGCATGCGCTCTACCGGGCGGCCAAGGCCGATCCCGGACGGCGGTTCCACGCGCTGGGGGACAAGGTCCACTGCAGGGACGTCCTGCGGCGCGCGTGGGCGATGGTGCGTCGGAACAACGGCGCACCGGGCATTGACGCCATCACTCTCGCGCAGGTCGAGGAGTACGGCATCGACCGGCTCCTTGACGAGCTGGCCGCGGAACTCAAGGAAGGCCGCTGGCGGCCGTTGCCTGCGCGCCGGGTGTTCATTCCGAAACCCGGCACAACTGCGGAGCAGAGACTGCTGTCGATTCCTGCCGTCCGTGACCGGGTCGTGCAGGCGGCGCTGAAGATCGTGCTCGAGCCGGTCGTCGAGGCCGATATGCTCCCGTGCTCGTTCGGGTTTCGGCCCAGGCGAGGGGCGCACGATGCCCTCCAAGTCTTGATCGATGAGGCGTGGAGAGGCAGGCGCTGGGTGGTGGAGACGGACATCGCCAACTGTTTCGAGGCGATTCCGCATGAGAAGTTGATGCAGGCGGTCGAGGAACGCGTCTGCGACCGGTCCGTCCTCAAACTCCTGCGCGCGATGCTGCGGGCCGGAGTGATGGGGGACGGGCAGGTCCGTCGGCCGGTGACCGGAATCCCACAAGGCGGTGTGGTTTCACCGTTGATGGCGAACGTCTATCTGCACCGGCTGGACCGGGCATGGGACGCGTCGTCATGGGGTTCTGGTCCGTTATGCCGATGATGCCGTGGTGATGTGCGCTACCCGCGAGCAGGCCGAAGCCGCCCTTGGGCAGCTGAAGGTCATGCTGGCCGAACTCGGACTGGAGCCGAAGGCGGCCAAGACCAGGATCGTGCACCTGCAGGTCGGTGGCGAGGGAGTGGACTTCCTCGGCTTCCACCACCGGTGGGTCACGTCCCGGCCCCGCAGCGGGCGGCGTCCGATCGCCTTCCTCGCTCGCTGGCCCTCGGACAGGGCAGTGCAGCATGCCCGTGACCGGATCCGTGAACTCACGGAACGGCGCAGGATGCTGCGGCCGGTCAAAGTGATCGTGGAGGACGTGAACGTGTTCCTTCGCGGATGGGCCGCGTATTTCCGGTTCGGGAACTCGGCCCATCGCTTTGACCAGATCAGCTCGTACGCGCGGATGCGGATCGGCGGGTTCCTCGCCAAGAAGCACCGGCGCAGCCGGAAGTTCGGCTGGTCGGTGGTCGCTTACGCGGACTCCGACTCATTGGGGCTGGTCGCCCTGCATGGAACCGTTGTTGCACCCAGACCCTTTCGGGACTGGCGGGGCAGGCCGAATGCCGACGGTGAACGGCGTCGGTGAGCCGTGTGCGGGAGAACCGCACGCACGGTTCGATGCGGCGGGGGCTGGAAACGGAGCGGACGTACTCCGCAACCGCGCCAGCCCCCGACCCTACGTGAGGGTTCGTTAGCTTGGCCCCGGCCGCGGACAACGTGTCGATCAGGCGGGAGATGGTCGGGTCGGAGGCCACCGGCCCGAACACCGTGGGCTCGGCCCGCACCATGCCGACGTCGGCCAGGCAGTCCCCGCCCAGGACCACGGCGAGCGCCACATCCATCAGGACCTTGCCCGGATCATGGACCGCCCGCGCTTTGCGCCACGGCGCCAGAGCCGCGGACACTGCCGCGTCCAGCCCTGCCTTCCGGGCGGTCTCGATCAGCAGCACGGCACCGGAGTGCGAGATCACCCCGCGACCGTCACCCTCGACACGAACACGCGGATACGTCCCGTTACGCTTCTTCACCCGAGGAGTGCGGCTTTCTTGACGACGACCAGGTTCCTAGACAAATCCCATCGTCCCAGGTCAGACCAATGCCGGTGATTTAGTGCATCGGTGCAGGTGGAGCGCATGCTGATGGTGGTTTTGGGTGAGTAGCCCTCTGGGGTGCAGGGGGGAGATTCACCCCGATCTGATGATGCGCCAGATGATCTCGGGACCGGGCAACGGGGCTCCCGGTAGGACAGAAGATCGACCAAGATCCGACTGTCTGCAAGGGAGCCCCGTTGGGTGCTCAGTCTGCCATCACTGCTGCCTCAAACGTCACGTCGACGACCCATCCGGTGTCCCGTCGAAGTCCCCGAAGGCGGTTGGAGCCGCAGTTCGGCGACCGGATCCGGCTCGGCGTACTCACTGAGGAGATCGCCCCCGAAGTCATCGACGAGGTCTTGGAGTTGACCGGAAGAGCTGAGCGCCGTCGCAGGCTTCTGCCAGCCCGCGCGGTGGTCTACTTCGTCCTGGCTCTGTGCCTGTTCAGCAGCTCCGACAGTGCCGGGCCACCGGGGTACCGGGTGGTCCTGCGGACCTTGACCGAGAAACTGCGGAACCTGCCGGGCGGCCTCGTCCAGCGCCTGCCCACCAGTTCGGCCCTCACCAGAGCCCGCCAGCGCCTGGGCGACAAGCCGTTCCAGGCGCTCTTCGAACGCCGGTGCGGCGCCCTGGCAGCACCCTCGACTCCCGGAGCGTTCGCCTTCGGCCTACGACTGGTCGCCTGGGACGGCACCGCATTGGACGTGCCGGACACCCCCGAGAACGCCGCCACGTTCGGATTCACCGGCCGCGACGGCACAAACAAGAGCGGGAACCCGCAGGTCAGACTGATGGCCCTGATCGAGTGCGGCACCCACGCCATCATCGACGCGGCCTTCGACTCGATCGCCAGATTCAGCGAGCACAAGCTCGCCCGCCGCCTGCTCGCCTCCCTGCGGCCAGGCATGCTGCTGCTGGCCGACCGCAACTTCGCCGGCCATGAGCTGTGGGGTTTGGTCGAGGCGACCGGCTGCCACCTCGCCTGGCGGATCAAGAAGAACCTCATCCTGCCACCACTGTGGGTCCTGCCCGACGGCTCGTACGTGTCCGTCATGCCCACCCCCGCCGAGGGCCAGCGCCTGGGCAACGCCCGTTTTCACGGCCGCACCCCGACGGGACTGCCCGAAGGACACCTCGTGCGCATCATCGACTACACCGTGACCGTCCGGTCCCAGGACGGGCCGGACCAGGCCGAGAAGTTCCGCTTGGCGACCAGCCTGCTCGACCACCGGCAGGCGCCCGCACGGCAGTTGGCCCAGCTCTACCACCAACGCTGGGAGATCGAGAACGGCTTCGCCGAACTCAAGAACCGGCTGCGAGGCGCCGGCTTCATCCTGCGCTCCAAGACCCCCGAACTCATCTGCCAGGAGACCTGCGCGCTTCTCACCGTCTACCAGGCACTATGCGCGCTCAAAGTCCACGCAGCCGAACAGGGCGAGGTCGATCCCGACCGGATCTCCTTCACCACGACCGTGCAACTCGCCCGGCTCACGACCGCCGGACAGAGCGCAGCGAACCCGGAGGTCCTGTGCACCGCTCGACTCGAAGTAGTTCAGGAACTCCTGAACGACCTCCTGCCCTCACGCCGTGACCGTCGCTGCCAACGACTGAAGAAACCGCCGAGGAACACCTTCGAAGCCAAACGCCGGGACGAGCCCCGCCCTCCCAGCCACGTCAGCTACTCGCTCAAAGTCACAGGGAACCCAGGACACCCATCCCCACCTGCGAAAACACCCTAAGTCACCGGCATTGCAGGTCAGACACACTCCTCAATTATGTGATCACCCCTCGGACAGCCCCACTCGCGACAGCGCGAGGCTAACGTCGGACTGGGTACCGCAGGTGAAGGGCACGGCGTCCCTGGACGACGATCGGGTCGTCGAGGAGTTGGTGGCCCCGCCCCAGCTTCGTGAAGTAGGAGATCCCCTCGCCGAATAGCACCGGCACGAGGCTGACACATACCTCATCCACCAGACCGAGATCGAGTGCCTGCTGGGTGATCGTCGCGCTTGCGATAGTGACGTCCTGATCGCCGGCGATCTGTCTGGCCCGGGTGACCGCGGCTTCGACTCCATCGACGAACGTCGTCGTGGGCCACTTCGTGGCGGCGTCCTCAGGCGCGCGATGAGTGACCACGACGACAGGGGCGCCTGCCGGGTGTTTGTCACCCCACCCATGGGCGATGTCGAACAGTCGTCGGCCGGCGACGAGTGCACCGCAGTTGCCGGTCAACTCTTGTAGCGCCTGCGCACTGGCGTTGTCGACCTGGAACGAAACGGTCTCGTTCGGGTTCGGCACGGTCACCTCCCCCGCCTCATACCAGTCGAACAGTTCCCCGACGTGGTCATTCGGATCCGCAACGAACCCATCCAGCGACATCGTCATGTGAGTGAACACTTTGCCCATCGCGGGCCTCCTTTGTGCTTGTTGGCTGTCACTCGTATCGACCTCCTATGACCGTGAAACTCATCGGCGACCGGCGAGAGACCTACGGCGGCGTCGACTCACCCGGGAGGGCGGGCCGGTAACGAATGAGCGACATCTGATGATCAAGGTTGCTGAGGCCAATCGATCACGAACCGGGGTCGCGCTCGCATGCCCTCTTCCTGCTCGATGCCCTTCTGGCGCTGCGAGGACGTGGTCGAAGCGCACCTGCCGGTGCCGGTGCGGGGCCAACGGCCTGCCAGCTCTCGTTGAGGTACTGGATCGGGTGCCTGACCGGCCGGACCGGTGGGGCCGCCGAGACGGGTTGGGCTCGGTACTGAAAGGGGACGTGCGACATCGTCGCCCACACCGCAGCGCCGGGTAGTACGGCACTGGCCTGCGTCACCACGCCACGACCGTCGCTCTCGACACGGCCACACGGATACGACCCGATACGCTTCTTCAGCTGGGGAGTGCGGCGTTCCGTACGGCGAAGAGAACCCTGTGCAAGTCCCATCACCCGAGGTCAGCGGCACTCCTCGCTTATTTGATCAAGCTTCGGACAGCACCGCTCACGAAAGCGCGAGGCTAAGCTTCCAGCACGCACGAGCGACACGGCACTTCCAAGATGGTCTCGGCCCGGTCACGAGGCGGAGGATGACGACGCTCCCAGCACGTCGACCAGGAATGCAGCCGCGCTGGGCAGCGCCTCGATGATCGGCGCGAGGTCGAGCGCCGCTAGCCGGCGAGCCGTCTCGCCCAGGGGACCGCCGGCGATGATCACGGCCTCGGCGCCGTCGGCGATGCTGACGCGGACGGCCTCCGCGAGCGCCTGGAGCTGGCGCTCGGGGTCGGCGGCGAGCACGAGCGGGTCGGACTTGGTGAGTCGTACGCCGGTGAAGGCGTCGGCGGCGCCGTACCGGCCGACCAGGGAGGTCAGCGAGTCGACGAGCAGCGGCGTGCTCGTCGCCATGCCGAACCGGCGGCCGCCGCGTGCGGCCTCGGCGATCGACGCCTGGCCGATCCCGACCACCGGCAGGTCCAGCACTTTCTCGAGCTGGTCACGCCCGGGGTCGCCGATCGCCGCGACCACGACCGCCGCGAACCGGCCGTCCTCGTCGGCCTCGAGACGTCGTCGTACGACGTCCACGACGTGCGGTGCGGAGGCGGCCAGCGCCTCAGGGTCGACCAGGATCCGCGGGCCGTGCTCGGCCGTGACCCCCTCTACCTCGAGTCCGGCAGCCGCCAGCCGCGGCCGGATCAGGTCCGTCATCATCAGCGTGGTGTCGCGGTTGCTGTTGGGGTTCACCAGCAGGACGGTCGGGGCAGAGGGGGTCACGGTTCACTCCTGGTCGAGGTCGAGCAGCCGGGCGGGGTTGGTCTTGATCATGGTGTTGATCTCGTCGACGGTGAAGTCGAGGTCGAGCCGCGTGCTGATCAGCGTGCGCATGCCCTCGACCGCGTTGGGCCGGAGCGGATGCCGTAGTCGGTGCCGAGGATGAAGTGCTCGACCCCGATCTCGCGGATCTGCCGCGCCCGCGGCATCACGCCGCCGAACTCCGGTGCGATGCCGGCGATCTCATTGACCCACTCCCGCTCGTTGTAGTAGTTCTGCCGCGGCAGGCCGCGGTGGAACATCCAGTCCGAGACCGCGCCCTTGAGCGTGACGCCCTTCTCGGCGGGCTTGCGCTGCTGCTCCACGGTCATCCGGCCGCGGCAGGGGTGGGCGACGACGACCTTCTTGATGCCCGCGTCGATCGCGAGGTCCGCGAGGCGCAACTGCCTCCTCCACCGCGACGGGACCGGTGTTGATATGCACGTGCGGGTGCTGGGCGATCAGTCCGAGGATCTCGGCGAGGTCGTCCGGCACCGGGCCGTCGAGCAGGATCCGGACCGATATGTCCAGATCCCGATGGAAATCGGGGTATTGGTCCTTGAGCGGCACCGGCTTCCCGTCGACGTAGTTGCCCTCGTGGCTGGCCATGAAGTGCGTGCAGTGCGCACCGAAGTGCACTAGCCGCGCGCCCGCGCCGTACCCGAGCGCCGTCTTGACCGCCCGCGGGTTCATACCGCCGAGGACCGAGGTCATGATGATGCCGTCGAAGACGTCGATGCCCGGCACTTGCCAGATCCGTGTCCCGCTGCACCGGTTCTCCCTTCGCGCTGCCGGCCAGATCTGGTGGGCCCGCCGGTTGGACACCGCCGACTGGTGGCTGGCCGGCTACGGGCTCAGCTCTCGCTGAAGCCCGCCCGCGCCCGGAACCGCCCGACCGGACCGGGGTCGACGAACCGGCCCTCGTCCACCACGATCCGGCCGCCGCTGACCACGGTGCTCGGCCAGCCGGCGAGCTCCAGGCCGTCGAAGGGGGAGAAGTCCGAGCCCTGGTGCAGCGCGGCGCCGTCCACGCGGCGGGTCGCGGTCGGGTCGAAAACGACGAGGTCGGCGTCGTACCCGACGGCGATCACGCCCTTGCTCCGCAGGCCGTTGATCCGTGCCGGTGCGGTGGAGAAGAGCTCGACGAAGCGATCCACGCTCAGCCCGCCGCGCGTGACGACCGCCGTGAACGCGGCCGGCATCCGGGTCTCCACGCCGGGGAGGCCGTGCGGCATGCGGCGTACGTCGTGGCTGCACTTGCGCTTCTGGGCGAGGTCGTAGCAGGAGTGGTCGGAGGCGAGGGTGTGGACGTTGCCGAGCGCGACCTCGTCACTGAGCTGGCGTACCGTCTCCGCCGGCCGCATGGGCGGGCAGCACGCGAACCGCTCCGGCTCGGAGGAGGCGTACACGGACTCGTCCAGCAGCAGGTAATGGGGGCAGGTCTCTGAGAAGACCTGCAGGCCGCGGGCGCGGGCCTCCGCGGCGGCCCGGACGGCGGCCGCCGTGGTCTGGTGCACGAGGTACACCGGCGCACCGGTGTGCTCCGCGACGGCGATCATCTCCCGCACCGACGCGTCCTCGGAGAGCGCCGGCCGCGACCGGGGCAGGTGGCCGATTCCGAGGGGGCCCTCGCTCGCGCAGGTCTCGGTCTGGTCCACGACGATCGCGTCGTGCTCGCAGTGGAGGTAGGTGAGCCCGTCCAGGCGCACCATCTCCTTCATCACCCGCAGGATGGTGTCCTCGTCGGCCATCGTCGTGCCGCGGTTGGTGGTGTAGAGCTTCACCGACCGCACCCCGAGCTCGGCCATCTCGTCGAGCTGGGCCGGGACCGTGTCGTCCCACGCCAGCACCGAGCCGTGCAGCGCCACGTCGCAGCGGGCGCCCTCGATCAGGCTGAGCTTGTTGCGCAGCGCCGCGATCGGGCTCTCCCCCCGGTCGGCGGGGATGCCGAAGTCGATGATCGTCGTCGTCCCGCCGTGCAGGGCGGCGGTGGTGGCGGTCCGGAATGTGTCCAGCGACTTGTACTCACCGGTGACCTGCTCGACGTGGCAGTGCGCGTCCACGCCGCCGGGGATCACCAACCGCCCGCTCGCGTCGATCGTCCGCGTCGCCGCGGGGAGCTGTGCCACGTCCTGCGCGAGCAGGGTCGTGATCCGGCCGTCGGAGACCCCGACGTGGCCGTGCACGCGGCCGTCGGCGTTGACGATCGTCGCGTTTGTGATGAGCAGGTCCAGGGCCATGCGGTTCTCCAGGATCGGGGTGAGGTCAGGGGGCGGGTGCTCAGTCGCGGTTCTGGGCGGCCTTGAGCGCCGCGGCGAGCGCCGGCGACAGCCCGCGGTGGGCCTTGGCCGGCGGGCCGGCGTACGACCCTGCGCGGGCGGGGCCCGGCGCGAGCCGCACCAGGGCCTCGGCCTGGGCGATACCGGCGGCGACGCCGTCGACGACCGGCACCGGGATCTGATCGGCGACTTCGCGCGCGAGGCCGGCCAGCGGCGCGCCGGCAAGGATGACGACGTCGGCGCCGTCCTCGGTCACGACCTGGTTGGCCAGGCGCACCAGCTCGGGGCCGAAGTCGTCCTGGACGGTGCCGATGCCGTGGAGCGGGTCCCGCAGCGAGCGGATCGACGCGAGCCGCCCGAGCAGGCCGTTGCGCTCCACGCAGTCGCGGTACCACGGGGTGATCCGCTCGGAGATCGCGACGATGGACATCCGCGCGCCGAGCAGGGACGCGGTGGCGAGCGCGGCCTCGGTGATCCCGACGACAGGTACGTCGACCAGCTCCTTGAGGGCGGGCAGGCCCGGGTCCCCGAAGGCCGCCACGACGACGGCGTCGGCGGTGGTGCCGGCCTGGGCGACCAGCTCGGCCACGGCGGGCCCGGCGAGCAGCGACTCGAGCCGGGTCTCGATGTAGGCGACGCCGCTCTCGGCGGTCCGCATCACGATCTCGGTGCCGGGGCTCGCCGCGCGCCTGGCCTCGGCCTCGATCAGGTTGGACACCGACGTGCTGATGTTGGGGTTGACGACCAGCAGCCGCAGGTCGGCGTCGGCCGGCGTCGTAATCGGGCCGGGGGCGGGCGCGGGCGCGGGCCCGTGCTCGTCGTACCGGTCGAGGGTGCTGTGCCGGCTCGCGTCGACGTGAGCGGCGGCCAGGGCGGCCGCCCGGTCGGCGTCGCCGTCCGAGATCGCCTTGATGAGCGCCTCGTGCTCGGCGAACTGGCGACCGTAGTCGTGGTTGATGCCGATCATGACCCGGAGCCGGCCGTCGACGGGCTGCAGCGCGGTCCCGAGGTAGGGGTTGCCCGCCATCTCGACGACCTGGCTGTGGAACTGCGTGTTCACCGCGACGATCTCGCGGTGGTCGCCGCCCTCCACCGCGGCTCGCATCCGCTCGAGCAGGCGGTGGAGGGAGCGCACCTCGCCGGGAGTCGCCCGTGCCGCGGCGAGCCGGAAGGCCATCGCCTCCAGCGACTCCCGCAGGTTGTACAGGTGCTCCAGGTCGGCGCGGCTGAGGCTGGCGACGACAACGCCCCGGCGCGGAACGGTGACCACGAGCCCCTCCGACTCCAGCATGCGGAGCGCCTCGCGCACGGGGATCCGCGAGGTGCCGTACTCGTCGGCGAGCCGCTGCTCCACGAGCCGCGCGCCCGCCGGGTAGCGGCCGTCGGAGATCCGGCTCCTGATCTCGTCGCGGACCTGGTCGCGCAGCGTGGACTCACTGCTCGTCACGCGGTCGGTCTGGCTCATCGTCCCGTCCTCTCACCCTCGGGCCACGGCGGCCGCCCGCGCCACAGTGTGCGCCTCCACCGCGGCCGCCACGCGGAGGGTCGTCGCATCCGCCCCGTGCCGGGCGGCGACCTGCAGCCCCACGGGCTTGTCGCCGTGCTCGCACGGCACGCTGGCCGCAGGATGACCGGTCAGATTGAAGGGCATCGTCAGCCGGCAGTAGCGCGGCAGGTCGACCTCCGGCCGCATCGTCGTCAGCGGCACCGCACCGAGCGCCAGCGTCGGCGAGCACAGCACGTCGAGCCGCTTTGTTTCCAGCGCGGCGTCGACGGCACGTAGTACGTCGTCGCGCACGCGGCATGCGCGGGCGACCTCGTCCTTGGTAATTCGCTCGGCCTGCGCGAGGAACCCCTGCACGCCGGGGGAGTAGCCCGCTCGGACATCGGCGGGCACGTCCCGGTGGTGCGCGGCGGCCCCCGACGCACCGATAATGCCGTGGGCCTCGGCCGCCTGCTCCAGCTCGGGGATCTCCAGCCACACGACCTCGGCGCCGCCGGCCGCGAGCAGGTCGAGACTGCGGCGCACCGCGCCGTCGACCGCCGGCTCGAGGTCGCGGAAGAAGTAGCCAGCGCAGCCGACCCGCAGCCCGGCGACGCTCTCGTCCGTCCGCACCGGGCCGAGATCGGCGAGCGCGGCGAGGAGGAGCGCGGAGTCCGCGACGGTCGTGGTGATCCAGCCGACGTGGTCGTTCGACGTCGTCCCGGGCACGACCCCGGCGGTGTCGACAAGGCCGTGTGTCGGCTTGAGACCGACCAGGCCGTGCAGCGCGGCCGGCTTGCGGATCGAGCCGCCGCCGTCGGTGCCGATCGCGGCCAGGCTCGACCCGACGGCCACCGAGACCGCACCGCCGATCGTGGACCCCCCGGCGTACTTGGTGGGATCGAGCGGGTGCCGCGTCGGCGGCTCATCGAGCCCGTAGCCGAACTCGTGCGTGTGCTGCTTGCCGATGACGATGCCGCCCGCCGCGCGGAGCCGGCGTACGACGGCCGCGTCGTCGATCGGGTACGACCGCGCCCAGCTCTGCGAGCCCGCGCGCGTTGGGAGGCCGGCGGTCGCGATGAGGTCCTTGACCCCGATCGGGAGCCCGTGCAGCGGGCCGCGCTCCTGCGCAGGCGTCGCGTCGGCCGCGCGGGCTGCGGCCCGCGCGGCGCCCTCGTCGAGCGCGACGTAGGCGTGCACGTCGGGCTCGGTGGCGTCCGCCACCGCCAAGACGGCGTCCACGACCTCCTGACTAGTGGTGGCGCCCGACGCGATGGCGCGCGCGGTGTCGACGAGGGTCCGGTCGGTTCGCATCGTCAGCACCGGCATCCCGTCGGGCCGTCCGCGGGCGCCCAGCCGGCGACCGCGGACCAGAGGTGCTCGGCCCGCTTCTGCGCGTCCTGGCGCACCGCGACCGGGTCGATGGTGAGCACCTGGCGGTCGCGGACCACGAACTCCCCGCCGACCATCACCGAGTGGATGTCGGCGGACTGGCCGGCGAAGACCATGCTCGCGACCGGGTCCAGCACGGGCGCCAGGTGCGGGCCCTTGAGGTCGACCAGCAGCAGGTCGGCGAGCTTGCCGGGCTCGACCGAGCCGAGCTCGTGCTCGCGGCCGAGGGCGCGAGCGCCCTGGATGGTCGCCATCTCCAGCACGTCCATGGCCTTGATCGACTCGGCGTTGCCGTCGCTGATCCGGTTGACGCAGACCGCGAAGCGCATCTGCTCGAGCATGTCGTGGACCATGTTGTCGGTGCCGAGCCCGACCCGCGCGCCGAGGCGTCGCAGCTCGGCGACCGGCGCGATCCAGCCGCTCTTGGCGTTGACGGCGGGGAGCTGGCACACGGTCGCGCCCGACTCGGCGAGCAGCGCGGCGTCGCCGTCCTCGAGGAACGCGCAGTGCCCCGCGATCAGGTCCGGTCCGAGGACGCCTGTGTCGGCCAGGTGCTGCACCGAACTGCGGCCGGTGAGCGTTCGCACCTGGGCGACCTCGCCGGCGCTCTGGGCGAGGTGGGTGAACATCCCGACCCCGGCCTCGTCCGCGAGCGCCCGCGCCCGGCGGAGCAGGTCAGGGCTCGCGGTGTCCGGGCCGTGCGGCCCGACGTGGCAGGTGATCCGGCCGTCGTCGTACCCGTGCCAGTCCTCGATCAGGCGCGCGTTGGCCTCCAGGAGGCGCTGTCCGCGCGCCGCGTCGTACGTGTAGGCGCCGTGCCGCACGCTGAACAGGTCAGCGTCGTGGATCCGCTCGCTCACCACGGCGCGGAGGCCGACCTCGGCGAGGGCCCGGACGTTGGACTGCGAGTGGATGTAGTTCTCCACGATCGTCGTGGAGCCGAACGCCAGCGCCTGCATCGCCCCTAGCAGCGACATGACGTAGGTGTCGTCGGGTGACATGACCACCCCCTGCGGGATGTCGCGGCGGTAGATCGGCGCGCCGCCCATGTCGTCGCCGATGCCGCGGGTGACACCGATCGCGCAGTGGACGTGCAGGTTCACGAAGCCCGGCAGCAGCATCTGCCCGGACGCGTCAACCTCCGTCGCTCCGGCGTACTGCGCCCGGAGGTCGGCGGTCTTCCCGACGGCGGCGATCCGGCGGCCGTCGACGGCCACTGCCCCGTCCTGGATGACGGTGCGCTGCTCGTCGACGGTGATCACCGTGGCGTTCGTGATGAGGGTGAGATCGGACATGTGTGGTCGTCTCCTGGGTCTGTGGTGAGTACGACGTCGCGTCAGGGACGCGGCTGCATGGTGCCGGGCGGGTACTGGTTCCACCACCAGTGCGCGATGTCGAGGCGCCGGGTGAACCACACGTCGTCGTGGCCGAGCATGTACTGAAGGAGCTCGCGCAGGGCGTGCGCGCGGGCGGGCTGGCCCATGAGCCGGGCGTGCAGCCCGATGCTCATCATCCGCGGCCGGGTCTCGCCCTCCTCCCACAGCAGGTCGAAGGCGCGCTTGCCGTAGTCCAGGAACGAGTTCGGCCCGGAGTAGGACTGCCCGGGGAGGAACAGCCCGTCGTTGAGGGTGAAGGAGTAGGGGATGACGAGGTGGTCCGTGCCCTGCACCCGCACGAAGTACGGCAGGTCGTCGGCGAAGGAGTCGCTGTCGTAGAGGAAGCCGCCCTCCTCGACGAGGAGCTCGCGGGTGTTGACCGATGCGGGCTGCCGGCTGTACCAGCCCCGCGGCCGCTCGCCGCACGTGGCCTCGATCGACTCGATCGCCATGTGCAGCCGCTCGCGCTCGGTGTCGCGGTCGAGCGTGCTCACGTTCTCCCAGCGGTAGCCGTGGCAGCACACGTCGTGGCCGCGCTCCTTGATCCAGGCGCCGACCTCCGGGTTGAGCTCGAGCGCCTGGGCGCAGCCCTGGACGGTGATCGGGAGGTCGAGCCCGTCGAGGATGCGCTGGAGACGCCAGATGCCAGCGCGCGAGCCGTACTCGAAGATCGTCTCGTTGCCAAGGTCCCTGACCGGCAGCGGCGGATAGTCGAACTCCTGCGGGATCTCGTTGCGGCCGTCGACGGGGTAGCTGAGCTCGCTGCCCTCCTCGTAGTTGACGACCAGGCAGACCGCGACGCGCGCCCGCCCGGGCCACTCGATGGCAGCGCCGTCGCGACCGTAGCCGACGAGGTCGCGTCCGCCGGGCGCAGAGGGGTTCGTGGACATGGGGGTCACTCCTCGATGGTCAGGATCGGTACGGCGCCCGCGTCGATCGAGCGCTGACGCAGGTCGCGGCACTCGTCGGCGAACGGCCCGGTCAGTACGTCGAGCCGTGGGCCGGTCGTGGCCACGGCAGCCGCGAACCCGGCCGGGTCGTACCCGCCCCACGGCCGGTCGCCGGGCAGCCGGGTGCCGCCGACGACGACCCGGCCGAGCCGGTAGACGAGGCAGGCACCCAGGCACATCGGGCAGGGCTCGAACGTCGTGTACATCGTGGCGTCCTCCAGCGACCGGCCCGGGTGGGCGGCCGTGAGGTCGCGCAGCGCGACCACCTCGGCGTGGGCCATCGGGTCGCCGCTGGTCATCGCCTCGTTGCCGCCGCCGGCCAGGATGTCCTGGCCGGCGACGATGACGGCCCCGACCGCGAGGTCGCCGCGCGCACCGGCGCTGGCGGCCTCGCTCAGCGCGGCCTGGAGGAACATGCGGTCCGTGCGGTCGCACGCGTCGGCGTCGGGGGTTGGCGTCACGGCTGTGCTCACCGGCCGATCTCGCGGAGGTCGGTCGCCGCGGTCTCTCGGGCGATCGCCACGCAGGAGATCAGCACCACCAGCAACGCGGCGAGGTACACCGAGACCGGCACCCACGTGTCGTACTTGGTGACCAGCGCCGCCGTGATGATCGGGGCGAGCGCGCCGCCGAACACGCCGGCGCTCTGGAAGCCCAGGCCGGCTCCGGTGTACCGCACGCGGGTCGGGAACAGCTCCGGGACGTAGGCCGCGAGGGGACCCCACATCGCCGCGATGAAGAAGTTGCCCACGGCCGGTGCGACGAAGACCAGCGCGTCGACGCCGGACCCGAGCAGCGGGAAGAAGGCGAAGCCCCACGCCATCGCGCCGACGGCGCCGATGCCCAGGACCGGCCGACGGCCGATCCGGTCGCACAGGTGACCCCACATCGGGATGCTGACCGCCTGGCTCGCGGCACCGAAGAGGACGGCGGTGAGCAAAGTCTGGCGGGGCAGGCCGAGTTGGGTGGTCCCGTACACGAGGATGAAGACGTTGAAGACGTAGAAGGTCACGTCGCTGCCGACCCGGGAGCCGATCGCCAGCAGCACGCGCTTCCAGTGACAGGTCACCACCTCGAGCAGGGGCGCCTTGCCGACCTCGTCGGCCGCGGCCTCCTCCTCGAACAGCGGCGACTCCTGCACCTGCCGGCGGATCCACAGCCCGACGAGCACCAGGACGGTGCTCAGCAGGAACGGCACCCGCCAGCCCCAGGCGAAGAACGCCTCCTCCGACACCAGGAAGGTGACGATCGAGAAGACCGCGTTCGCGAGCAGCAGGCCGACCGGGCTGGCGATCTGGACGAGCGACCCGAGCAGCCCGCGCTTGCCGTCGTTGCTGAACTCGCCGACCATGAGCGCCGCACCGCCCCACTCGCCACCAAGGCCGATGCCCTGGACGAAGCGGAGCACGACAAGCAGCAGCGGGGCGAGGATCCCGATCGAGCCGTAGGTGGGCACCACACCGATCAGGCCGGTCGCCGTACCCATCAGGACCAGGGTCAGGATCAGCACGTTCTTGCGGCCGTACTTGTCGCCGAAGTGACCGAAGATCGCCGCGCCCAGCGGGCGGGTCACGAACGCGACGGCGTACGTGATGAGCGAGAGCATCGTCGCCGTCGCGGGGTCGCTCTCGGGGAAGAAGAGCTTCGGGAAGACCAGGGCGGCCGCCGAGCCGTAGATGAAGTGGTCGTACCACTCCAGGGTCGTGCCGACCGCGCTCGCGCCGACGACGCGTCGGAGCGCCTTCCGGTCGGTGCGAGTACCGGCGCCCGGGGCGCCGGTCTTGAGAGCTGCGTGCATGCTAGCCTCCAAGACAGGTGTTCGAGTACGCCGCTGCCGAGGGATTTCGCAGTTCGCACGGCAGCGATGTGGGTGGACACCGACCTCGCACGGCCCCCTGCCTGATGCGGCGGGGCCGTGCTCCTCAGTCGGCTGCCGACGGCTCTTCCTGGGCTGGTCGAATGCCGTCGACTATTCGGAGCTGAGCGCGCGTCAGGTGCTGACGCAAGGTCAGCGACCTGGTCGATCGCGGCCCTGGTCGGACCGGTTGAGCCTGGCGCCCGACGGTGAGTTCGAGATCGCCGTTCGAGTCACCCTGTTCATGTTTGGTATACCGGGATACTGCTCGCGTCCGATGGACGCCGTCAAGCAGTTCGGGATACAAAATTGGAATGAGGGTGGTCCGGCAGTGCGGAGGTCGTTCCTCGTCGTGGCCGTGCTCGGCGCGAACGTCGTCGCGGCGATGCAGGTCGGCAAGGTGCCCACCGCGCTGCCCGCCATCGGCGACGACCTCGGGCTCTCGCTCGTCCAGGCGAACTGGGTCCTCTCGCTCACCAACCTGATCGCGGCCGGCACCGCGTTCGCCGTACCCGCCCTCTCGACACTGGTCGGCGCCCGCTGGCCCGCGCTGCTCGCGACGGCGTGCCTCGCGCTCGGCAGCCTCGCCGGAAGCGCGTGCTGGAACGCGAAGACCCTCTTCCTGTCCCGGGTCCTCGAGGGTGCCGGCCTGCTGCTGATGATGATCAGCGGGCCGACGTTCCTCGCGCAGGTACTCGATCTGCGCCGGCTCCGGATCCTGTTCGGGCTGTGGCCCGCGTGCATGCCGGTGGGGATCGCGGTGATGCTGGCGGCCACGCCCACGCTGGTGGAGGTGACGGGCTGGCGCCCGATGTGGGTAGGCGCCGGCCTGGCCGCGGCCGCTGCAGGAGCCGTCCTGGCCGTGGCCTCCCGGGGTCTGCCCGCGCCGCACGTCGAGTCTGGGATCCCGGACGCGACGCGGATGCTGCGCGAGCCTGCGCGCCGGCTAGCGGTGCGGCCGCTGTGGTGGTGCGCGGCGATCTCGCTGTGCTACTCCGCGGAGTTCCTCGGCGTCCTCGGCTGCTGCCCTCCGTGCTGGGCGAGCGGGCCGGCGCGAGTGCGGGGACGGTCGCGGCGCTGACGGCGACGGCGTTCCTCGCCAACGGCATCGGTACGGCGACCGCGGCGCTCTTCCAGCTCCGCGGCGTCGCCGGGTCGCTTCTCCTCCTGCCGGCCGCCCTCGTGATGGCGTCGTGCCTCTGGGTACCAGCATGTTTCCGGCGCTGGAGCGGATGCTTGAGCTCAACACCGCAGGACCGCTCGTGCTGCTGAGCCGCTACCAGGCACCTGCCGCCATCCGTCGGCTGGGCACCAGACGCCTGACGGCGTGGCTGCGTACTCGGAAGGTGCGCACTGCCGAGTCCCTCGCTGCAAGAGCCGTCGAGGCCGCTGAGCGTCAGCACACCGCCGTTGCCCCGGAGAGTCCGCCATCGCGAGAATGGTCCTCACCCTCGTGAAGCAGGTGATGGCCCTCAACGAGAAGGTCACGGAGACCGACAAGCTCATCGAGAGCCAGTTTCGCGAGCACGAGCTCGCCGAGGTGATCCTTTCCATGCCCGGGATCGGCGTCACGCTGGGCGCCGAGTTCCTGGCCGGCATCGGCGGCCGCCTGGATGCCTTCCCCACACCGGACCGGCTTGCAGCCTTCGCCGGCGTCGCCCCCGCGCCACGCGACTCCGGACAGGTCAGCGGAAACCTGCGCCGACCGCAGCGTTACCAGAGGCGCCTGCAACGCGTCTTCTACACTTCCGCGCTGCTCAGCATCCGTTCTGATCCGAACTCGCGCCGGTTCTACGATCGCAAGCGTGCCGAGGGAAAGCGGCATACCCAGGCCGTGATCGCCCTTGCCCGCCGCCGCGTCAACGTCCTTTGGGCCCTGATCCGTGACCGCCGCCTCTACGAGGTCACACCACCACCAGTGACGGCGGCACCCTGATCCTCACCCCACCCTGTGAAAAGCCGGGCGAGGGCCGTGACATCCTGCGGCGGTGCAATTGAGCGATCACACAAACACTGTCGACCTCCGCCCGCTGCGCTATCAGTTCCCCACGGTCAGCGGCGACGCCTACGACGACGACTGGCTGGTCATCAGTGGTTCCGTCAGGACTCCCGATGGCAGCTGGTCCTTTGCCGAACCCTGTCTGCTGACCGGTGAAGCGCGTCAGGTGGCCGCCTGGCTGCGTGCGGTAGCAGCGGGGACGCTGGCTGTAACCGGACCTGATGCCAACGGCGAGTTGTCCCCGGATACGTGGTTCGTCGAGCCGGTCCTAGCGTTCAGCCTCGCCGACCGGAACGACGCCAGGGTGGTGCTTCGCGTTCACCCGTCTTTGGAAGGGGCGCCCCCGTGGCAGCAGGGCGATGACGCAGCAGACCTCTACCAGTACGTCGTAGAAGTGCATCTGGATACGGCTGCACTCCTTCACGCGGCTGACCAGTGGGATCTTGCTTTGACGTCTTTCCCGACCCGCTGATCAACACCCCTTCTTCCTGGATGCGGTCCGTTGGCTGCCCAGCACACGCTCCATGCCTTGACTTCTCTATTGGGAAGCCTCCTTGCCCTCGCCGCCGTCGATGACGGTGAACAGCCGGTCGTAGGAGCCCAGCTCGCGTTGTTCGACCTCTATGAGCGCACTGGAGGCGGAGCCGACGGCGTGGACCTGGCCGGTGGGCCGACGGCGTACTTCCTGGCGCATCGCCTGCCCGGCCTCGGCGTTGGGCGGCACAAGTGGACCCTGGTGGCGAGCAGGCCCGCGAACGCGGCGAACTCGCTGGTAGGGCTGCCGCGGCCGACGCCGGCCTCGTTGTCCCAGACCAGCGTCCTGGGGACGGCACCCCACTCAGTCAGCAGCCGCCAGTGTCCGTCGATCAGGTCGCCGGTCCTGCGGGAGGGCAGCATCCGAGCGGCGATCACGCGGGAGTAGCCGGAGACCATCACCAGGACTGGCGGGCGTCCGCTCTGCCCATAGCCGAGGGGGATGTCGGCCTCGGGGAACCACAGATCGCACTGGGCCAGCTCGCCGGGCCGATAGACCGTGCGGGAGACCGGATCGACCGGGACATAGGCCGGCCGCAGTTCCCGGATCCGGTCCTTGAGAATCGTCATGCCCTGTCCCAGCCGATCCGCTCGGCGATCACCGTCGCGGGCATCGTCGGGGTCTCCCGCAGCAGTTCCCGGATCTGCACCTCGACCGCGTCGACGGCCGAGCCCTTGGCCGGCCGCCGGTACTGCGGCGGCCGGTCGTTCGCCAGGGCCCGCTTGACGGTGTTCTTCGAAATGCCCAGATGCCGTGCGATCGCCCGGATCGGCATCTGCTCGGCCCGGTGCAGCCGGCGGATCTCTGCCCAGTCCTCCACGAGGATCACCTTCCCTCCTGACCTTGATCACCAAGGCCAGAGTCAGACGAAGATCACCAAGTGGGTCACTTTTGATCCGCCGTCAGAGGGTCAGCGTTCGGCCGTCGTCGAGAACCGCCGACGGTCGGGATCGCTCATCGGCTGAACCCCTTCGGGCAGCAGCCGCAGCGGCCCGTTGTCACGAGCGGCTCGTACGGGCGCGCCCACCCCAACAGGCCGCTGCACCACCGCTCTGACCCACTCCTGGAAGGACCCACCTCGTGAACGAACCGAGCAACGCCACACCTTCGAAGGAACACGCGCACGTGCCGGACGGGCAAGCCGGCCACCAGCCGGCAGCCACCGGCCTGTACCTGCTGTTCGCCCACGAACCGTACTATCCGCTGCCCGCCCGGGAGATCAACACCTCCGTCGTCGCTGCAGCCTGCCTCCTCCACCCCCAGGTGCGCCAGCCCGATGGGATGCGCATCCACCAGCGCCTCGCCTGCGGCCGTCGGCAGGGCGAGATCGTCCCGCTGGCCACCCTCACCCACGAACTGGATGGCGGCGCCCACTGGCCTGCGGTCGGCGATTGGGAGGCGGTGACCGCAGGCCTCGTCCGGCTCATCCGCGGCAAGCGCTGCGACGCGCTCAGCCTGGGCCTGCCCCCCTCGAGCGCGCCCTGCTGTGCAGCGGCCCCGACACCACGGTCCGCGTCGTCGACCCGGCCACCCAGGAATGCACCTCCTACGGCCCGCAGGACCGAAAGGTCGTCCTGGCCCAGGTACGCCAGCACCTCGCCTGGACCGAGGCAGGCGGGGCCCTGTGTCCCGGCCACGGCCTGCTCAACCCGTCAAGGAACACACCGTGAAACAGTGCTCTGCACGGCAGCGCATGGCCAGGTGCCTGTCTGCGGCGCCGGGCCCAGGCCTCCTCGTAGTCGACGGCCGGGGCGGCCGGGTGGTCATCAAGCCGAGACCGGCGCCTGGAGTCGGTGACGGATGCGGGCCGATGTGCTGTGGTTCCTGGACGCGCTGGGGCTGGGCCACGTGGACCTGATCGGGCATTCCATGGGCGGGATCGTGGCTTACCTGCTCGCGCAGGACCATCCGCAGCGGGTGAGCCGACTGGTCCTTGAGGACGTACCGGTCTCCCGTCCCCGGGAGCCGAGTACCCCTACCAGGCCGGACGGCGACCTGACCTTCGACTGGGAGATGGTGCTGGCCGTCAGGCGGCAGATCGACCAGCCCGATCCCAGGTGGCTGGAGCGACTCAGCCAGGTCACCGCCGAGACCCTCGTGGTGGCCGGCGGTCCACGCAGCCACGTGTCTCAGGACGGCGTCGCCGAGCCGGCCCGCCGCATCCCCGGCGGGCACATGGTCACCATCCCGGTCGGGCACCTGATCCACCACGCAGCGCCGGAGGCGTTCACAGAGGTAGTTGCGGCGTTCCTGCTGGCGGAGGAGAACGTCCATCCCGCCCGCAAACCATGACCGCGCGCTCACCGGCCGTGACGCGGAGCGGGCAGCGCGGGTTCTTCGAGTGTGACCAAGAAGTGGGCCCGCGCGGCCTTGTTCCATCCTGCCTTCACCGGCCTCTCCCGCCAACATCTCGGCTATTTGATCGAGGAGTTGGCCAAGCCGTGGGCGGTCGGCGAGCGCCGCCCTCGCCGACCGCCCACAGACACGTCTGGGGCTGGTCGCCGCAGCGTCCTGTGCCGAGGCGCTGACGGCCGCGGAGAGATCTCCTGCAGGAGCTTCATCCCCTGAGACGGTACGGCACGACATGCGTTGATTTCCGGGGATCTCAGCTGTGACGCCGTTCGTATCCATCCCGCGTGTTGGCGAGCACGGTCAGGCATTCTTGCGGCCGTGCCCAGATGTCAAGCTCTGGCGATGCGCTGGGAGTTCACCATCTCAGTGAGGTCGGCGGTCGCACGCTGCAGCAGGGTTTCTCCCTCTTCCGCATGTGCGCCGGCAGGGTCGCCGAGCATGCCGTTGGGCGTGACGAGGGAGAGGCCGGACTCCCGCAGCTGGGGGAGGCGATCCAGGATCCGTGTAGGGTTCCCTGGCCGTGCTGCGTCCAACCGCACCTGGTCAGGAGTGAGGGCGCGCATGACAGAGGTCTCGGTGCGGCCCACGTGGGCGTCACCGTCCCAGCGCGGTGCCCACGCCAGCACGTTCCGCCCCTCGCTGCGCACGCGCACCGCCCGGGTCACGGGCTGGGCATTTCCGCCGTGCGCGGACACTGATATCACCTGACGGAACGTCAACGCAGCCGAGCACACGAGCTCGACGAGGAGCAGCTCGACGGCCTCCTGGCCGATGGACAACGTGCCGGGGAACCCCTGGTGCTCCCCGCTCAGTTCTTAGCCCACCTGGCTGGACGTGACGGAGCGGGTCACGGGTCTGCGCGATCTGCCGTGTTTCCATCGCGTCAGGAGGCACATGACATGGCTGCCCAGCGACAGGACGACACCCGTTCCCGATTCACCACGTCTCGGCGCCGGGTGCTGGCCGCGGCGGCCCTGGCACCCGCACTCATTGGGGCGCCGGCTGGCGCCCGTGCCCTGTCCGCCGGGCCGCAGGCCCGAGCCCTCGTCGAGCCGGTGATGACCAAGCTGGCGGACTGGGCGGAGGTGGGGAAGGCTTTGGGTCGGCCCGGTGACATGAGGCGGTTCATGTACCACACGGGCATGCCGCGCCGGGACCTCATGGTCTACTCCCGCGGTATCCGGATCGACCCCGCGCTTGCCCTGGGCACGCACGTGTCCTTTGTCCGGTACGCCGATCACAGCACGCTCCTGATGGGCGACGCCGTGGTCACGGAGCGCGAACTGCAGCGCTTCATTGACGTTCTGCAGGTGCATGGGATCATGCAGACCGCCATCCACAAGCACCTGCTCGCCCACGAGCCGGACGTCTGGTGGGTTCATCTGCACGCCCACGGCCACGACCCCGTCGCCATTGCCCGCGGTCTGCGTGCCGCGCTCGACACCACCGGCACCCCACCCCCTGTACCCGTCGCTTCCTCGCCGCGCGTCCACCTGGACACCGCCGCGATCGACGCCGCGCTGGGCGTCAAGGGCTTCGCCGACGAAGAGATCTACAAGTGCACGTACGTCCGCAGTGAGACCGTTGCTGACGGCCCTGTGATCCTGCCTCCGGGCCTGGGCGCCACCACCTCCGTCAACTTCCAGCCGCTCGGTGGCGGAAGGGCCGCGCTCAGCGGTGACCTGGTGATGATCGCCAGCGAGGTCCAGCCCGTTCTCGTGGCCCTGCGGCTCGGCGGCGTTGAACTCGTCGAGGTGCATCACCACAACCTGACCGACGAACCACGCCTGTTCTTTGTCCACTACTGGGCCGTCGGCGATGCCGTGAGGCTCGCCAAGAGCCTTCGCCGGGCCGTGGACACCACCAACGTCGTGCCTATGCCCGGAGGAGCCGCCTGATGACCGGGGACAACGAGACGATCATCTGGTCATTCGACTTCAGCGAAGCCCTGGAGTCCGACCCTGCGCTCGCGGACCCGATGCGTCGCGTGTCCCCCACACACGGATCCGGCTTCGCTACGGCGATGCCGACGCCTGGCTGGTCACCGACTTCGAGGCCGTCAAGCAGGTGACCACCGGACCAACGATTGAGCAGGGCGGGCATCCTCGGCCACGCAAGGCGCTGATCCGGCCTGATGCCCGACTCCACCCTCCGTGGAACCGGGCCGCGCGGGTCGGCGTCACTCCGTGAGTCCGCAAGATCACTGAAGGACACGCCCATGACCGGTACGTCCCCCCGGCTACCTCTATCTCGTCCGTCACGGCGAGGCATCGCCGGACGAGAGCGAACTGACGGATGCGGGCCGCCGCCAGGCCGCCCTGCTGGGGGAGCGGCTCCGTGGGGTCCCGCTGGCGGCGATCCACCATGGACCTCTCGCTCGTGCCGAACACGCCGCCCGGCTGGTCGGTGAACAGCTCGACGGAGTCCCCCGCCGTCGCTCCGAAGCGGCTGGCGACTACATCCCCAACCTGCCGACACGCGAGGAACTGCAGCCGGAGGCAGCCGACGCAGGTCGCCACAGGAATCCCGCTGGTGTACACCTACGTCCTCGGTCCGGTGGCCAGGGCGTACCGGGACGGAGATGTGTTCACAGGCGTGCTCAAGGTTCCGGCACACTTCCCTGCAGCGCTCGACATCGGCCAGGTCTGATCAACCTCGCGAGACCCCACGATTATGGGCCTGGGCTGCACGTTTTTCTCAGGGCGGGTTCGGAGGCGGGTGCGCGGACGGCGTTCGGCACACGGGAAGCCTCATCCTGCGGCGCAGCGTACGCAGGTGCGCGCCGCCGGGCGCACCTCCAGGCGTTGGCTCGGGATCGGCTCGCCACAGCCCTCGCACCGTCCGTAGTCGCCCTCCTCCAAGCGCTCCAGCGCCCGATCCAGATCGGCTAGATGGTCGCGCGCTTGCGCCAGCATGGCGGCGACATGGGCCCGTTCGAAAGCGGTGCTCGACCCCTCTGGATCGTGCTCGTCATCGGTTGCGACCAGGGCGTTCGCCTCGACGATTCCATCGAAGTCACGACTCAACGCCGCGATCTGCACGCTCGTGCCAGCACGTTCGGCCGCTAGCAGCTTGCGAAAGGACTCACGCTGCAGCGGGGAGAAACGGGCATCTCTGGATGAATCGCTCATAGAGGGGGTAACGTCGGCGTCAAGGGTTCATATTTCGGATACCCGTGCGCCCACCAGCCGAATGCCGCGATGTCCGGGAGACGAGGTCGCTCCCCAGGGACTTTGCGTGTTGCGGTTCTGTCCGGTTGAGCACGTGAGTCCTGGTTGATCATGTCCATCCGAGTGTGGCCAGAGGGCGGCTTGGGTGGCGGGCATTGTGGCGGGTGGCGGCGGCAATGTTGGTGCGGCCGTCCTGCCGGCAGACGCTGATGGCGAGGTCCGGAACTACAGCTGCCGTGTCAGTACGCACGCGCCTGATCAGTCCATCTCGCCAAGCGGGAACCATCAGTCCTGGTGACGCACCCGCCAGCCATCGTCACGTGCCCGCGATCAGCACGTCTATAAAGATCAACCCGACTGTGAAATCGCTCTGTCAGCGAAGGAACTTCATTTTCGGGCTGCGGAGTTGGCGGTGGTGACCTCGGGTTTCACGGGGTGAGTTGTTTGGCGATCTTCAGGAGTTCGGCCGTGGTGCTCACGATGAATGTGTAGGTGCCGTTCGTCCATGTCGCGGTGTTATTGGAGTGACGAACATCGCCGCCGCCACCGCCCACTACCGATCACCGACCGACCACGCACTCCAACCACTCGATCTTGAAACATGAGAACACATCAGCTCTGTCCAGGCACGTGCCTCTCATCAGCGGAAAGTCTACGCGCAGGACTTTGCGGCAGCCCTGGGACATCGACACCCCCCGTAGAACTTGATTGCTCCCTTAGGGTGAAAAGAGGAGGAGGTGGAGAGGTGCGCAAGAGATCCGGGTACTCATGTCTACCAGCAGTTAATAATCAAGGAATCCACTTCAGGCAGGGAAACTCTCCTGTGTGACATTATTGCCCTTATGTGAATTATCGCTTCGTCTGAAATCAGGGATCCTATCCCTTCTAGCCGAGAGCAGCATCGCTATGCCTGATGGTTATCACTGGTCGAGGCCGCAGTACCTTCATGAGGCCGTAACCAACCCCAACATCCACGTGACAGGAACCCGCAGTTACTACAGCCACGCCTGGTCCGGCGACTTCGAGGGGTCCGTGGTGCGTTACCTCCACGGAGATGCCTACAGCCGAGCGAACCGGAACTGGGCGCCACCCTGGCCCATCGACCAACTATATATCGGCGACTACGTGTGCATTGGAGCCGAAGCTGTAATCCTCATGGGCGGCAACCATCTTCATCGCACAGACTGGTTCAGCCTCTATCCTTTCCGTGACGTTCGCGCCGACGCTTACCAGGGAAAGGGAGACACTGTGATCAAGGACGGTGCCTGGATTGGCATGCGTGCCATGATCATGCCTGGCGTAACACTAGGCGAAGGCGCCGTAGTCGCTGCTCAAAGTGTAGTCACCCGCGATGTGCCGCCCTACACCCTTGTGGCCGGCAGTCCTGCACGGGAAGTCCGGAAGCGCTTCGATCCGGAGGTCATCGACCGGCTCCTCGCACTGGACATCTACAAGTGGAGCGACGAGAAATTCGACTCTCTGCGTCCGGTTATCTGCGGATCAAGCATCGGCGCCCTTGAGGAGATGTCCCAGGCGTGGGATGTCTCAAGCGCAACAGTTCATAGAAATGCAGCCGCTGACCCTGTGGCATAACCCAACGAGTAAATGCATGCAGCCGGAATCGGAATCGCCGAGTGCGGGTCTCTTTAAGGCCCCGTATTGCGTTAAGGAGGAAACGGGAATGTTCCAGAGTCCTTACTCCCGTGTCGCCCTCGTCACTGGCGGGTCCGGCGGGATCGGCCGCGCCATCGTCAGACGGCTGGCGGAAGACAAGTTCTGTCTAGGCGTTCACTATGCAGAAAACAAGGAAACGGCCTACAGCCTGGTGGAGGAGATCACGTCGAGTGGCGGTCGGGCGATCGCAGTCGGCGGCGACGTCGCTGATGAGGACGCGATGGCCGCAGCCTTCGATGAAGTCGAAGTTGAATTCGGGGGAATCGACGTCCTCGTGCACACCGCCGGTATCATGCGGCCTGGACCAATCGCGGCCCTGGACCTGGCTGAGCTCGACCAGATCCACCGCACTAACATCCGCGGCACGTTCGTCGTCGACCGGCAGGCGGCCCGGCAACTACGCGCCGGCGGAGCAATCATCAACTTCTCCACCTCCATGACCCGCACACAATGCCCCGCCTACGGTGCATACGTCACGAGCAAGGCGGCTGTCGAGGCAATGACCCTGGTGCTCGCCCGCGAGCTGCGCGGCAAGGACATCACGGTCAATGCTGTCGCCCCCGGCCCCACCGCCACCTCGATGCTTTTCGGTGACAAGAACGAGACAACTATCGGCAACCTCGCCAAGGCCGCACCGCTCGAGCGTCTGGGACGCCCCGAGGACATGGCCGAGATCGTGGCCTTTCTCGCGGGGCCGGCACGCTGGGTAAACGGCCAGGTAGTGTTCGGCAACGGCGGTCTTGCCTGAACTGAATCCTTCCCGATCACACAGCAATCACAAGATCGCTGGTCAGGCGTCTCTGATCAAAAATTGATCGGGAAACTCGAATGCAAGCCCCTCAAAGAAGGGTTAGGGAATCAGAAAGTGAACAAGACGAGAACCATTAGCGTGGTCGCTAGTGCGGCATTTGCTTTGATGGGCGTGCCGGCCGCCGCCTCGCCAGGAACAGCTGCTACCAGGGATGTCGGTACAGAGAAGCTATACCTGACGGTCACTGGAACCACGCAGTACGGGTATCCGTTTACATCAAAGAAGGCGGGGGACGAATTCGGCGGCAGCGGGAAAGTCAGTGAGAGGAACACCGGAGTAGGCGACGGAAAATTCTCGTACTACTGCAAAATCACTGCTGTCAGTACCGCTCCCAACACGCTCACCAGCATCTGTCACGCCGCGCTGGACCTGCCGAAAAAAGGTCAGATCATGCTGGAGGCACTGGTCACCCAAAAGGCTGGCACTTCGGGTTTCCGGATGGCGGTCACGGGTGGAACAAACGACTACGAATTTGTAAGGGGTCATGCTGACTTCACTGAAAAACCAACACCCGCGAGAATCGTCGTCTCTCTGGTCCATCCAATGAAGACGCCGGTGGTAGCGCCCGGCGTGGCAGCACCTCGCTGACCGGCACTGACACGGCAGCTGTAGTTCTGGTGTCTACGCTGGTCAGCTGCCTGCAGGGGCTGGATGAAGGTATGGGTACGGCCACCGTGATCATGAACGTTTGTGACGACGTTTCAAGAAGCGGTGGCCGTGGAGGTCACGATAGCCCAGGCCGTCTGGGACCGGGTGTTCGGCAGGGACTTTGCAAGGTTGCGGGTTGAGTGAGGTTGCCCGGTGATGGGCTGTCATGTCGCTTTATGGGGCCCGGATGCAGGTGCAGGCACGGCCTCGTTGATCATGTGAGTGTCGAGTTCACGTGACCACAACCGAAGACCGTGCCTGCTGTCTCATCTTCTCCTATGCCGTCGGGCCTGGAGCAACTGGCCCGTACCCCGTCACCGCAGCCGCTGCCCGACGCGGTGTGCCTCGCCCACTTCCTCGCGGGCCTGCCGGATCCGCGCAACCGCCGTGGCCGACGTTTCCCGCTGACGGCGATCGTGACGGCCGCCGCAGCGAGCGTCCTGACCGGTGCGAGATCCCTGACCGCGATCGCCGAGTGGATCGCGGACGCGCCCCGCTGGGTCCTTCTGGCCTTCGGCTTCGCGTTCGACCCGTTCAGCAAGGCGGTCACGGTGCCGCATCCCACCACGGTCATGCGGCTGCTCGGCCGCATCGACGGCGACGCCTTCGACGCCGCGGTGAGTGCGTTCCTGCAGGCCAGAGCCGCTGACCTGGACGCAGGGGAAGCGCGGTGGCGGGCGGTCGCCGTGGACGGGAAACATCTGCGCGGATCAAGAGCGGCCGGCGGGAAAGCAGTATGGCTGCTGGCCGCGATGGACCACGCCGGAACGGTCCTCGCACAGCGGCAGATCGATACGAAGAGCAACGAGACACCCGCGTTCATCCCCCTTCTGGACGGCCTGGCCCTGGAGAACGCCGTCGTCACCGCGGACGCGGCACACACCCAGCACGCGAACGGCCTCTGGCTGCGCGCGCAAGGCGCCCACTACATCGCTGTCGTGAAGGGCAACCATCCCGGCCTGCTCAAGCAATTGAGGAAACTGCCGTGGACCGACATCGCCCTGGACCACAAGGACCGGACCAGGGGCCGAGGCCGGCTCGAGGTCCGTCACCTGAAGACAGCCTCGTTCCGGCACCTCGACTATCCCGGCGCCCGTCAGGCCCTGCGCGTCATGCGCTGGCGCAAGGACCTGACCAGCAACAAGATCACGATCGAGCGGCTGTACTTCGTCACCAGCCTCCCACCCGGCGCGGCGTCCGGAGCCCGGATCGCGGCCTGGATCCGCGGCCACTGGAAGATCGAGAACCAGCTCCACCACGTCCGTGACACCACGTTCGCCGAGGAGAACCACGGGGAACAGCGGGGATCGCGACAGAGGCTGGCCACAGCCCGAGACCACTCGGGTGCACGTCAGGGCCGCGACTGACCCGAGATCACCTGAGCTTCCCAAGCTGAGAGCGCGAGTTCGATTCTCGTCACACGCTCCATGAGAAACCCCCAGGTCAGAGACCCGGGGGTTCTTTGTCGACGGCCCGGTCCGGGTTTCTGTCCATCATGGAGTTCACCCCGGCCGACCCAGGCTGCTCAACGCGCTTGAGGGCTTGGGCCGGTGGCGTTCCCGGTGGCGTCTGTCGTAGGGCCCGGCCGGTGAAGCCGGGCCCTACGACGGTCACGACGTCAGCGGACGTCGACGTAGTCGCCCCCGGCGGTGACGGGAGCGGTAGTGGAGGTGCCCGCGAAGGTGTAGCGCCAGTAGCCGTCCGCAGATGCCGTCACCGTGGTCTTCAGGTTTCCATAGCTGTTCGTGGAGACCGTCTTCACGGTCGTGTACTTGGACGCGCCCGCCTTTCGGAACTGCAGCCGCACCCGCTGACCGGCGTATCCGTGATAGCCGCCGAGTGTCTCCCAGTCCGCACGGGAGAGTTTTCCGGTGACGGTGAGCGTCCTGCCCTTGGTCACCGGTTCGGGAGACGCGTCGGCCGTCAGGGTCGCGTCGCGCAGCACGGACTGCGTCTTGGCGGCGTGAAGATCGATGTGACCCGTGCCGTCCGCGGACTCGGCCCAGGCAGTGACCTTCCACGTGCCGGCGAAGGAGTTGCGGCCGAGGGTCCAGCGCGGGTGGATGTAGGCGAACTGGGCCTGGCAGGTGGACGTAGTCGCGTTGACCTTGGTGCAGGTCGCTCGCCAGGGGCTGTAGAGGACGGCGTTGGGGGTGTCGTACGAACCCTGGTACAGGTACATGTCACCGCTCGCGATCCCCGACGGGTCGGTGGCGGTGAACTTCGCCTTGAACTCCTGGAGCGGCTGGTCGGACAGCTCCATCGGCTTGCCGCCGTTCACCACGATGTTCGAAATGCGGGTCGCGCCCGCCGTCTCGTTGCCCTGCGGGACCGGCCCCGCGAACGCCCGCTCGATGGTGCGGCTGAGGCTGCCGCCCAGGTCGTCGGCGGCGGTGACGCGGAGGGTGACGAAGGAGCCGGTGGCGGGAACGTCCAAGGTCGCCGAGCCGTCGGCCATGACGGGAAGATCGGTCCAGGTCGCGCCGTCGTCCGTGGAGTACGCCAGGCCCGTGATCTTGGTGTTCGCCTGCGCCGTGTCCGTGTTGCGGGTGGTGGCGCTCGCGTCGACCCTGACCGGCCCGGCGGCGGCGCGCCCCATCGCGTCGAGCCCCGAGACCCTCACCTCGGTGTCGATCAAGGGGAGTTCCTTGCCTTCGGCGTAGCCCGCCCGGAACGTCCATTTGCTGCGTACGTCCGTGGACAGCCGGGAGTACGGGACGCGGCGGTGGACGGTCTGGTCGAGGGTGTACGTCTGCGGCGACGTCGGCACGGTCGACGACGTCAGTCCGTGGGAGGAGTCGAGACCCGACGCCTGGGCGTAGGTGACGCCGTCCGAGCCGGTCAGCTTGTACGAGTACTTCGCCCGGGAGTCGTGGCCCGTGTGGCCCGCGGTGTCGCTGAAGGTGTGCCCCTCGTACAGCGAGACCTTCCCGCGGTACCACTGCGAGCCGGGCCACGGACCGCGCACCGGCTGCAGCGGGGCCGCGCCCAGGACCTCGCGCACGCTGGTCCCGGCGGGCAGGGTGCGGTCAGGCAGGATCAGGTCCTGTTCACCGGTGCCGTAGTTCAGCAGCCGCATAGAGGTGACGCCGGGTGTGACGTACTCGGTGACCGAGCCTCCCACGGGCACCGAGCTGCCGACGAAAACGCCCGTCCACTCGCCGAAGTCGGGGACGGTCTGCAGGATCGCGGTCGTCCGGGTGCCCGGTGCGCGGACCTGCGTGACGGTCTTCGCCAGGGCGGAGGTACGGACCGTCATGACGGGCGAGGCGGGCACCGTGGTGGTGAAGCTGTGCGTGAGGTCGTAGCGGTAGGGGCTCGGCACGCTGGCCGAGGCACCCTTCTTGCCGAGCACCTCATGGATCCGCAGTGAGACGCCCCGCATCGAGAATGGGGTGACGTAGACCTTGTCGGCGCCCGAACCAGCGAAGCCCGCCAGGTCGCCTCCCGGGACGCTCAGCCACACGGCGGAGGACTGCCGGGTGGCAGTGGTGTCGTCGGTACGGATCCCGGCCTGCTTGGCCGCGCTCTGGTCGAAGGCGACCGTGGTGGCGGCCGAACCGACCGTGAAGGTGCGGGTGAGCAGATAGCTCGGCTGCCGCCAGTCCATGTGCAGCGCCACGGCGAAGTAGTCACCGGGCGGCAGTTTCACCGTTGCCGTGGCACCGAAGGCGCTGCTATCGACTGCGTATGCCGTCCACGTCGTGCGGTTCCAGACATAGAACTGCTTGGTTGTGACGTTGGCGTGCGTGATGCTCAGCTTCACCGAGTACGCGGACGCCGTGGTGCTCATGGTCGTGAGACCGCCCCCCGCGGCCGGCGTGCGCGTGCCATCGAAGCCCGCCGTGGTCAGCGGAAGCTTCGCGGCTGTACGGTCTGCCATGTGCGCCCCGGCTGGCCGCACGGACACCATGCCGTTCACAGCGGCGACGGCGTAGCGCCCCGCGCCCGCCCCAGCGCCCTTCAGCCCCGCCGTGACATGAACCTGCCGTCCGCCGACGAGTTCGACGCGCCCACCGTCCCCCAACGCGGCGTTCGGTACGCCGCGGTGTGCCACGCCCGGTGCCGTGGACACCACTCCGACCATTCCTCCAGCGGCCGAATCGCCGTCCGACGCCGTCGCGCCGGGCGCGACCAGCAGCGAGGCTGCCAACACCGACCCGCACAACCCCGCCTTGGCAGATCTTCGGACACCCCTGACCCAAAACCTGGACATCAACCGCCCCCTTGTTCCTTCCCCTGGAGAATCGCTCCCTGCCCATCCGCCTCAGGAGTCGATCAGCGCACTCTAGTGGCTCGTCACGCAGCCTTGGCCGGGTAATCGGTCCAGGTACGGATCGGTGAGTCGGGTGCGAAGTTCGTCTTCGGTTCGGCGTGGGCGTTGTGCCAGCGGACGTAGGCGGCGATGGCGGCGTTCTGTTCGTCGTGGCTGCGGTGGTCGGTGCCGTTGAGTGCGAAGTAGCGCAGGGCCGCGAACTCGGCTTCGATCCAGTTCAGCCAGGAGCCGTAGGTCGGCAGGAAGACCAACTCGACCTGGTGGTCGTCCGCCCATGCGCGGACCTTGGCGTGCTTGTGCGGGGAGAAGTTGTCCAGCACCACATACAGCTTCTGCCCAGGCCAGCGGGTACGCAGGACCTTGAGGAGGTCGAGGAACTCGCGCCGGCGTTTGCGCCGACGGATGCGGTAGTAGAGCCTGCCGGTGGCCAGGTCGAGGGCGGCGAGCATGTGCATCACGCCGTGGTGGCGGTTGTAGGTGGCCCGCAGCCGCTTCGGACGCCTCACCGGTCCCCATGCCTTGCCCTTGCGGGGCAATCAGGTTCAGCGGCCCGAACTCGTCGACGCATATCACCCGCCCGTCGGCGGGCGGGGTGTCGTAGAGGGCCAGGATGCGGTGCATCTTGGCGATGAACTGCGGGTCGGTGGACGCCTTCCACGTGGTGGTGGTCTTCCAGGAGACCTTGCCGGCGGCCAGGATCCGGCGCAGAGTCTCCCGGCTGATGACCGCCACCACCTTCTGCTTGGCCAGGTGCTCGGCGAGCTTGCTCAGGCTCCAGGTGGAAAACGCTGTGATCGTCCAGTCGGCGGGGGACGTCCGGGCGATCAGGCAGATGTGCTCGCGCACCTCGTCACTGATCGTCTTGGGGCGTCCCCCGCTCCATTTTGGGTCCAGCGCGTCGAACCCCCGCTCGTTGAAGGCGTGGATGACATCGCGGACGTAGTCCTCGCCGACCTGCATCAGCGAGGTGATGTCCTTGACTGTTTGACCCTGGGCGGACATCAGCACCACGATCGCCCGCCGCAGCCTCACCGGGTCCTTCGCGGTACGGCTGATCCGCTGCAGCCGGTCCTTCCTCCATGCTGACCGGCCGGACGAACACACTCGGTCGACGTCCCACGACCACCTCCAAGATCAAGTCCTGGAGACAGTCTGCTGGTCGGCGGGAGCAGGGTCGATTACCCGGCCAAGGATGCGTGACGAGCCACTAGCTGGAGGTGTCGGCCATGTGCTCATGGTGGTGCTTGAGCGCGTCACTGGCCGTGAGGACATCGGTCGGGGCGAGGCTGCTCCAGTACGCTTGCGTGACGAACGTCCTGTCGAGTTCGATTTCCCGAGTCCGCAGCCGGGCGATCTCCACCACGTCCTGGGGATCCCAGCCGGGGGAGGCGGGGCGGGACGACTTCCCGCCAGGCGCTCTCGTGCGTCTCCCACGCGTCCAGCGGTTCGGCCGACCACGGCACCCGCTGGTAGACCGTCTGCAGTTCAGTGCGGACCTGACGGAGTTCGTCCTGAGCGTCGATCAGGTCCTGGGGGAAGTCGTATGAGGCTGTCACGACCTGAAGGTACTGCTGTTCGAATCGGGCTGCGGACCGCCTCACGGCAACATCTCTTGCGCCAACTCTTGCGTCTACTCCTGCGGTATCTCTTGCGACTTCTCTTGCGCGATCCTCGGCGACGCCGCCGCATCCGTGCAGGTCACCCCCACCGTACGGGCGTGGTCGGACCCCTGACATCCCCGTTGCGGCCGCTTTCGCCCATGTCCCTGCCGAAGGTGGGGGAGAGGGATGGGCGGGATGGGCGGTGCGGCCGCAGCCGGGGATCGGGGCGCGCTCGCCACGCCTGCGCGTCGGCTCCGCCGCCGCGCCGGGGCGCCGGCGATCAGGAGTCGCCGTCGCCGATGTGGTCGAAGCCTCGCAGCAGGTGCGTGAGCTCCGCCACACAGCCGGGTTGCGCAGAGCGCCTGGCCGGCCCCTTGTCGGCGGGCCGCCGGTGCGTTTTCCCTGGGTACGGGGGTGGCCCGGCTGATCGTGCCGGGCGCACCCGGTCTGACGGGGGCCGACGGCGGGTGCATCGGGGAGACGGTCGGTTTCTGAGTGGATGATGCATATTGGATGAATGTGCTTTGGGCGGTGTTTTGCCCGTGTTTGGCAGCCTTGGTGCTCGCGCCATGCACTGCTGGCGATTCCTCTTGTGCTGATCGTGGCGATCACCCTGGCGGACATGCGTGCCCCGCAGACCGTTCATCTCGGCCCGCTGCTCGTCGTGGCTCCTGCCATCACCACCTCGTTCGCCGGCTACCGGCTGACCGCACTGGTCGGGGCGCTGGCCGTGGGAGCCCAGGCCCTCATCGCCACGGTCCAGGCCGGCTTCAACGAAAACCACGTCGCGCAGCTCATCGGACTTGCGTTCCTGTCGGTCTTCGCTGTGTTCGTCTGCTTCCTGCGTGACCGGCATAGCGAGGAGCTGGCCCAGGTGCGGTCGGTCGCCGAGGCCGCGCAGCGGGCCCTGCTGCGCCCCCTTCCCGACCGGCTGGGTGCCTTGCACATCGCGTCCTCGTACCTGGCGGCCGCCAAGGAGGCCCGGATCGGCGGTGACCTGTACGCGGCGGCCCGTACCGGCAGCCGTACGCGTCTGATCATCGGCGATGTCCGGGGGAAGGGGCTGGCCGCGGTCGGGGAGGCGGCCACGCTGCTGGGAGCGTTCCGCGAGGCCGCCCACCAGCACGCCACCCTTCCCGCCCTGGCCGGGGCGCTGGACCGCAGCGTCTGCCGCTATCTCACCGAGTTCCCCGAGCGGGACGAGGAGGCCAAGGAGCACTTCATCACCGCACTCCTGCTGGAGATCCCCGACAACAGCCCCGTGATACGCATGATCAACTGTGGACACCCGCCGCCCCTGCTGATCAGGTCCGGTCGCACGACACACCTGATGAGCCCCGACCCGGCGCCCCCACTGGGCATGTGGGAACTGGGGTCCGACGGCCACGGCATGCATACGTCCTTGTTCCGGCCGGGTGACACCCTCCTGCTCTACACCGACGGCGTCGTGGAGGCCCGCGACAGCAGCCGCACCTTCTACCCGCTGGAACAACGGGTCGCCCTCTGGACCAGGAGCAGCCCCAGGGCACTGGTCCAGCACATCGAGCAGGACCTGTGCGCCCACGCCGACGGAACGCTCGCCGACGACGCCGCCCTCCTCGCTATCCAGCGCACACCCCCACCGCGCACCGGGCTCCACCTCAGCGCAGTGGCGCTGACCGGCGTAGGCCACGATCAGGCCCTCGGCCCCGCCCATGAATGAGGACGGCAGCCACTGCGCCAGCAGCAGCCGGAGGTTGCCCGTCAGGCTGGCCCTGACCACCGTGCCGTCGGCGGGCGGCGCCGGCAGCCGCGGCAGGCCCAGCCGGACTATGGCCGCCGCCACCAGGTGCAGCCAGGCTGCCAGCATCAGCGCCTGACGCGTGCCCAGGACCGCCACCGCCGCGCCGCCCAGGGTCAGGCCCGCCAACTGGGCGGCGGAACCGGCGATGGTGTTGAGCGAGCGGCCCAGCACGAGGAAAGGCCAGCCCGGTGCTACGAGCCGAGCGTCTGGCGCACGTCCAGGTAGCAGCGGAGCGTCAGTTGAGGGACTTGACGGCCGCCTCGGCGACGGCCGGTGCGGGCTGCTCCTTGCGGCGGGCGAGGGACGGCAGGGCGGGCGCGGTGAGGAAGCCCTCGGCGCGGGCGCTGGCGATCCCGATGCGCGGGATGTCGCTGTTCTTGGCGAACAGCAGGAAGCGGGGCTCCCAGACCGGCCGGTACTTGGCGTTGGCCCGGTACAGCGACTCGATCTGCCACCAGCGGGAGAAGAAGGTGAGGACCGAGCGCCACAGCCGCAGCACCGGCCCGGCGCCGAGCCGCGCCCCGCGTTCGAAGACCGAGCGGAACATGGCGAAGTTGAGCGAGACCCGCTGTACGTCGATCTCCGCACCACGCAGCAGCAGTTCGACGACCATGAACTCCATCAGGCCGTTCTCGGAGTCGCGGTCGCGGCGCATCAGGTCCAGGGACAGCCCGTGCTCGCCCCACGGGACGAAGCTCAGCAGCGCGCGCGGCCGGCCGTCGGCGTCGCGGCACTCCAGCATCACGCAGCGGGCGTCGGCGGGATCGCCGAGCCGCCCGAGCGCCATGGAGAAGCCGCGCTCGGTGGCGCCGTCGCGCCAGGCGTCGGCCAGCTCGACGAGCCGGGCCATCTCGTCGTCGGGGATGTCCTCGTGTCGGCGCACGCATACGGTGTAGCCGGCCCTGCGGACCCGGTTGTGGGCCTGCCGTACGACGCGCATGGCGCGCCCTTCGAGGCTGAAGTCGGCGACGTCGACGATGGCCTCGTCGCCCAGTTCGAGGGCGTCCAGGCCGTGCCGGGCGTAGATGGTGCTGGCGTCCTCGCTCGCGCCCATCACGGCGGGCGTCCAGGCGTGCCGGCGGGCCTCGGCCAGCCAGGCGTCGATGGCGCCGGGCCATGCCTCCGGGTCGCCGATGGGGTCGCCGGAGGCGAGGCTGACCCCGCCGACGACGCGGTAGGTGACGGCGGCCTTGCCGGTGGGGGAGAAGATCGCGGCCTTGTCGCGGCGGAGCGCGAAGTAGCCGAGGGAGTCGCGCTCGCCGTGCCTGTCGAGCAGCTCCCGCAGCTGCTTCTCGTCCTCCTCGCCGAGCAGGGCGCGGCCGCGGGGGGAGCGGAAGCAGGCGTACAGGACGAGCAGGAAGGTGGCTGCCATCAGGACGTTGATGACGATGTCGACCCAGCGGGGCGCGTGCACGTCGGGGACGCGGTCGGCGAGCGGTCCGACGCTGACGCCGCGCAGCAGGGCGTAGAAGAGCTTCTCGGCGAGGGAGGCGCCGCCGTGCGCCTTGTTCGTGATGTCGACCAGCCAGGTGCCGATGGAGCCGGTGACGAGGATGCCGCCGGCTCCGACGGCGAGTGCGAGTCTGGGGTTGGAGCGGTCGCCGATGGCGTGGAACTCGCGCCGGCCGATCAGCAGCGCGGCCACGAAGAGGCCGGTGAGCGCGGCGGACACCCAGTTGAAGACGTGGTCCTGGTACCGGTCCTGGGTCAGCGCGAGGACGTAGAGCGCGAACAGGGGTCCGGCGAGCAGCAGGTTGAACACCCAGGCCGCCCGCTTCCGGCGTCGCATCACCATGGCCAGGAACAGTGCGAGCGCCGCCGAGACCAGGCCGGCGGTGGCCAGGTACGGCGTGAAGAACCCGCCCCCGTTGTGTTCGTGGACCTCCTCGCGGAACGGCAGGGAGAGCACGGCGACGATGTTGAGCACCGCGAGCAGCCGCAGGTACCAGACGGTGGCCGCCGCGGCGCGGGGCCCCAGCCGGGGGCCGGGGGAGGAGGGCGTGGCGTCGCGGGAACCGGGCTGCGGGGGGACGAGGGCCGACTTCTGTATGGGCATGGGTGACACGTCACCTCGAGAGGACCGGTGCAAACGGAGTGGACAGCGAGCGGACAGCCGAGAGTGGAATGCTCGCCGCGCCCCCCTGTCGCTGGCCCTACGCCTTGTAGGGTAACGGGGTCTGGCGAGCCGGGCCGGCCGCCTACCACTGTTGCGGGGAAAGGTAAGGAACGGGTGCGCGGGCCCTTACTCGCCGGAGGCGGGCGTGGGATCGGTGCCGCCGGCGGAGTCGCAGCCGCCCCCGAGGGCCGCCGCCCGTCTGCGGGACGCCGTCAGCAGCCACGCCAGGTTGCCGACCGCGGCGCCTGCCGCCACCGTGGCGGCGATCACTCCCGCCGTGGCGAAACCGTTGAACAGATTGGGGGCGTGGGTTGAGGATGTGCAGTCCGAAACCGCACAGCTGGTAGACCCCGACGGCCGCGATCGTCAGGCTCATGACGACCAGCGCGACGGTCGGCCCGAGCCCGCCCTCGGCCTTCTCGCCGGGCGACGCGACCGGCCCTGGATAATGCGCTTCCTGCATGGGATCCCCTGTGGACGGTTGGATGGCGAGCCGGACCCTGCAGTACGTAGTGCTGGAGCCGCGGGCGAAACCGGCAGTCGTTGCGGCGAGGCGACGTTGCCCTTGCCGAAAACTCATCCGTGCAGGTCGCGGCCGTGCTGGCATGCTCTGCGCAGACGAGGCCTCTCGGCGAGCCTGTGTCTGGAGGCAGTCCGGCGTGCGCAGCACACCCCGGACTGGGCCCCGCCCCTCGCGCACCTTCGCCAGCACCCACCCCGAAGGCCGGCGCTCCCCGAGCACCTCGCGCAAGGCGTGGCTGGACGCCGAGTTGGCGGCGCAGCACCGCGGCCTCGTGACGCAGCGCGAGCAGTTCGACGTTCTTGGCCTCCTCCGACCGCGTCAACAGCAGGAGCAGTCCGAGAAGCCTCAGGAAGACCCGGTAGAGCACGCGCAACGCCGTGCAGTCCGACCCTGCCATGCTCGAGCGGGGCTGCAAAGTGCCTGTTCAAAGGCTATGCGTTACTTCTGGCAACACAGGGAGGCAGCAACAAGGTGAAGGTCGTCGGGTCGGTGCCTGCCAGAGCGAGTCGGCCGCCCGCAGTCTCAGCCAGGTCTTTGGCCAGGGCGAGTCCGATGCCGGCGCCGGCGCCGGTGGTGTGACCGCGGTCGAAGAGCACGGCGGGGTCGGTGCGGATGCTTCCCTCGTCCTGTACATCGATCGCGATGGTGTCGCCCAGGGATCGGGCGGTCACCTCGGCCCTGCCCCGGCCGTGCCGGAGGGTGTTGTCCAGGAGCACGTCGAGAATCTGGCCCACGGTCCGGCCGGGTACGGGAGCATCCTGGGTTTCCGGCTCGGCGGCGACCGTGAGTCGGCGGCCCGTGTCGGCGAACAGACCGTGCCAGCGTTGCTCGGCGAAGCCCAGAACACCGCTCAGGGGCTGGACCGCGGCGGGCGTCTGCATGGACGGTTGCCCGGCCCCGGCCAGACGCAGTACTTCGTCGATGGTGTGGTGCAGGTGGCCGGTGCTCTCCAGCGCCTCCTGCAGGGCCGCGCGTGGATCCGCGCGGGGATCGGTCAGAGCGGTTTCCAGTCCGAGCTGCAGGCCGGTCAGCGGGGTGCGCAGCTGGTGGGAGGCGTTCGCGGTGAAGTCCCGCTCGCGCTGGAGAAGCTGGGCCAGCCGCTCGACCATGGCGTTGTGGGTGCGGGCGACCTGGTCGATCTCGGCGATGGGTGAGGGCGCGGCGCGGGCCGTGAGATCCCCTTCGGTGACCGCCCGAGCTTGGCGGGAGAGGGCTTCCAGCGGGGCCGTCAGGGCGCGGGCCTGGCGGCGGGCGACCAGGACTGCGGCGGTGAGGGCGATCAGGACCACGCCTCCGAGGGCGAGCCATCCGAGCAGAACGCGTCCCCACACGTCGCGTGCCGGGGACGCGACGCGGACGATGCCGATGACCTTCTCGTTCTGGGAGACGGGGACCGCGGCCACGAGGTCACCGTCGGCGTGTCCACGCACGACCGTTCCCGCGCCCGCGCGGCGGGTTTCCGTGTCCGCTCGGGCCGGGCCGTGGCCCGCACGCAGCCGCATCCTCGTGTCGTAGACGCCCAGCCGGACCTCCCCGCCCTTCGGCAGCTCGACCGGATCACCGGCGGCGAAGTCCGGGCCCACCCGGACGGCGGCGGCCAGCGCTTCGCGTTCCAACTCGTTGCGCTCGTCGGCGAAGAAGTACGCCCACATGGCCGTCGCCAGCGGCACCGCCAGCAGGACGAGGGCCACCAGGACGGCGACCAGGGCGACACGGAGCACACGCTGTCTCATGCCCCCATCATCGGGACCCGCCGGGGCCTGTGCGCATCGCCAACGCGGGTTTTGCCGTCGTCTAACCGTCGGAGGTCCGGTCGTTAACCACGCGCTGCCTAGCGTCACGGACATGACCGTCCCTTGCGGGCACCTGACGGGTGCCCGCTTCGGGCGCCCGTCTTGGCAGAAGGGCAGCATCACGATGAACCGAACACGCATCGTCCTCCCCGTCGTCGGCGCCGCCCTGGCGTCGGTCGCGATCACCGCATGCGGTGGATCAGGGGGCTCCAGCGGCTCCGCCGGGTCGGGCAATTCGTCGACGGGCGGTCGTACGACCTCGTCGTCGCCCGCCGCGCCGGCGACCGAGTCCAATCCGGCGGGCGACATCCCCGACAACCAGGCGTACGTTGCCTTCGCCCCGACCCGCGGCGGTTTCTCGGTCAAGGTGCCCGAGGGCTGGGCCCGTACCGGCAAGGGCACCGTCACTTCCTTCACCGACAAGCTGAACCGCGTCGAAGTCACGCCCGTGTCGGCCGCCTCCGCTCCCACGACCGGGTCGGTCACCGCGCAGACAGTTCCCCAGCTGCGGCGCACCGTGCCGCACTTCGCGTTGGGCAAGGTCTCCGTGGTCTCCCGCCACGCCGGCAAGGTGGTCCTGCTGACCTACCAGGGCGACTCGGCTCCCGACCCGGTCACGGGCAAGGTGGTGCGCGACGCCTTCGAGCGGTATGCGTTCTACCGCCAGGGCCACGAGGTGGATGTGACCCTGTCCGGGCCGGTGGACGCCGACAACGTGGATCCGTGGCGCGTCGTCACCGACTCCTTCACGTGGCGGTGACCGCCATGGACACCATGACCGCCGCGCGCGACGCGCAGGCCGACGACCTGGACGTCGTCCTGGACGCGCATGAGCTGTACCGGTTCTACCGGGCCGGTGAGGAGGAGACGCTCGCCCTGCGCGGGGTCTCGCTGCGGGTGCGGCGCGGGGAGACCGTCGCCGTCACCGGTCCCTCCGGCTCCGGAAAGTCCACCCTGCTGGCCTGTCTGGCCGGGCTCGACGAGCCGTCGGGCGGCGACGTACACGTCGGCGGAGTGCGGATCAGCCATCGCCCGGAGGCCGAGCGGGCCCGGCTGCGGGCGAGCCGCATCGGCGTCCTGCTCCAGTCGGGCAACCTCCTGCCCCACCTCGGCGTCCGTGACAACGTCCGGCTGGCCCGGACCGCGGCGGCCGGTGACGGCAGCCACGGCGCGGACATCGCCGTCCTGCTCGAGCAGGTCGGGCTCGCCCACCGCGCCCACGCCCTGCCGCAGGAGCTGTCCGGCGGCGAACTCGCCCGCGCGGGTCTGGTCGTCGCACTCGCCAACGATCCCGACGTGCTGCTGGCCGACGAGCCGACCGGCGAACTCGACGGCGCCACCGAGCAGCGCGTCCTGGAACTGCTGCGCAAGCGGGCCGAGGCCGGGCGCGGGGTCCTGGTGGTGACGCACAGCGCGGAAGCTGTGCGGATCGCCGACCGTGTGATCGCCCTGCGTGACGGAAGGATCGAGACGTCATGAACGCCAGCCCTGTGGACGATTTCCCGCACCCGGGTGTCGGGGACGTGCTCGTCGAGTGCCGGGACGCGGCACGGACCTTCGGGCGCGGGGAGACCGCGGTGGTGGCGGTGCACGGCACCACCTTCCATGTGAAGGCCGGCGACCGGATCGCGATCACCGGCCCCTCGGGGTCGGGCAAGTCGACCCTGCTGCACCTGCTGGCCGGGCTCGAACGACCCACCAGCGGCGAGGTCTCCTGGCCCGCCCTGGCCGGGCCGCGCGAGATCGGCCTGGTATTTCAGGGGCCGAGCCTGATCCCGGCCCTGAACGTCGTGGAGAACACCGCACTGCCGCTCGTGCTCGCCGGCGTTCCCGAGGAGCGCGTCCGCCTGACCGCGCTCGCCGCGCTGGCCGCGGTCGGCGCGGCCGACCTGGCCGAGCGGCTCCCCGAGGAACTGTCCGGCGGGCAGAGCCAGCGCGTGGCCGTCGCCCGGGTCGTGGCGCGAGCGCCCCGGCTGATCCTGGCCGACGAACCCACCGGACAACTCGACCGGGCCACCGGTCAGCGCGTCCTGGACGTCCTGATGACGGCGGCCGAAGAGACCGGAGCCGCGCTCGTCATCACCACCCACGACCCGGCCGTCGCCGAACGCCTGTCCGTGCACCGGGACATGCACGAAGGACGCCTGCTCGACCCGGCCGAGGAGAGGTCATGAACGCCAACCCGTCCCGCCCCGTCACCGCACGCCTCGCCACAGCCACGGCGTGGTCCGGCACCCTCGCCTTCTGGACCGGCGGCCTCGTCCGCCGCCGGGCGGGCCGGCTGCTGGCCACCGTCGCCGGAATCGCGCTGGCCGTCTCCCTGGTGGCGGCGCTCGGTTCCTTCCTGACCGCCTCGAAGTCGACGATGACACAGCGGGCGGTGCGCTCGGTGGCCGTGGACTGGCAGGTGGAGGTGCAGCCAGGCGCCGACGCCGCTTCCGTCCTGCACACCGTGCAGAGCATGCCGGGGGCGCGGGCCGCGATCCCGGTGGGCTTCGCCCGTAGCAACGGCTTCAAGGCCGTCTCCGGTGGCAGCACGCAGACCACCGGCCCGGGCGTGGTGCTCGGCTTGCCCAACGGCTACCAGAAACTGTTCCCGCAGACGATCCGTCACCTGAGTGGCGCCTCCTCCGGGGTGCTGCTGGCCCAGCAGACCGCGTCCAACCTCCACGTGGCGCCCGGTGACGCAGTCAGCATCGCGTTGCCCGGAGCCCCGAGGGCCCAGGTCCGGGTGGCCGGGGTGATCGACCTGCCGCAGGCCGACTCGCTGTTCCAGAAGGTCGGCGCGCCGCCCCAGTCGCAGCCCACGGCCCCGCCGGACAACGTGATCCTGCTGCCCGCCGGACTGTTCAGGACGCTGACCGCACCGGTCGCCGCGGCCGATCCCGCAGCCCTCACCACGCAGATCCACGTGGCCCGCGACGCCCGCCTGCCCGCCGACCCGGCCGCCGCGTTCACCGCCGTCACCGGCGCCGCCCACCACCTGGAGGCGGCCAGTTCGGGCGGCGCACTCGTCGGCGACAATCTCGGCGCCGCGCTCGACGCCGCCCGGCAGGACGCCCTGTACGCGCAGATCCTCTTCCTGTTCCTCGGCGTCCCCGGCGCGGTGCTCGCCGCCGCCCTGACCGCCGCCGTGGCCGGGGCGGGCGCCGAGCGGCGGCGGCGCGAGCAGGCCGTGCTGCGCGTTCGCGGGCTGCGGAGCCGCCAGATCGCGGCCCTGGCCGGAATCGAGGTGGCCCTGACCGGGCTCGCCGGCGGCCTTCTCGGCATCGGCGTCGCCGCCCTGGTGGGCCAACTCGCTTTCGGGACAGCATCGTTCGGGGCCAGCGTCGGCTCAGCCGCCGTGTGGTTCGCCGCCGCCCTCGCACTCGGCGTCCTCGTCGCGGCGATCGCGATCCTCGCACCCGCGCTTCGGGATCTGCGGGCCGTAACCGTGGCCCGGGCCCGGCAGCAAGTGGGCCGCCGCACCCGCTCGCCCTGGTGGATGCGCTGCGGCCTGGACTTCCTGCTCCTGGCTGCCTCTCTGCTCGTCTTCCGCGCCTCCAGCGGCAACCAGTACGCGCTCGTGCTGGCTCCCGAAGGCGTGGCCAGCATCTCCGTGTCCTACTGGGCCTTCCTCGGCCCGGGTCTGCTGTGGGCCGGAAGCGCCCTCCTGCTGTGGCGCCTGGCCACGCTCGCCCTCGCCCGCCCACGGCGCGGCCTGGTCCGCCTGTCCCGGCCGCTCACCGGCCCCCTGGCAGGCATGACCGCGGCCACCATGACCCGCCGCCGACGCACCCTGGCCCGCTCCGTCGTACTGCTCGCACTCGCCCTGTCCTTCGCCATGTCCACGGCCACCTTCAACGCCACCTACAAGCAGCAGGCCGAGGTCGACGCCCGCCTCACCAACGGCGCCGACGTCACCATCACCGAACCGCCCGGAGCGCGCACCGGCCCCAGTGCCGCAAGCTCCCTGGCCGTGCCGGGAGCTCGGCACGTCGAACCGCTCCAGCACCGGTTCGCCTACGTCGGCTCCGACCTGCAGGACCTGTACGGCGTACGGCCCACGACCATCACCACCGCCACCTCACTGCAAGACGCCTACTTCTCCGGCGGCACCGCCGAACAGCTCATGGCCACCCTCGCCCACCGGCCCGACGCGCTGCTGGTCAGCGCCGAAACCGTGAAGGACTTCCAGCTCTCACCCGGCGACACCGTCCGCCTGCGCATCCAGGACGCCCGCACCAAGGCGCTGCGCACCGTGCCCTTCCACTACGCGGGCATCGTCAAGGAATTCCCCACCGCCCCCAAGGACAGCTTCTTCGTCGCCAACGCCTCCTACATCGCCAAGGCCACCGGCAGCGACGCCGTCGGCGCCTTCCTCGTGGACACCGGCGGCACACACCAGAAGCAGGTGGCCACCGCCCTGCGCCGGCGCCTGGGCACCACAGCCACGGTCACCGACCTCACCCAGACCCGCTCCACGGTCGGCTCCAGCCTCACCTCCGTGGACCTGTCCGGACTCACCCGCATCGAACTCGCCTACGCCATCGTGCTGGCCGCCGGAGCCGGCGGCATCGTCCTCGCCCTGGGACTCGCCGAACGGCGCCGCACCTTCGCCATCGCAACCGTCCTGGGCGCGACCCGCCGACAGCTGCGCGGCCTGGTCCTCAGTGAGGCGGTCGTGCTCACCGCGGCCGGACTGGCCGGCGGCGCCCTCAGCGGCTGGGTACTGTCCCAGATGCTGGTCAAGGTACTCACCGGCGTCTTCGACCCGCCGCCAGAGACAATCGCCGTGCCCTGGGCGTACGTGACGGCCACCGTGCTCGTCGCCCTCGCCGCCGTGGCAGCCGCCGCCCTCAACGGCGTACGCCGCTCGCACCGGCCCGCCGTCGAGGAACTGCGCGAACTATGACCCCCCGTGGTCCGGGCAGGCAGCCTACGCTGCCTGCCATGCGCACTCCCACCCCGCCGCCGGACCACCACCTTGGTTCGGACCGAGCCCGTGTCCGCGTCCTCATCGTCGAGGACGACGACACCATCGGACGCCACCTGGAGACCGGCCTGACCGGCGGCGGATACGCGCCCACCTGGTCCAGGACCGGGACGGGCGCACTGACCGAGGCCGAGCGGACACGGTACGAGGTCGTCCTGCTCGACCTCGGCCTGCCCGACGCCGACGGTCTCGACCTCGCCCGCCGCCTGCGCACCCGCTACCCCAACCTGCTGATCATCATCCTCACCGCGCGCGACACCGAGATCGACGTCGTCGCCGGACTGGACGCCGGCGCCGACGACTACCTGGTCAAACCCTTCAGCCTCACCGTCCTGCTGGCTCGCCTCCGCGCCCACCTGCGCCGCCACCCGGCCGCCTCGCCCCAGGAACAACCCCTGCGCCTCGGCGACCTGACCGTAGACCCCGCCGCCCGCCGCTGCCTGCTCGGCGAGCAGGAACTGACGCTGCGCCCCAAAGAGTTCGACCTCCTCACGGTGCTCGCCCGGCACGCGGACACCGCGGTCAGCCGGGAGACACTGATGGCGCAGGTCTGGGACGAGAACTGGTTCGGCCCCACCAAGACCCTCGATGTCACCATGGCTTCCTTGCGCCGCCGCCTCACCGAAGCCGAGACCACCGCGACCGCATCGGTCCGGCTTCCCCGGATCACCACCCTGCGCGGTCACGGCTACCGACTGGAGACATGACGCCGCAGGATGGAGGCGTGGCGAACCCACTGCGCCCCGGGCGAACGCCCCTGTGGCTTCGTCAGTGAAAACGGGCACCGCTTGTAGACGAGTCTGGACACTACTTGTCGATCACAGAGCCCCGAAATGTTGGTGAGAAGTAACACCACTGCGGAGTGGACGGGTCCTTCCTCGGCACCGTGATGATGGCCGGCCGGCCTTCGGACCGTGTCAAGGTCGTTCTTCCTCGGCTTCGCCTGCGGGCGCTCCACCTTGACCCAGTCCTGCGGTCGGCGGATGCGGCACCTATCGAGGAAGGTCCCTGTGCGAGGGATGTGTCGTCAGAGGCGCTCCCGGCTCTGCGCAGGGGTGTTGACCTGCTGTGGTCGGGTGCATGGTCGGGGCATTTCAGCCGGACTGCTTCGAGGTATCTCTCGGGCTTGGTCTTTGGAGTCGTGTTCACTCAGCCGACGTGCTGGGCGGGCGTGGTCGGGTGTTGAGACTTTAGCGTCGTAGTGCCTTGCGCTGTGACAGGACCGCGGGGCGTGGGTGGCCCCGGCACGCAGCGCCCTGGGCAGGGGCCGTCGTCCCGAATTTCGTGCGGCGAGCAGGCGGAGCAGTCTCCGTCCATGCCTGGTCAGGTGGGTGTGGCTGGCATGGGTGAGGGCCCGAAACCGGGAGGTGTTGGATCGGGCCCTCATCGGGTTCGCGTTTCTACGAGCAGGCGGATCTTCATGTACGCGATGGCCTGCTCAACGATCCCTCCCGCTGTCGGATATGGGCGGCTGGCCCTGCCGTGGTGGCCGGCGCATTCCGGCGGCAATGCGCAGTTGTTTGGCCCCGCGGCTATCGGCGGCCGTCTCGTTTACGCTCGCTGCGCCGCGGTGCGCGACGCTGCTTTCCTTGCAGAGTGGCGGCCAACTCGCCCACCAGGGAGACGTCGTGGCAGTTTCCATCCTGGCTGCCCCGGCACCACCACACCGGTGGGCCGGCCGCGTCCGTTTCGCCCTGGTACCAGTCGTCAGCGGTCCCTGCGGGGCGAGGGTGCATTCCGATCTTGTGTTCCCGGCAGATCGGCCAGACCTGCCAGAGCAACTCCATAATGGTCGACTGCGCCGCATCTGCGACCACAGTCAGGACCGTCGTCGCATCGTCCGGCTCTGGCGGTTCGCCCTCTTCCAGGTCACATGCATTCACCGAATTGCCGTGCCAACGGCCGTCGGGCATTGCCACGTAGACCTGACCCCTGTCGATTCCGCTCGGGGACAAAGGCTGCCAAGGCGGGTCAACCATCAGTATCAGCGCGTCTTGACCCGGCAGGGTCGCCATCAGGTCGCGATTGACCACAGCGAGTGCAGCCTCCAACTTCGGCCACTGACCGGGCTCGGCTCGCCTGGGCTCCGGGAGATGCTGCCGGTCATGACCAGGACTGATGCTCAAATACGAGAAGTAGTTCACCGGGGGATCGTCCCAGCCACGCCGTCCTTCACCGGTGGCGGAGGGTGAAATCAGCTCAGGTCTTCTGGCCAGCGGGGGTGTGTGGGTTCCAGGCCGAGGAGGTCGAGCAGGTGGAGTTGGATGCCGTGGGTGATGGCGATGACGGGCGGATCGGTGGCGCTGCCGACCCGTAGTCGCAGGCCGGACAGGTGGTAGAGGATCATCCTGCCGGCGGGTCGCACCTTCTGGTTGCCGGGGTAGAGGCCCAGCATCTTCTGGTCACCTCCGAGGGCCTGGCGGACCTGGCGTTCGAGCAGGCAGAACAGCAGCAGGGACAGTCAGATCACCGCGATCAGTGCGGCGACGTGCCGGTTGTCCTGCACGAAGACGGGGGTGACGGCCAGGGGGCCCTTGAAGTCGCCGTATCTGCGCTCGACCGCCCCCTGGCCTTTGTGGCGGCGTAACACTTCGCTGGGATCGGCCTGCTCAGGGGTGAGAGTGGTCAGCAGCGCGTACCAGCCGTCGACGGCAGCCTCGGCCTGGAGTACGTCCCGATCGAAGTGCCAGGACAGGGCGGGGCGTCCGGTTTCGTCTGTGGTGATGTCGGTGTGCAGGCAGCCGGAGACCCGGCGGGTCTTGCGGGGCCCGGCCAACCGGTGGGTGTCTTCCAGGATTCGGGAGCTTGGCGGGCCGCGGCTACCTTTACCTGGGCCACTGCTGACGGGCCACGGCGTCAAGCCTGGTCGGCTTGAGCCGGCGTCGGCCAGTCCGTACTGGCACGAGGTGATGGCCCGGACCGGTCGCCGCCAGGTGGGGCCGTGCTCGGTCTGCGGTTCGCCCTGCCTGATCACCCGGGTCATCGACACCGGTCGCGGCCGCTCCGGGTGGGCCTGTGCCGCGATCACCTTCGCCGTGTGGTGGCCGTCCCCTGCCATGTCGATGACTCTGGAGGGGGTCCTGGCTGACCTGGGGGAGGTGCTGGCCGAGTTGGATGAACTGCCCCTGGAGAACCGGGCGTTCACTGCATAGTCTCCGACAGGCCGCCCACACTCCTGGGCTATCCACTCACTTCGGAGTCCTCATGGTGATGCACGAGCACGAAGTCGATCGCCGCACGCTGTTCCGGGTCAGCCTCGGCACGGCAGTCGCCGCTGTCGTCGGCACCGAAGTGGCGTTCCCGACCGCCGCCGACGCCACTCCCTCGCCTCACTTCCCCTGGATCATCGACTGCGACAGCTGGAGCGCGCGCCGGCCGTCCAACCCGATCCAGATCACTGGCAATACCACCAACAAGATCATCTTGCACCACATGGCGTTCCCCAACGTCACGGACTACTCCCTCGAGCACGCCATGCAGCTGGCACGTGACTGCCAGGACCTTCACATGGACACCAACGGCTGGGCGGACACGGGCCAGCACTTCACCGTCAGCCGCGGCGGCTACGTCCTCGAGGGCCGCCACCGCAGCCTGGAGACCCTCGTCGCGGGCGAGCACCAGGTGACCGCCGCCCATTGTCCAGGGGAGAATGGCAACGCCATCGGGATCGAGAACGAGGGCACCTACATCACCGAAACCCCGCCGGCGGCACTGCTGGACTCGCTGGTGGAACTGTGCACCGCGGTGTGTCGGCAGTTCCATCTGAATGCGTGGGACATCTTCGGCCACTGGGATTTCCGCCTGGGAACTGACTGCCCCGGCATCGCCTTCTACCGGCTCTTCCCTCAGATCCGCAAGCGAGTACTGGAATCCATGGACGTGTCGCCTGCCGCTGCGCCGGCACGGCGATGGCCGGACATCTGGCGGTTCGTCGACAGTCAGGTGGTGCAGGTTGCCCAGTACCTGCTGGTGAACGCCGGCTACAGCAACCTGCCCATCGACGGCGTGTTCAGCACCGACATGAACACTGTCGTCGCCGACTTCCAAACCAGCCATGGCATTGCCGTCACCCCCGACGCCACTTTCGACACCCCCACCTGGGAAGCGCTCGCCCCCTCGCTGGACAAGGACGCCTCCGGGTTGCCCGTCCAGGCGGTGCAGTACCTGCTCACCATCAAGGGCTACGCCGACACCGTCGACATCACCGGCGCCTACGACCACAACACCATGAAGGCGGTGCAGGACATACAGCGCCTGCACAGCCTCCACCCCAACGGCAAGACCGACCTCAGCACGTGGTGCGCTCTGGTCGGTGGCACCGTCCGCGAGACTCTCACCCGCTGAGCCTTCTCCTGCCTGACCACGCGACGGCCGATCGCGCAGCAGGCGGTGTGGGGCGTTCAGTCGACGGTCCAGCCAAGCAGAGTGGGGTTCCAGTCGGGGAGAGTGATGGCGATGGGTTGTCGGGCCCGCCGTTCGGCCCGCCCGACGCCCTTCCCCAGTTCGCCGGATCCGTGCACGACCGTCAGCCACGTCCCACCCGCTCGCGGGCGGTTGGAGCCTCGTGGACACGCCGCCGGCACTCCGCCAACGGCCACCTCAGCCCCAACGAATACGAACACCGACACCACACGGCGAAGCTCGCGCTGGCCGCGTGACATACAAATGCGTGTCCACCTTCATGAGGGAAGGCCCGCTCAACCTGCGTCCGGGGCACGATCACCCAGCCTGGCCGCGGCTGAAGCCGATCCGCTCCTACGACCGTGGTGTGCTGTCCGAGCGCCACGTGGTGAGACGAGGGTGCCCCGGCAGTTCGGCGCGGCCGGTGGCCCACAACAGGGTGAGCCAGGGATCCGCACCGCCCGGAGCCTCTGGAAACAGGCGGGCGAGCACCCGCGAGCAGAGAGCGGAGGGCGGGGTCCAGGCGAGCCCGAACCCTTCCGCCACATCGTGCATGTGCACCAGAGTTTCCTCCCTAGCGCCGCGAAGCCTTCGGGGTCCGACACCCCGGCGGCGTGGTGAGCGCGGACCTGGGGCGGTGTCGTACGCACCATGGCGACCAGCAGCGCGCCGCACGCCTCCAGCACTTGCACCAGGCCGGCCGGACCCGCATCACGGTCCGCGTAGACGAAGGCCATGGGTCCATCTGGCCTCTTCTGACTCAACGCGAAAGGCACATGGGTGTCCAGCGGCGGGCTCTGCGGCCCCAACTGCACCGCGTAGTAACAGGTCGTTGGCGAGGTGCTCGAGGATCGGCAACTTCGGGCAGCGCGCTGGTCTGCGTGACTGTTGCCGCTGAGCGCACGTCCCAGGTGGCGCCCAAGGACGCCAGCGGGCTCTCCCGGCGGTTCTTCGAACAGCTGCCAGTGCTGGAGGAGGGCACGCCCGAGTACCACAACGGCCGCAACACGCCGGCGTGAGCTCGGGGGAGGCCAGCGTCCATTGCAGGCAGGCGGTGGTGATGCGGAAGCTCAGTCGGCGAGGATCTGGCCGACCAGTCTTTCACGCAGCTGCTCGACCTCCGGCGTCGCCAACGGGGTGAGCAGTTCCAGCGCCCGCTCCCATGTGGCACGAGCTTCGGTGAGATCGCCGGCGGCTGCGTGTATGTCGCCGACTGCGCGCAGGGTACGTCCGTACCTGAGCGGCGTGCCAAGTTCGGCCCAGATCTGGGCGGCTTTCAGGAGTGTGTCCACCGCGTGCGCCGACCTTCCCTCGCTCTGCAGCAGTTCGCCGAGTGTGTGCAGCGTGAGCGCCCGCCCGAACGGCTCGCCGATCTGGTCGTAGATACGCAGGCATTGGTGCAGCAGCGGTCGGGCCTGTGCCGGCTTGCGCTGGCGTACCAGGACATCAGCGAGCATCTGCAGCGCGTTCGCCTCGCCGCAGGGCTCGCCGAGTTCCTGTGCGATCTCCAGCGCCCGGCTCAGGTGCCGCTGCGCCTGGTCGAGTTCACCGGTGGTCGTGCACAGCAGCCCCAGGCCGCGTTCGGACTGTGCTTCACCCCGGCGGAAACCGGACGCCGATGCCAGGGTCAGCGCCGTCCGGAAGCAGTCCTGGGCCTCAGTGAGCCGTCCCTGCTCCAGATGGGTCACGCCGGAACAGTGCAGGGCGTACGCCTGGGTGCGGAGGCTCCCATCACATGCCGACGCGCGCGCCGCGGAGCTGAACGCGTCCAACGCGTCCTGGTAGCGCCCGCTGACCCGGTACATGTGGCCGAGGCCGTTGTCGCACACCGCGACCGAGTGCTCCTCGCCGAGCTCAACGAAGATGGCGCGTGCCTGCCGGAAACATGTGATCGACTCCGCGATGCGGTCCTGCCCGGTGTACAGCTCGCCCAGGCCGCGCAGGATCACGGCTGTACCGAGCCGGTCACCGGCCGCGCGTACCACGTCGAGTACGCGCCGGTGTGTGTCGCCCCAGTCCGGGTAGTGCGCGCGGAACTCGTAGAACGCGACCAGGGACGCGGCCAGCTCCCATGCCGCGGTGGTGCGGCCCGTCGCGGTGGCCTGGGCGATCAGCGCAGCCAGTGCGGCGCGCTCGGCGTCAAACCAAGCGAGCGGATCACGCAAGAGCGACCGGGTCAGGTCGTCGGCGAGCACGTGCCGTACGGCACCGCCGCCGGGCCGGCTGAAGTAGCCGTGCGGCAGTGCCGCGTCGGCTCGTTCCGCCAGGTACAGCCACGCTCCCAGTGCCCGGACCAGCACAGCGTCGTCCTCGCCCGGCGGCAGCTCTCGCTCTGCCTGCTCCCGGGCGAACAGGCGCACCAGGTCGTGGCACCGGCAGCGCGGGAAGCGCCCGTCCGCCGCGCCGTGCCCCGGATCGGCGACCTCCAGCATGTGCGCGGCGAGCAACTCGTCCAGCACATCCTCGGCGGTGTCGATGTCGCATTCCAGCAGCACCGTCGCCGTCCAGCTGGCGAAGTCCGGCACGTCCAGCAGGCCGATCTGCGCCAGCAGGCGGCGGGCGCGTGGGCCGAGTACCTGGTAGCTGAGGTTGACGCTGGCCCGCACCGCGAGATCCCGGTGCCGTAGCTCGTCCAATCGGCGGTGTTCGTCGGCCAGCCGTGACACAAACCTGCCCACCGTCCAGTGTGGGTTGCCGGCGAGCCGGGCCGCGGCAATCCGCAGTGCGAGCGGCAGGCCGCCGCAGAGCCGGAGCAGCTCGTCGGCCGTGGCCGACTCGCGTGCCAGCCGGTCGGCGCCGACGATCTGGACCAGTAGGCGGCGCGCGTCCTCCGGTGGCAGCGCGCCCAGCGTCAGCCGTCGCGCGGCGGGCAGGCCGGTGAGTGGATGACGGCTGGTCAGAAGTACCGCCGATCCGGTGCCGGTCGGCACCAGGCGGGCCACTTGGTTTTCCGAGGTGACGTTGTCGAACACCACCAGCAGCCGCCGGTCTGCGACCAGGCTGCGGTACAAGGCTGCCCGCTCGGCCGGTTCCGGGACGGCGCCGCCGCCGACGCCCAGGGCGCGCAGTAGGCGTGCGGCCACGTCCGCCTCCCGGTCGCCTGGACCGATCTCGACATAGAGCTGGCCGTCAGGGAACGCGTCGCGCGCGTCGAGTGCCGCCCGCACGGCCACGCTGGTCTTGCCCACGCCGCCCGGCCCGGTGACCACCAGCACCGGAGTCGGGCGGTCTGCGTCGGCGCCGCCGACCCGCAGTGTGGCGGCGAGCACGGCCAGCTCGCGCTCGCGCCCGGTGAAGTCACCGGGCCCGGCAGGCAGTTGCCGGGGAACAGGCCACACCGTGTTCTGCGGGGTTTCCCTCGATGCGGAATCGTCCGCCGCCCCGGCCAGGGCCTGCATGCGGGCGTGGGTTTCCAGCGTCGACTCGGCTGCGGGGATCAAGGCGTGTCCAGCGGCGGTGAGCCGGAACGGCCCCTTCCCGCGCTCGGCGAGGCAGACCCCCAGGCGATCTTCCAGAGCCCGGATCTGCTTGCTGAACGCCGGCTGCGACAGGAAAGCCCGCGCGGCCGCGCGGCCGAAGTGCTGCTCTTCGACGAGCAGCAGGAACAGCCTCAACTGATGAAAGGTCGGGTACGAGCCCGAGGTCGGACCCGTGAGCGGACCGGGGCGCCGGTCCTCCCCCTGAACTGGCGTCATATACAGCAGGTTATCGGTTCGCTCCAAGATTCTCATGGACATGCCACTTTCCGGCTCCCCCAAGGGCAGGAGACGATTCATGGCGCCCGACAGTGCCGATGCGCGTCGGGCATCGCGCTCCCGCGCAAGGCGGGGGCCGGCGACGGGGTCGGTGCCGATCGGAAGGTGCTGCGCCAGTCGTCACGTAGTGGCCAATAAGGCCTCACAAAGGGGGAAACATGCGAGTTCGTCACGTCGTGCTGGCCCTGGGTGCATCCCTCGGGTTGGCGCTCACCACCCCGGGGGTCGCCAGCGCCGCCTCCACCGGCAGCGCAAGCGTCAGCAGCAGCTACGGCAAGGCCAGCGCCACCTGGACGTGGGCAGGACAGGGCAGCCTGACCGGCATCAAGCTGCACGTCCAGGACACCAACTGCAACGCCAACCCGGTGTACGCCTACTTCAAGGTCTACCGCTCGAACGGCGGGACCTGGACCACCAGCACTCAGCGGTACGACTACAACGGGTGCACGGGCGGCGGGACCGACCACCCCAACCTGTCCCTCTCGGACACCTACAACATCAAGAACATCGCCATCGTCATCTGCAACGACCAGTTGGGCACCGACCCCTGCACCACCGGATCGAAGTCGGGAGCCAACCCGTACGCATGAGGGGGGTTCCGGGGCGGCCGTGAAGCGCCTGAGCCGATGCGGCGGCCGCCCCGGGGCTGCTACCACCAGGGGCTCAGCGAGGCTAGGGGCCGGGTGCTGCCACAGCCGAACGGGCCCGGCGAGCGAGCCGGACGCGGCCAGCCGCTCGTGCCCGTACTTTCGCACCGTCTCCAGCATGTGATAGCGCGAACGCCCATGCTGCTGGCGGAAGTTGACGATCGACCTGGCCACGAGTGCGTCCAGGGTGTCGAGCAGGGCGGCGGGAGGCAGTTCGGCGTCCGTGGAGACCCGTTCGAGGCTCTCCAGGTCGAAGCCGCCGCCGTGGAACACCGGGGCCCGTGCCCACAGCAGCCGCTCGCGCTCCGTACAGAGTTCGTGGCTCCAGTCGATCAGCGCGCGCAAGGTGCGCTGCCGGTCGGCGGCGACGCGGCTGCCCCCGGTCAGCCGCGTGAACCGGTCCGTGAGCCGCTCCAGGACCTCCTGCGGCGTCAGGCCCCGGATACGGGCCGCCGCCAGCTCGATCGCGAAGGGCAGCCCGTCCAGACGGCGACGTGGGACGCGGTGGCAGGCCGAACAGGCCAGGGATCGAATTGCTGTTTGGAGTGCCGGCGCCGGCCCGGATGCGGAACACGACGGTGACGCGGGCGGGTCCGGCGGCATGGCCGACAAGACCTGACCGATGCGGTGCACAGGGCAAGGACGCGGAAGGTGCCCTTGACGGGCCATCGCGAACCGAACACTGATCGAGCGATGAGTAGCCGTTTCGGCAGTTGGCGCAGGTGCCGTCGCCGGCGAAGAAGGAGCCGACAACGAACTGGCCCGGCCGCACGGTGGTGACGTCGTTGCCGGTCTCTTCGACGATGCCGACATTGCGCCCGAGGGCTGCCCGGTGTCGGACATGGGTGGCTCCTCTCCTCGGTCCCCGCGGTGGCGGGGCGGTGGGCTATGGGTTGTGTCGGACGATGTGGCTGTCTGCGGGGCGGGTCAGGTGTCATGCCGAACGGTGGCCATCCGGGGGACGACCAGCGCCGCGGCCAGAGCGACGACGGCGGCCAGGATGAGGCTGATGCGCAGTCCGTGCTGGAGGCCGGCCGTGCCGGAGACCAGTGCGCCGAAGACGGCGACGGCCAGGGCAGCCGCCGATCTGGCGGCTGGTGTTGAACACCCCGCTGGCGGTGCCGGTCTGCTCGGCCGGCACGCGCTCCGGCAGCACCGCGGTGGTCGGCGGCATCACCAGCGGCCCGCCCAGGCCCACGGGGATCAGCGGCAGGGCGCTCACCCACACCGGCGCCGACACCGGTAGGAGGGCCAGGGCGATCGATCCGGCCTGGGAGTTCGTCCGGCCGTTGCTGCCTGAGTCGTTGCGGGGGGGAACAGGCCGGACGACCGCAGGGTCCTGAACAGGATCGTGTGGAAGTTCCGGACCGGGGCGGCCTGGCGCATGTGCCCGAGCGCTATGGTCCGTGGGCCACACTGCACACCGTTTTCGCCGGTGAGCAGCGGACGGGACGTTCGACCGGATGCTGCGGGCCGCGCAGGCGAAGGCGGACGCGGCGGGCAACATCGAGTGGCTGGTGTCGGTCGATTCCACGGTCGTCCGAGCTCACCAGCCCGGCTCCGCCAGTACACCCACGACGTCGAACACGTCCGACCCTGTACGGCGGGGACGGCCTTGAAGACCGTGGTCGTCGTCGCCTCATCGAGATCCGGCCCTGCCCACCAGAGCGGTGACCGGCCTCATGGTCCGCACGGCGCGCCGGCTCACGTTGCACTGAGGCGTGTGCACGGCCGCTCGCGGTCGGCGAGGGCGCAAGGCGTCGGGTCCGCCGCGATCGCGGCGGACCCGACGCCTTGACCGTCGCAGCCGTTACCGCCGACTCGGCCCCCACCAGCCCGCCAGCACCGCGGACATCACTTCACCACGACGTTGTCCCCGGACGACGTCGACGGCCCGGTGGTGGTGTTGCCGTAGTACACCCAGCGCCACGTACCCGTCTTGGAGGCCTTCACGGTCGTCCTGAGATTACCCGAGCCGTTCGCGTACACCTTCTTCACCGTGGTGTAGGAGGCGGTGCCGGCAGCCTTGAACTGCAGGCTCACCAGGCGGCCTCCGTAGGAGGCGTACTTCCTGGTCTCCCAGTTGGCCCGCGTGACCTTTCCGGTCACGGTGATGGTCCTGCCCCTGGACACCGGTTCGGGCGAGGCGTTGACGGTCAGGCGGGAGTTGCGCTTGACATAGACCGTCAGCCCCTTGTCGTCGGTGTCACCACCGCCGCCCTTGAAGTACACCTCGGCCCCGACCTTCCAGGCCCCGGCCTCGCTGTTGCGCATGTCCCACACGCTCGGGTCGAAGTGCATCGTCTCGTTGAAGTCGCAGACGCCCGAGCTCACCTTGATGCAGTCGCTCGTCTCGATGGCGTGCCACAGCCGATCACCACCCGCACCACCGCGGTACAGGAACACCGCTGGCCACTTCCACTTGTGAGTGGTCGCCATCCGGAAGGAAGCGGGCACCGCGACCTCCGACACCCCGATCACAATCGGCTTGCCGCCGTTCACCTGGACACGGGTGAACGAGACCCCACCCTCGGCCGCCCCGGCCGGCACCGCGGCCACGGCTGTGAGCACCGCCGCCGCACCACCGGCCACGACGACTCTCCAGACCTGCTTCCCCACCTGATCCCCAATCTCCGTATGGAAAGGCACCGAAGGCTCATCCCTCCAGCGCCTTACAGACAGCTGGCATCCACACGGGGTTGTACACCCGCGAATCACAATGGGGCATCAGACAATCCCCGCCTCCCGCGAGGCACTGAAACGAAAATGACTCGTGGGTGAGTCGGTCGGTCAGGCCGTGATGGGTTCGAAGCGGATGGTCAGGCCGAGGCTGTTGGCTTCTTTGAGCATGCGACGCATGGCGCGTTCGGGGTCGCGGCGGGTGAAGTGGTCGGCACCGAGTTCCCGGTAGTGGGTCTTGTCGTGCAGGACGTGCCAGATGGCGATGGCGAGTTTGTGCATCACGGCGACCAGGGCTCGTTTGCCGCCGCGGCGGGCGGCCAGGCGTCGGAAGAAGACGCCGAGGTAGGAGGTCCTGTTCCTGATTGCGACCATGGCGGCGATTCCGAGCAGCCGTTTGAGGTTGCTGTTGCCAGGGCGGGTGCGGCCGGACCGGCTCACCCCAGCCGACTCGTTCTGGCCCGGGCAGACTCCGATCCAGGAAGCCAGATGGTGCGCGGATGCGAACTGGGTCATGTCGCCGCCTGTCTCGCCAATGATGATCTCAGCTCCCAAACGGCCGATCCTGGGGATAGTGGCGAGGCTCGCCAGGTCCTGCTCGCGGTCGGTCATCAGCCGGGCGATCCGGGCGTCGAAGCCTGCGATGACCTTCTTCCAACGGTCGATCTCGTCCAGGTAGTGGCGGACCATGAAAGCGTGGTGTTCGGTGAACTCGCCGTCCAGTGCCTCGATGAGGGCGGGGATCTTGTTGCGGGCCCGGCCGACCGCCAGGTCGGCCAGGCGCCCGGGGTCGCGCTCGCCGACGATGAGGGCTTCCAAGACTGCCCCGCGTCAACACGGCCGACGCCGTGCCGCCTCCGGGCCGTCCTGGCGGCCGCCGACGCCGCGACGGCGTCGTCTGGCCCTTGGGCTGATGTCCTTCTTGGTGGTCGGCGACTATCGCTGCCGCGCCTTCGGCTTCCGTCCTTTGCGGGCCGGTTGCTCGTGCAGCGCAGGCCACTTTTCGATCGGAGGCCCCTGCAGGGTGCGGGCGGGCACGAGGCGTTCGGGGTCGATGTCGGCGCGGTGAGGTACGGGTACTTCCATCGGCTGCTCCCTTCGTGTCGTGTCACACGAGTCTTCGGCGCGACCCTCAGCGTCTGGGGCCGCCGCCATGGCGTGGCTCAAAGGCCGGTGTTCACCCGAATGGGTGTAGGGGTTTGTGTTTTTGGCGCCGTGTGCGCCAGCGCACCGGCGTCGGCCCTTCGCCTCGGGGAGCGTTCCTTGTGGCCGGTGTGCCTGGACGCCCGTTCGGTCTAAGGGCCTGTCAGGCGGCTTCGCCTTTGATGTGCTTGCGGGTCAGCCGGTACGGATGCGCCGCCTCCGTGGGGATCTCGGGGGTGGGCGGCAGCCAAGGGGGCGCCCGTGCGGGGCTTGATCTTGTTGTGTAAGTGGCTCGTCCGGGTCGGCAGTGCGGTGTCCCGTGCCCGAGAAGGGCTTCGGGCTTGCCGGATCTCTCCGGGTCTCCGCCGAACGCGCCGGCCGCGGTGAGGCCCCCCGCGCGGTTTTCAGTACTCCCGCCACGTCGGAAAGTCGTCGTCCGGGGAGGGCGGGCCGTCGGTGGGTGCCAGGCCGAGTGTGCTGAGCTGCTTGCTCAGCTCGCTCGACGGCCAGAACGCGGGGCCGTCGGCTACGGCCGCTCACGGGATCTGGAAGGCCTTCGCCACCCACGTTGACCAGGGTGATGGTGGTGCCCTGCGGGTCGTTGGGCCCGGCCGTGCCGTCTCTCCACCGCCGCCCGGGTGCGCCCGGATCGGTGGCTGGGGTGGCCGCGTATTCCGCCGGGCCCCTGGTGTGGTCGGTGCTGGGGGAGTGAGGCCTGGCTGCTGGCGCAGGTGGGTTTGGTGCGGTGGATGGGGCGAATTGAGGGGGTGTTGATTCGCGTTGCGGGGGTGGTTGACGGCAGGATGTCGTCTGCCGGGTTGCGGGTTGCTTTTCGAGCACTGCTGTCCGCTGCCCGCATTTCGAGTCCTCTCAGATGGCTAGCTCCTTACTGGGAGTCTTCAATCTGCTACATTGCAATTAGGGAGATGTGATGGCGACAGCGACTGCGGGAAGTGCGGCGGTTCAGCGTCTTCGGCTGCGGACGGAGCTGCGGGAGGCGCGGCTGGCGGCTGACCTGACGCAGCGGCAGGTCGCGGACGAGATGGAGTGGTCGCCGAGCAAGTTGCTCCGGATCGAGGCCGGAGAGGTGGGTATCACCGTCAACGACCTGCGGCTGCTGCTGGCCTTCTACGGCGTCGAGGACCCCGAGCGGGTCAGCGGGTTGCTGGAACTGGCGCGGGGCAGCCGGAAGATGCCGTTCACCGAGTACCGGGACATCTATCACAAGGATTTTCTGGACTTCCTCGCGATGGAGGCGTCTGCCTGGATCAACCGGACCTTCCAGTCGATGGTACTGCCGGGATTGCTGCAGACCGAGGAATACGCCGCTGCGATCATCCGTGCGTACTCGCCACAGGAGTCGGCTGCGCAAGTGGACCGCATGGTCGAGGCGCGGATGTTGCGCCAGGACGTGCTGGACAGCGAGCAGGCGAAGTTCTTCTTCATCCTGGACGAGTCGGTGATCCGCCGTCAGGTCGGCGGGCCGAAGGTGATGCGCGCTCAGCTGCGGCAGCTCGCCGAGTTCGCGGCGCGTCCCCGGATCAACGTGATGATTCTGCCCTTCAGGCTCGGTGCGCACGCGGCCTCGGCGGGCCCCTTCACCCTGTTCGAGTTCAAAGAGGACGTGCCGACGTTCGTCTACCTGGAAAACCCCCGCGGGAACGCAACGGTCAGCACAGCCCCAGAGGATGCCGCCACCTACATCGATCTTTTCCAGGACCTGGAAGCAAGTGTCGTCAAAGAACACGTACCCGAGATCCTGCTGCGCGTGGCCGACGGCATGGGTTCCCCTCAGGCGGACCTGACGCTGCCGGCTGCGTAAACAGCTGCACCCGGCAGCTGGCAGTGCCGACAACCGCATACGCGGACGTCAGCGACGGCCGCAACACCATGACCTTGGGGGTGCCTGTGAGGGAACGAGCCTTAGTTCGCCACCATGCCGTCGCTCACCGTGCCCGCCTGGGCCCGGTGGGCACCGCGGCGTTCGGGCGAAGGGCAGCCTCGGCCGCCGATGGGGGAGACGGCCATGGCATCCCCTGAACGCCGCCCCCGTCGGCAGGCCGCCCCAAACTCAGACACCTGGGTGACCTTCGCCCTGGAAATCACCCGCTCGATCCTGCCCGACCGCTCCCGCACCATTAATGCGATCCTGCTGCTGACCATCCCCCTGGCCGTGGTCACCGCAATTGCTACCACCATCGTCACCGTGCTCGTCCCACACCCGGCCATGGTCCTGGGAGCCCTGCTCAGCAGTGCGGGTGTTGCCCTGACCGCCTGGCTCAGACGCCGCTTGGGCCGGCGCGCGGGGCGACCGCGCCCCGATGCCGTCACAGACGATCCCGGATCCCCTGACCCATCCAGCCCGCAGCTGCCGTAACAGCGGCAGCACCCAACCAGCCGGCCGCTGTCTGTCCGGTCAACCAGGCCAGCCCGGCCGCCACGCCGACCGCCAGGACGCCGCTCACCAACACATACAGGCCCCACCAACCACCTGCTGCCGCACCTGTTGACCGGACCAGGCCAGACCGCGCCATCCGCAAGCCCTTCTCCTCGAACCGCTTACGGGCACTGCCTGTCACATTACCGCGTCCACCCCAGGATGCGAGGCCTGCCGCAACGTGCCCGAAAACCCCGGGCGGTGATCCGCGGCCTCGCTGCTCGTTACGCCCCACGGCTTTTCGGGTAAGGTCCCCACGACATGCGGTGGTTGGCAGCTGGCCTGCCCGACCGGTCTGCCACAACTCGGGCGGGAAACGGCGGAGTGCGCCCTGGCGCAGTCAAGCCCCTGGCAGGCCGGCAGAAACACGGGGCACACGGCACAGGCGGTCAGCCGCAGCTGAGCCTTGCGCACCAGCGCGTGGAGGGGGGCCCATGGACGGGCGGCCATGGCCGTGGCGCAAAGCATCCGCCAGCGACGGACCCGGCGATCAGTGCGTCGAGGTGCAGTGGACCGGCCGCAACGTTCTCGTGCGCGACTCCACCCGGCCCCACGGACCGCACCTGTCCTTTTACCCGGACGCCTGGTCCCACTTCCTCACCACCCTCCATCACCCAGATCACAATTCCTGACCTCCCCAACCCCGTCGACGCCATGAGCGAGCACAGGATGCATCCTTTTGCATCCCGGGGCCTGCAGCCTGGGCGGCCGATGGACAGGGGACATCAGACGAAGCCCGCCTCGCACACGCCACGCTGATCAGCTGTGCGGCCATCCGGGGACCCGTCTCTTTCTCGAGAGGAGATCCGATATCCGGCGCCGCAGCCGCGCGGAACGTTCGACGCGGGCGCGTACCCACCTCGAAGACGGCTGCACTGTAGGGCCAGGCCCTCGAGTCGGTGCGCGCTCTCGTCCAGGCGGCGCCGACCCGGGGGAGAACGCTGTACCGCCACAGCCTGAATCAGCGGGTGTAGTGCTCGATGGCGACCGCGACGCCCACGAGCGCGGCGGAGCCCCGAGGTGGGGCATGATTCAGCCGCCGCCGACAGGGCACGCCGTGCCGTCGTCCAGCGCGTCACCTGCCGGAGCTGAGCCAGCGGTGCAGGGCTTCGTGCACACTGTCGGGCAATGCACTGAGCGCTTCGATCGCCTCCCGGTCTCCTGGAAAGGGGGCGGTCCCAGCCGCGGTCAGCGCCGCGTACAGGTCCAGGCGGCGCAGGTCGCGCGGATCGACGCGGCAGACAATGCGGCCTCCTGGATGGGGCGGCGCCAGCAGGAAGTCATCCGCCGGGGCATGCTCCCACGCTCGATCGGCTGCTGCGGTGAAGGTCTGCATGATCTTGCTCCGTTCTGTGCGTGCTTCCTTTTCACGGTCGCGCCGTCCCCGCGCCTCGAATGGCCTGCGTGCTTCGCTCTCTACGGGGTGTTGCCTACTGGCGCGGCGGGCAGATCGATTCGCCGGCTGACGGCAGCCCTCTGGGGCCCGCTGCAATGATCGGCACCAGGAACAGTCCACTCACGCGTGGTCCCGCGCCGGTCACTCCCCAGGCAGCCGGCGGCCACCGGCTCGGCGCCGGATACGAACTCGTCCCACTCAACCGGGTCATTGCGCATGCCAGGCCAACCCCACACAGCCGAACCAGTTGCGGGTCACCATCACCCGCAGACCAGACCGTAACCGCCAGGGCACTTTGTCCCCGAAGGGGAGCAGATGCGTCTTTCCGGCCTGTCAGTGACCGGCACGCAATTACATCCGTGCTATAGCACCCGGCGCCGCGCTCCTCACAGCGCGACCATTGATACGAGCCGGGCCGGGCTGCTGCCGTAAGAGTCCACTTACGGCGGGCACTTCAAGCGACCGTCCCCCACACCTGATGCAGCTCCAAGCCGACTGGCACGGCACCTACGAGGCCCTGGCCGCGCCCACCCGGCCCGGACCACCGCGCTGCGCCGCCGGCTGCAGTGGCTGTCCGCCCGGCTGCTGTGGCATCCCTACCGGAGCGGGCCGTGGCGCAGGCCGACCGCACGGGCCAAGCTGCGCCACCAGGCCCGCACCTGGCAGGAGCAGCAGTGAACCGGCGCCCGGACCACCTGACCGAGGGGGAAGAGGAGATCCTGCGCTGCGTCCGACGGTGGGTGGATCGAAGACAACGGCGAGGGACCGTCGGTGCGACAGCTCGCCCACGCCGTTGGCTGTCGGGACCGTCCAGGCCGGACGGTGACGGTGTGGCGGACCAGGCTCGTGCCGCTGCGGCGTGCAGCCTGCCGTGGTCGGGCTCATGGTCGGGGCCGCCCAACCGAACTGCGGGTTGGAGGAGATCCTCAGCCCCGTTTTCCGAAGCCGTGCTGCGGCTTCATCCGCGTTCACCCGGCCGGTGCGTCGGGCGGGCCGGTCGGGTGCTGGGGTTTTAGCGTCGTAATGCCTTGCGCTGTGACAGGACCGCAAGGCTCGGGCGGCCCTTGCACGCAGCGCCCTGGGCAGGGGCCGCCGTCCCACCTGCCGTGTGGTGGCCGGAAGGGGAGCCGGCTGGCCCGCGCGATCGGATGCGCGCTTCCCCGGTATCCGTGGCGCAGGCCTCCTTCTGGAAATGGGGTGGGTTGGTCAGTGGCGGCTGACGGGGTTGGCGCATCGGGTGTGGATGCGGCCGGCCCCGGCGGCTGTGCCGGAGGGGCTGACGTGGGCGCCGGGTGTTTCGGCAGGCCGGGACCGGCGGACAGGGGGTCGGCGTAGGGCCGACACCGCTCATATCCCAAGGTCTCCCGTTCATCGGAAGAACTCGACAGGCCTCCGGAGGAAGGAGCCGTGGGGGTAGTGGGCCCGCCGCCGGTGATCGGGGAGTGGCCGTGTGCGGCCAGCACCGCCGGGGCATCCGAATGGCCCGCATTCTCGTCTCGTATGAGAGCTGACGGCCGTTCCCCCGTCTGTGCTCAATCGGGTCCGTCGTACTGGAGTCGAACACTGCAGGAGAGGGCCGTGCACGATGACCGCGTGGCGGGGCCTGGGGGACGGACCGTGGCGGTGACCGGCGGGACCAGAGCGATCGGCGCCGCGATCGGCGGCGCCGCTTCCCGTTCGCCGTGGCTGTGTCTGCAGGGCCTTGATGTGACGGTGCGCCAGTGACATGAAGCGGTGGCCGGCGAGAGCCCGCCGCTCGCGCGGGTGATGAACGCGAACTTCACTTTATAGGGCCGGTCGAGGGGCTACGAAGATCCGGCTCGAGCTTTCGTAGGGGCGAGCGACGAAGTAGGAGACCAGAGTGGCGCCCACTCCGTTGAGGGCCAGTTCGAGCGCCGCCGTCTCAGCCCGGTACCCCTGCCGCCCGCACGGCTGGCCTCCCGGCACCACGACCTCCTGGACCGGATCCGCCAGGGCAACGGCGCCCAAGCCGATCCCTGAACCCAGCAGCCGGCAGCCGTTCTTCGCGCCCCGGGAAGGTATGGCTGCATCTTCCGCCGGATACGGCACCGGCCGGTGAGGTCAACGGCGCGGCCGTGCGTGCCGAGATGGTGGCGGCGTGCACCGCGTGCGACCCGAACTGCTGTGCATAGACGATGAGTTACACGGTTCTTCTTTGAGAGGCAGCGGGAGGGTAGGCAGGTCGTGGGGCATCGCCCCAGTTGCGCCGTGCCGACCGTCAGGGCCACCGCGCCGCCCTCCGCCAGGCCGTCGAAGCCGGCCCGTGGGCTGGGTCCTGGCTTACGGGCCAGTGACGAGACTGGCGCTGTACGTCCCCTACCGACCGGGACCTGGTGACCGGTGTTCTTCTGGCAGAGGTCCAGGCGATGGCACCGCGTGGCTAGTACGGGCCGCATCGGTTGGCCTGTGTCCGGAAGTCGGTGTTGATGGTGTGTGAGGCGACCGCGGTCCGCAGTGGCGCCGCCGGTTGGCGCCTCAAGTGGTCCTGTAGTGCCAGCTCTCCATGCCGGGCTCCTGCCCGGCTTCAAAGAGATGAACATCAGGGGTTGTTTTCATCATCATGAAGGTCTTCAATATGTCGCAGGACAGCTTCCCCCAGGGACAGGTGGAGACCGTGCACGACACCGACGCACCGATGCCGGACGGCCGGCCGGACCTCGATGTGATGGTTGCCACGGTTGGCCTGCAGATCAAGGCCCTGCGTAAGCAGGCGGACCTGACCCTGGACGAGCTCAGCCGCCGCTCCGGCATCAGCACCGGACTGATCAGCCAGGTCGAGCGAGGGAAGGGCAACCCGTCCTTCGCCAGCCTGGTGCAGATCGCCCACGGTCTGGACGTGCCGATCGGACGGCTGTTGCACCTTGCCGATCAGGTCAGCCCGGTGGTCCGTGCCCACGAGCGCCGCAGCCTGGACTTCCACGGCTCGGGCGCGGAGGACGGCGACCGTTTCGAACTGCTCACTCCATCGCTCAACGGCGCTCTGGAGGTCCTCTGGGTGGTCACCCAGCCAGGCCACGACACCAGCGCTACCGCGTTCTGTCACAACGGCGAGGAGTTCGGCATCGTGCTTTCCGGTGTGAAGGACGTCTATCTCGACGGCGTCCGTCACCGGCTCGAAGCGGGTGACTCCATCACCTACTCCTCCAGCATTCCGCACTGGTACGTCAACCCCGGTGACGAGCCCGCCACCTCGATCTGGGTAATCACTCCGCCCAGCTGGTAGGCGCAGGCCTCGCGCCGCCCCTTCCCCAACGCCCCGGCCTCAGGCCCGGGCGCCGGTACCGCACGGCCTCGTCCCGTGCGCTTCCCTACGAGGTGCCCCCATGGCATCACTCATCGGCAGAGCCCCTGTCGCCACCGGAAACTCCCTCTCCCACCGCCGCGCCCTGCTGGCCCTGGGCGGCGGAAACGCCGTCGAGTGGTACGACTGGATGGTCTACGGGCTACTGGCTTCCTACATCGGTCCGCTCTACTTCCCGTCCGGCAGTTCCGTCTCCGAGACCATGTCTGCGCTGGCCGTCTTCGCGGTCGGCTTCGCCGCCCGGCCGCTCGGCGCGATCATCTTCGGCACTCTGGCCGACCGCATAGGCCGACGCGCCATCATGCTCTTCTCCATCGGCTCGATGGTGCTCAGCAGCGTGGTCATCGCCCTGCTGCCCAGCCATGCGAGCATCGGCGTCTGGGCCGGCGTCATCCTGCTGGCCAGTCGCATCCTGCAGGGACTCTCCACCGGCATCGAGGCCCCGCTCAACTCTGCGTACATCGTGGAACTGGCGCCCGAGGGCAGGACCGCCCGGTTCGGCAGCATCATCAGCATCTATGTGCAGGTCGGCATCGTCGGCGCCTCGCTGGTCTGCTTCCTGACCGCCTCGGTGGTCGCTCCCGACGCCATGGCCTCCTGGGGCTGGCGCATCCCGTTCGCGGTCGGCGCCGTCGGTGGACTGGTCTTCCTCTGGCTGCGCCGCGCCCTGCCGGAGACTCTGCACACCGCGGGTGAAAGGCAGGCCGAGCCGGCCCGGGTGGGCCAGGTCTGGGCCGAGGTCTGGCGGCACCGGCTGGCGCTCGTGGCGATCGTCTTCGTCGTGGCCGGCGCCCAGGCGCTGCAATACACCTGGACCACCGGGCTGCCCAACCTGGCCCGCTCCGCATACCACGAGAACCCGGACACCGTCTTCCTGGTCTCCACCCTCGCCGGGATTTGCGTCGCCGCTCTCTACCCGCTCGTCGGCCGGCTCGCCGACCGCAAGCGGATCTCCCGCACCTTCATTGCCTCCCGGCTCGCCGTGGTTCCGCTGATCTTCATCGTGCTCGCCTACCAGCGGCCTGGCATGGCGACGTTCACCGTGGTGATGCTGGTCGGCGCCCCGGTGCTCGCCTTCACCATGGGCCTGTACAACACCGTCGCCGCCACCTTGATGCCGACCAGTTGCCGGGTCACCGGCGTCGGTCTCGGCTACGCGATCGGCGTGGCCGGCTTCGGCGGCACCGCCCCCTATCTCCTGCTGTGGCTCCAGGACCTCGGCGCCGGCTGGGCGTTCCCCGTCTACGGGGCGGTCCTCTGCCTGCTCAGCGTCCTGCTCTACGTGCTTGTCTTCCGCCGCGGCGCCGTCCGCGTCGGGAGCTGAAAGGAAGTCAGATGCCCCAGACCGTCTCTCTCGACGCCATCGAGGCACCCGTGGTCCAGCGGTCCGACGTGATCGTGGTCGGCGGCGGACCGGCGGGGGTCAGCGCGGCCGTAGCCGCCGCCCGCACCGGGGCCAGCGTGACCCTGCTGGAGCGCTACTCGGCCCTCGGCGGCCTGGCTTCCGGCGGCATGGTCCTGGTCCTCGACGACATGATCAACGGGAACGAGATCACCGTCACCGGTATCGTCGACGAGTACGTCGAGCGGATGTCCAAGCTCGGCCTCGCCGTCTACCCGCCGGCCGAGGACCGCTACTCCTCGCCCGAGATGTGGGCCAAGTGGGGCCGCTGGGGCGCCTTCGACTTCCACTCCCACACCAACCCCAAGCCGATCTGCTACGCCGTCGCCTTCGATCCCGACGGCTGGAAGCGGGTCTCCAACGACCTGGTCCGCGAGAGCGGGGTCAATCTTCGACTGCACAGCTGGTTCTCCCGGCCGGTGGTCCAGGACGGCGCGGTCAAGGGCGTGGTCTGCGAGACCAAGTCCGGTCCGCAGGCGGTGATGGGCGACGTGGTGATCGACACCACCGGCGACATCGACGTGGCCTCCCGGGCCGGCGCCTCGTACGCCCAGGACAGCTATCTGGTCACCCTGGTCTTCCGGCTCGGCGGGGTGGACACCGCGGCCGCCGAGCGTTTCGAGCAGGAGAACCCGCGTGAGGCCCGGGCCATCAACCGCAAGATCAAGCGGATGCTGGGCGGCGCCTGGGAGTTGTGGTGGCTCAAGACGCCCGTTCCCGGCGTGGTCTGGTGCAACTGCCCGCACATGACCGGCTTCGACGGCACCGACCCGGTCTCGCTCACCGAGGCCGAGTTCGAGGCCCGGGCCCGGATCGGTGCCGTCCTCGACCACATCAAGTCCGACCTGCCCGGCTTCGAGAACGCCTATCTGCTCGACGTCGCCGAGCAGATGGGAGTCCGTCAGACCCGGCTGCTGCAGGGCGAGTACGTGGTCACCAAGGACGACGTCACCTCCCGCCGACACTTCGCCGACAGCGTCGCCCGCGGCCGCGACTACTACACCCCGTACCGCGCGCTGCTGCCGCGCGGCGTCGACCAGCTGCTGGTCGCCGGCCGGCACTACTCGGCCACCCCCGAGGCACAGCGGATGTCCCGCGAGATCCCGCCCTGCATGGCCATGGGCCAGGCGGCCGGCATCGCCGCCGCCACCGCAGTGGAGCAGAGCGTGCTGGTCCGGGACGTCGACCCGGCCGTTATCCAGCGCCGGATGCGCGAACAGGGCGCCGACCCCGGTGACGTCCCCGCAGAGAACGCGACCGTCGACCAGCTTGAGGAGGCCGTGGCATGACCACCGCCGCACAGCCGCTGAGCGGCGTCACCGTCATCGACTTCACCCAAGTCTTCATGGGCCCGTCCTGCACCCAGATGCTGGGCGACTACGGCGCCGACGTGATCAAGGTGGAGCGGCCCGGCACCGGCGACATCTCCCGCACCTCGATCCCGGACCCGGCCGGCCTGGACAACCCCATCTTCCTGTCGATCAACCGCAACAAGCGGAGCATCTCCATCGACACCCGCACCGAGGAGGGCCGACAGGCCGTCCAGGAACTGGTGCGCTCCGCCGACGTCGTGGTGAGCAACTTCCGGGCCGGCGTGATGGAGCGGCTCGGCCTCGGCTACGAGGCGCTGCGCGCCGTCAACCCCCAGATCATCTGGGCCTCCGGCACCGGCTTCGGCACCGAGGGCCCGTACGCCCACAAGGGCGGACAGGACGCCATCGCCCAGGCATACAGCGGAGTGATGTGGCGCCGGGTCTCCGATGACGACCCCGTCACCCTCTACCCGACCACACTCTGCGACTACACCACCGGAATGCACCTGCTCCAGGGCATCCTGCTGGCCCTGCTGCACCGCGACCGCACCGGCGAGGGGCAAAAGGTCGAGGTGTCGATGTACGACTCGATGCTCCACATGCAGATGCAGGAGGCCTGCCAGCAGCTCAACCGCGGCTCCGAGATCAACTGGGCCGCGATGCCACTCACCGGCGTGTTCCCCACCACCGACGGCGCGCTGATCATGGTCGGCGGCTTCAAGACCAACCCGCTGCACCACATCAGCCGCGCCCTGGAACTCGACGAAGACCTGGGCGAGCGCCCCGAGTTCGCCACCCTGGACCTGCAGTTCGCGCACCGTCCCGAGCTGCAGCGGATCTTCGCCGAGGCGGTGGCACGCAACACCACCGACTACTGGGTCAAGCGGCTCGAGGACGAGGACATCCTCTGCGCCCCGGTGCGCAGTCTGGAGCAGACCCTCGACGACGAGCAGACCGCGGTCAACAAGATGATCGTCGAGATGGACCACCCGGTCGCCGGCCGGATCCGCGCCCTCAACACGCCGCTCCACCTCTCCGCCGCCCCCGCCGAGGTCCGCCGGGTCCCTCCGCGGCTCGGCGAGCACGGCGCCGAGGTGCTCGGTGAACTCGGCTACACCGCCGAGCAGATCGAGCTGCTTCGCGAGAAGGGGGTGCTGCGATGACCGACGAGGTCCGCTACGTACGGGACGGGCACATCGCCCGGGTCACCATCGACCGCCCCGCCGTACTCAACGCGGTGGACGTCAAGACCAACGCCCGGCTCAACGAGATCTGGGCCGACATCGAGGCCGACCCCGAGGTGCGGGTGGTCGTCGTCACCGGCGCCGGACAGCGGTCGTTCTGCGTGGGCGCCGACATGTCCGCCGACGCGGTGGACAAGACCGGCCTGGAGTACTGGGCCGGCCTCGACCCCAACGGCTTCGGCGGGCTGAGCCTGCGCACCACCCTGGACGTCCCGGTGATCGCCCGGGTCAACGGCTATGCGCTGGGCGGCGGCATGGAGATGGTCCTCGGCTGCGACATCGTCGTCGCCGCCGACCACGCTCAGTTCGGCCTCACGGAACCCCGGGTCGGCCGGATCCCGCTGGACGGCGGCGTCTTCCAGCTGGTCCGCCGGCTGCCGCACACCCAAGCCATGGGGCTGCTGCTTACCGGCCGCCGCGCCTTTGCAGCCGAGCTGCACCGGATGGGCCTGGTCAACGAGGTGGTCCCGGCCCAGCAGCTGGACGAGGCCGTCGACCGCTGGGTCGCCGACATCCTCGCCTGCGCCCCCACCTCGCTGCGCGCCATCAAGCAGATGGTCCAACGCGGGGGCCAGCTGTCGCCGCAGGACGCCCACAAGCTGCGCACCCCGGCGCTGATGGCGGCGCTGGACAGCGAAGACGCCAAGGAGGGCGTGCTCGCCTTCCAGCAGAAGCGGCCACCGCTCTGGCCCGGACGATGAGGGGAGCCCACTGATGCCCGAAAAGCTTGCCCCCGGAGTGTGGGGTGTACTCGCCACGCCCTTCCTCGGCTCCGCCTTGGAGGTGGACGAGCCCAGCCTGGTCCGGCTGGTGGAGCACTACGAGCGGATCGGCACCACCGGTCTGACCGTGCTCGGAGTCTTCGGCGAGGCCGCCCGGCTCTCCACCGAGGAGCGCCGCACGGTGCTGGAGGCGGTGACCGACACCGTCGACCTACCGCTGGTCGTCGGGGTCACCGGACTGGCCACCGCACCGGTGCTGGAGGAGGCCCGGCTCGTCCGCGAGGTGGTCGGGGACCGCCTCGCCGGACTGATGGTGCAGGTCAACTCGCCTGATCCGCAGGTGGTCGCGGCCCACCTCAACGCGGTACACGACGCCACCGGCGCCGGGATCGTCGTCCAGGACTACCCGGCCACCAGCCGGGTCGCCATCCGCACCGCCGACTTGGTCCGCGCCGTCCACGCGGTCCCCTCGGCGGTCGCGGTGAAGGCCGAGGCCCCGCCCACCCCGGCAGCCATCGCCAGGCTCACCGCCGAACTGGACATCCCGGTCTTCGGCGGCCTGGGCGGCCTGGGCCTGCTCGACGAACTGGCGGCCGGCGCCGCCGGAGCGATGACCGGCTTCTCCTGCCCCGAGGGCCTGATCACCTGCGTCCAGGCTTGGCGAAGCGGCGGCCACGACGCGGCCCGGGAGGCCTACCTGCCGTACCTGCCACTGGTCAACTTCGAGGCACAGGCCGGGATCGGGCTGGCGCTGCGCAAGGAGGCCATCCGGCGCCGTGGCCTGATCATGGAGTCGGGGGTGCGGCCACCCGCCGCGCAGCTGCCCGAGGCCCTGGTCCCGCAGCTGGAACGGCACCTCGCCGCGCTGCCCAAGGAGGTGCACTGATGGACCTCGGCATCCGCGGCCGGGTCGCCGTGGTCGCCGCCTCCACTGGCGGCCTGGGCCGGGCGGTGGCCGAAGCGCTGGCCGCCGAAGGCGCCTCGGTCGTAGTAGCCGGGCGGCGCGGCGACCTCGCCAAGGAGATCGCCGCCGGACTGCCGGACGCGATCGGCGTCCAGGTCGACCTCACCGTCCCGGACGGGCCGCAGGCGCTGGTCGAGGCGGCCCGCGAGGCCTACGGCGATCCCGACATCCTGGTCCTCAACGGACCCGGCCCACAGCCCGGCACCGCCGCCGGCCTGGACACTGGCGACCTCGCCGCGGCCGTGGACTCACTGCTGCTGGCTCAGCAGCGGCTGGTGGCGCTGACCCTGCCGGCGATGCGCCAGCGCGGCTGGGGCCGCATCCTGGCCGTCGGCTCCAGCGGGATTGCCGAGCCGCTGCCCGGGCTGGTCCTGTCCAACGCCGGACGGGCCGCCCTTGCCGCGTACCTGAAGACCCTCGCTGCCGAGGTGGCGGCCGACGGAGTCACCGTCAACCTGCTGCTGCCCGGCCGGATCGCCACCGATCGGGTGGCGGCACTGGACGCCGCGCGGGCCGAACGCGAACAGTGCCCCGTCGCCGAGGTCGAGGCCGCCTCGCAGGCTGCGATCCCCGCCGGACGGTACGGCACTCCCGCCGAGTTCGGCGCGGCCGCTGCCTTCCTCTGTGGCGCCCCCGCCTCATACGTCACCGGAATCGCGCTGCGCTGCGACGGCGGCCTGGTCCGCAGCCTGTGAACTCCCCACTTCCCAAGGAACCATAGCCATGAGCACTGTGCAGATCCCCAACCTCATCGCCGGTGAGGAGATCGCCGGCGACGGCCTCGAGCGGTACAACCCGGCGAACCCGGCCGAACTGGTCGCCGTGGCCCCGGCCTCCGGCGCCGAGGCCGTCGACGCGGCCGTGGCAGCCGCCGCCAAGGCCCAGCTGGGATGGGCGGCACTGCCCGCCCCGGCGCGCGGCGCGATCCTGCTGGACGCTGCCGAGATCCTGCGCGGCCGCCACGAGGAGGCCGCCCGCGACCTGGTCCGGGAGGAGGGCAAAACGCTGACCGAGGCCCGCGGCGAGGTCCGGCGGGCCATCGACGTACTGCGCTTCTTCGGCTCCGAGGGCTGGCGGCTCGGCGGGCAGGTGCTGCCCAGTTCGCTCCCAGACACCATGGTCCACACCCGCCGGGAGCCGGTCGGGGTCGTGGGGCTGATCACCCCATGGAACTTCCCGATCGCCATCCCCGCCTGGAAGCTGGCGCCGGCGCTGATCGGCGGCAACGCGGTGGTACTCAAGCCCGCAGAGCTCACCCCGCTCTCCACCCGCCACCTCACCGAGGCCCTGCTCCGGGCCGGGCTGCCCGCCGGGGTGCTCAACGTGGTGCACGGCTCCGGCGCGGTGGTCGGCGAGGCCCTGGTCCGCGACCCCAGGGTGGCGGCGGTCTCCTTCACCGGCTCCACCCGGGTCGGCATGCACATCGAGCGCGTGGTGCAGGAGCGCCGCGGCCGGGTGCAGGTGGAGATGGGCGGCAAGAACGCCCTGGTGGTACTGGACGACGCCGACGTCGAACAGGCCGCGCGGATCGCCGCAGCAGGCGGCTTCGGCCTCACCGGCCAGGCCTGCACCGCCTCCTCCCGGGTCATCTGCACCCCGGGTGTGTACGACGAATTCGTCGCCGCGCTCGCCAAGGAGGCGGCCCGCTACCGCCCCGGCGACGGACTGGCCGAGGGCACCCTGATGGGCCCGGTGGTGAGCGCGCAGCAACTCGCTACGGTGACCGCCGCCATCGAGCAGGCCAGGGCTGAGGGCGCGACCGTCGCCGCGGGCGGCGAGGCCCCCGAGGGGCTGATGCTCGCCCCGACCGTGCTCTCCGGCCTGGGCCAGGAGAGCGCCGCGGCCCGGCAGGAGATCTTCGGCCCGGTGGTCGCGGTACTGTCCGCGGCGGACCTGGACGAAGCGATCAACCTGGTCAACGACTCCCGCTACGGCCTGGCCGCGGGTATCTGCACGCGCAGCCTGGCCGCCGCCCAGCGCTTCGCCGCGGCCGTCCGCGTAGGCGTAGTCAAGGTCAACCGCCCGACCACCGGCCTGGATCTCAACGTCCCGTTCGGCGGCGTCGGCGACTCCTCCAGTAACACCTTCCGCGAGCAGGGCGCGGTCGCGGTGGACTTCTACACCTGGTCCAAGTCGGTCTACCTCGGCTGGGAGAGCTAGTGCCAAGGCCGTGAAGTTTGCGGCTGGGGCATGTCGTCAAGTGCCTGCGGCCGCAAGGATTTCGATGCTGGTGGTGGCTTTGTAGCTGGTGCGGTC
>NZ_JBSFJL010000029.1:0-116697 GCF_053598035.1 Streptomyces sp. NPDC001204 | reverse complement strand
ACCAGACCTTCGACGAAGCCATCGCCTTCAACCCACCGGCTCAACCCCCAGTCGCCGCAGCGGCTTGACCCGATAACCGCATGGGGTGTCTTGTCGCCGGCGATGGCGTCGGGCCGGGTGCGGGGTCGGCCGACCGGTCCACGTTGAACTTGGCCTCTCAGAGAACCTCGGTGAATGCGGGCAGGCGGCCAGCCCATGCGGGTCGGCAGAAGAGGCGTGCGGCGGTGGCTGTGGCCGGGGATGAACCGGCTGCCTATTGGGCCCTACCCGCGTGTATGCATCACTGCGGGAAACCCGCAGTGAGCGCAATGCCGGGGCGCCACACCCACGAGCGGAATACCGACCGGTCTCTCAGAGCCCATGGAAAGACGGATCGTACTGCTCGCCGAGTACGGCACGGCCTACGGTGGCCAGAACGTGATCGCGGTTGTCATGGAGTTCGTACAGCGTCAGGTCGCGCAGGACCCGCTCCACGGGGCTTGGGCGGATCAGACTGCGGGCGCCGCACGCCTGGATGACGTGATGCACCGTTTCTTGTGCCAGATGCGCGATCGTATGCCAGGCTCTGGCGCCGGCGATTCGGGCCTCGTCGAGCCTGTCCTCGTCCCAGAGACCGGCGACGTGGCGCAGCCAAAGGCGCCCGGTTTCGACATCGACCGCCATGCTGCCCACTCGCTGCTGCACATAGGGGTCACCGCCCTTGCCCTGCCGCTTCAGATACGCGAGCCCGTATTCATATGCGGCGAGGGCGCCGCCGAGGAAGCTGGCCGCGTAATGGGGGACGAAAGCGGTCTGCCATTGCCCGTCGAAGTAGCTGCCGGGACCGCCGATGAGATGTTCGCGCGGTATGAAGGTGTCGTCGAAGCGCACCGCGTGGCTGACCGTCGCGCGCATACCGACGGGGTCCCACCAGGAAGCATCCACGGTCACGGTCGGATCGGACAGGTCGCAGGCGAGCAGCAGCAGTCTCCCGTGGACCTCTGAGGTCTGGCGGGCGCCGCCGGGTGAGTCCGGATCGACGAGCAGGACCGCCCACTGCGCTCCGGTGGCGCTGGTGGCGAACGCTTTGCTGCCCTGGAGGATCCAGCCGTTGTGGACGGGGACCAGCGTGGTGCCGAAATGAAGCCTCTCGCCCGGCTTCGGGGCTTGGGGTTCGCCGCTCCAGGCGGCCCACTTCTCCCCGTGTTCCACCACGCCGGCGAACCAGCGCCGCTTCTGCTCCGGGGTGGCCAGGGCGTCGATGAGGACCAGTGCGTTGGCGTGCCCTTCCCAGCAGCGGGCCAGTGACAGATCTGCCTTGGCAAGTGTGGTGGTCATCTCCCACAGGGGCAGGGTGTGGCGCTGCTGAGGGCCGTAGCCCAGGCCCCCGTATTCGCAGGGCACGGTGACGCCCAGTAGACCGCTGGAGAACAGATCGTCGAAATCCTCGGCGGGGAAGACGGCCTTGCGGTCGTACTCCACAGCGCGGGGGGCGAATTTGTCCGCGGCGAGCTTCGCCGCGGTGACGAGAACAGCCTGGTCGTCTCCGATCGCCGGGCTGCGGGCCGATCCGGCGGCGCGGGGCAGGTCGTCGGTCATATGGAGGTGGCCCTCTCCAAGTGCCACGTCACGTTCAGCAGGCGGGCACCCTTCGAACTGTGCTGGTCGGTGCTGCCCCTCTTGCCCAGCAGCACCGAAATACCCGGCCTGCCTGCCGGGCGGGCGGTGGGCAGGCCGGACGGGGGCGTCGAACGGATCGTCATGGTGCTTCCCGCCCCACGCGGTGTGTTCGGGTCGATCCCCCCGATACGGTGAGGCCGTGGCCGGCGGCCTGCTCGGCCAATCCGAAGCAGATCGAGCGCAGGGACAGCGTCTCGGGCATCGAACGGCCCGTCATCAGCCTGAACTGCTCGCACGCCTCGACGAACAGGACCTGCCAGCCGTCGATGCCGACCAGCCCGCGAGCACGGGTGGCGCGCGTGAGCGCAGTCGGCGGATCGCGGTAGGCCATCTCCAACACCACCGCGTCCCCGTCGGCTGCGGCAACCGGGAACGGCTCCCGCTCTACCAAGGGCGTGGCGTGCACGAGCAGGTCGTACCCCGCCGGGGAGAATCGGGACAGCGGTACGTAGGGAAGCCCGAGCTGCGAGGAGGCTTCCAGACCGTGCGCGATCCCCCGGTTGACAAGGGTCACCCCGGCTCCGGCCTCGCGCAGGGCCCAGGCGACGGCCCGTCCGGCGCCGCCGCAACCGATGACGGCGGTCGTACGGCCGCTCGGGTCGACTCCACCCAGGGCAAGGGCACGCAGGGCACCGACGGCATCGGTGGTGGCCGCCCGCCAGCGCCCCTCGTCGAGCCACAGCAGATTGGCCGCACCGCACTCCAGCGCCTCCGGGGCGGCAACGTCGGCCACGAGGAGCGCGCTCTGCTTGTGCGGGGCGGTCACGGTCAGCCCGCGCAAGGGCATCCCACCCAGCGACGCGAAGTCGAAGCCCCACTGCCAGAATCGGGAAAACCTGTCCACCTGGAAGGGCAGGTACAGCGCGGGCAGCCGCAGTTCCCGCAATGCCGCGTTGTGCAGCCGAGGCGACAGCGACCGTCCCGGCGCGCGACCGGCAATGCCGAACAGGCCGCTGAGCGGAGGCAACGCGGGCAGGCCGTAGTCGGCCAGGAGCCGGCCCACACTCGGCATGCCGTCCTCTCCCGGCGCACCGACCCGGCCGAAGACGACAGGCGCCCCCAGCCACGGCGCCAGCACTCGGGTCCACATGCCGACCGGGCCGGACGCAAACGCCGTCACGTCGGTACGTCCGAGCCCGGTGAGCAGCAGCGGCGCGGCAGACCCGTACTGTCCGCCCGCAGGCGGCACGAGGAGGTACAGCGCCGCCGGCACGGCGGCCATCGCGGCGAACCGCTCCTGGAGTCTTCCTGATGCCTCCCGCAGCTCCGCTCGACAGCGTCCCTCGGCACTCCCTGCATGCCCGGACGTGTGCCAGGAGACACGCCGCTGCCGGGCGGGGACGGCCGCCAGCAGTTCCGGCTGTATGTCGTCCATCGCCTCGAGGTCGACCAGTTCATAGTGGTCCGCCGCACGCAGGAGCCGGGTGCGCCGTTCCACCGGGCCGGCAGCCGAGTGGCCACCATGTCGCGCAGAGCGAAGGCTGTAGGTCAGCTGCCCTCTGAAGTTCCGCCGCAGCCAGGACGGATCGGGATCGCCGACCAGATCGGCACGGACCTCCAGCTCGTCCGCCACTCCTGCGAGGCCACGCAGCGAACGGGGGGTGAGGTCCTCCGGTTCGGCGGCTACCGCGACCAGCCGGGCCCGACGCCCGAGGGCGGCACCGTATCCGCTCGTCACACGTGCCACTGGACGTACTCCTCCAGACCGGCTCGCCGCGGGACGAACCGATTGACCGGGGCTGTCCCGTCCGCGTAACTGACAGCCATGGAGCGTACGGCGAGCCGGGCAGGAGAGATTTTCAGATTCGCTCGGAGCACGTCCCCATAACCGGCAACACTGAACTGCGGACAACTGCTGAGCCCCCTGGCCAACAGGCCGAGCATCACCTTCTGCAAGGTGATCAGGGACAGGCCGTCGCGAAGCCCGAGGGGCATCCCTGCCTCACCCCCGTCCCAAAGTGGTGCGGCAAGCACCGTAGGAGTCGGCGAGCTCGCACAGGCGGAGGCGGACGGAGCGCTGGATGTGCTGGGCGCACCGACGGTACACCTCCGGCGACTGCCCCTCCGGATCGGGGATGTCACAGTACGGGTCCAGCCGGAGGGTACGGTCCTGGGCTTCGGGCGCCATGGCGATCACCCTGTCGCAATGGGCTCGGGTCATGCAGTAGATGACGGAGTTGACCCGGCACAGTTCCAAGGTGACCGAGCGAGCGCGGTGACGGCGGGGGTTTCCCCTGCCCGGCACCCGTTGCAGGCCGAGTTCAGCAAGCGCGGACCGGGCGCCGGGAGCCATCGGGTGCGGGGGCAGCGGCGTCGCGACACCCGCGCTGGAGAACCGGAAGGCGTGTGCGACGCCCGCCTCCGCGGCTTGGGCCCAGGCGATGACCTCCGCCATGGGCGAGCGGGACGTGTTCCCACCGCAGACGAACAGCACCCGGCATGCCGTGCCGGCGCCGCGGGTTCGCCACCAGAGGGCGGCCGACGGGCAGGACAGGGCCGCAGCCGCGCCGACCCCGAACACGAGCGCGATCAGCTGGCTGCTTCCCGGAGCCCGGAGCCCGGCCAGCCATGCAAGCGCAAAGGAGCCGACCAGGCCGGACATGAGGCTGGCGAACGCCCAGGCCGACACCCCCCAGGTGTATTCGCGCCGATCGAGGTAGATCAGCGTAGCGAAGACGAACAGCACCTCGTAGGCCACTCCTATCCCCGCCGCCCCCAACGCGGCAGGCGTACCGAGGAACCTGGTGAAACCCGCGCGCAGTTGTGGTTGCCCGGCCAGCGCTCCTGCGCCCAGCAGCACAGTCAGCCAGACCGGTGCCGCGACATGCTCCTCCACGAAGAATCGCCGGTTGGTTGCGACAACCCCGTTCTTGGCAACGCGGCTCATGATTTCGAACCGGCCGAGGTAGCCGACGAGGTAAATGAGGACACTCACAACGGCGGCCGGCGTGAGGTGATAACCGTTCACGTCACCGAGAGCCACGGAAATTGCTATCAGACTGAGGGACAGAGCCAACCATGAATGTTTCATAACGGAACGCTTGCCCGCCACGTCGATCAATGGGGAGAGAATGAGAACTCCGCCCCTCATCAACAACAGCATGAAGAGGATCGAGACGCCGGCAAAGGTGTAGTTCATCGTGGTGGCGCCAATGATGAGCGAGGCGAAGAAGCCGGCCGCCAGTGTCTCCCGCCCTGCCATCGGAATTCGGCTCCCGCCGATCCTGCTCCTGCGCATATACCGCCACCGCCCCGACATGCCAAGGAAGAGCATCATCGCGGCGATCTGCCCGAGGGTGGCTGCGGGTAGCAGCTCATAGCCGCTGACCGGCTGGGACGATAGTGGAGTAACCCCGCTGGCCAGTGCCTTCACCAGCATGGCGTAGGGAATATATGATAGGAAGTATCCGAAAGTGAGCCAACCCATGTGAGTACCATTACTGGTCGAACGTCAAGGCTCTAACGCCGCAAGTCCGGGATCAGTACGTCTGGTTGAATTCTGACCCGAATGAGTCTGCATGCTGTTCAGGATCGTTGAGCGCAGCGGACAATGGGATCCCGCGAGCCGCCCCGCAACGTCGAAGGGCTGTTTGCGGACCGCGCGGCGAACATTCAAAACTGCGCCGGATTGTAAGCCGCGCTCCGTGGGGTGTTGTACACTTCCGTGACCCACAAAAGCGCACGGCCAGTCGCATTCACTTTCCCCGAAATTGTACCGCTCACAGCTACACACAGCCAGCGCAGGAGCGAGGGCCGCGCCGTTCTTGCGGAGTCCCCGACTTGATCATGAAATGTTCTGGGTCGTGAGGGCCCGCGGCCTACACATGGTCGGTCACCGGGCCGACGGGGGTGGGGGCAGCCCCCGGCCGAACCGTAGGTGTGCCTGATGGGTGCGTAGGTGTGGGTGCACTGGCGTCGCGGAGTGTTGGACCTCGAAGGCCCTGGAACAGCGTTTTCTCCAGGCCTTGCTCAGGTCAATCTTCCGAAGCAGGGGGACATGCATGCGTCAGCGACTCCGCTGCCTCGGGATCTTCGCGGCGGCCGGACTCGCCGCCGGCGGACTCGCCGCGTGGGAACGGCGTGCCGGTCCTCGGTGGCTGCGGCAGTCGCTGCTCGGGCAACTACACCGTTGACGTGCCCACCGTCACTTCGGTGAGCGGTGAGGTGTTCAGCGGGGCGGTCCACGATGCCGTACAGCAGGTTCGTCTCGTCCCACATTCCGGCCTGCTCGCAGTACACGGCCGGGGACTTGGAGCCGTCGACCAGGCCGCCGTGGCGTCCGGTCTCGATGAGGTCGGCGCCGGCCTGCTTGGCGGCGGTGGCGAAGCCGCGGCGCAGGTTGTGTCCGCTCCAGCGAGGTGGGGTCGGCGCGGGCTGCGGCCCGGGTCACCGCGTCTCCGATGCCTTCGCCGGTGATGCGGCCGGAGGGGTCTCCGATCTGTTGGCCGTGCCGGTGGATCGGGTGGGCGATGCGGCCGTGCCGGTCGATGCGCAGGAACACGGGACCGACCGGCTGGTGGCCGTGCTCGATCAGGCACTGGCGCCGCGCGCGGACCGCGCGGACGGGGCAGGTGGCCGGGTCGGAGCCGTAAGCACGCCGAGCGGACCCTCATGGTTGACCTTCGGTCGCCAGACCTCGACGGCCAGGCCCTCCTCGACCTCCTCGAGGTCGGTCCAGTCCAGCAGCCGCAGTTCAAAACGGCGGGCGGCGAGGGCGAAGCCCAGCAGCAGGACAACGAGGACCCGGGCGACCGTGCCGCCTTCGTCGGACAGCCACCGTTCACGCCTCCTTGGAACCTACGACAGACCTCACGTCAAGCAGCGACTCGCCGATGCTTCCCGGCGATCCACCGCCACGACGGGTGATCAGAAGTCAGAAGATCACCCGCAAGGGCTAATTGTCATTCAATCTCCCAAGCTGCGGCAAGCTTTGACGGTTAGTCAGCTCTCCTTCTGGGCGGCGTGAAGGGTCTCTATATACCCGATCAGCCCCACGAAGCCGGAGCTCCAGATTTACTCGATATGACAGCAATAGGGGGTGTTAGTACGTTCAGTCACGCACCAGCTGCCACAGCGGGTGTTCCTCTCTCCGTCTCAGAAGGAAACAAGTCTCCGTCTCAGAAGGAAACAAGCGACATGATCATGAACCGTTCCCAGGCGATGGCCACGGCCGTCGCGGCCGCTGCGGCACTGACCGCGACCGGCATCACCTACGCCACCGCCGCCCCCGCACCTGAGGCGGCCCCGGCCGTCGTCAAGCAGGCGCCCGCTCCCGACTACGCCCCGATGGGCGGCGAGGGCGGACAGGGCAAGGGCAACGAGGGCGGCGGCCGCGGCGGCGAGCGCGGCGAGGGCGGCGAGCGCGGCGAGCACGGCAAGCGTCGCCACCACGAGATCGGCCGAATCTTCATCAACGAGCGGTCGTTCTCCGCCGTGCCCGACGGCTGCATCACCGTGGTCAGCGGCCTGGGCTCCAAGAGCTTCAACATCCGCAACGACAGCAAGAAGACCGTCGAATTCTTCCGCGGCGTCACCTGCGACAACGGCGCCCCCGTCGCCACCGTCGGCCCCCACAGCGAGGCCAACAACGTCCGCACGGGCAAGATCAAGGACGAGGACGAGGGCGAGAAGGGCGAGCACGAGAAGGGCGAGGACGAGAAGGGCGAGCACCACAAGAAGCACCACGAGGAGATGGAGGACGGCGTGAAGGTCAAGAACGGAGTCGTCGGCAGCTTCCGCGTCATCAAGCGCCACCACGAGAAGGGCGAGGGCGGCGAATTCGGCGGATTCGACGAAGACTAGAATCAGCAACCACGTGATGCGCATGCTGGAGAACCCCGGCCCGCCGTAATCGGGCCGACGCCCTCCGGCCAGGCACACGAATCAGAATCCCGGCCCGCCGCAATCGGGCCGGGATTCTCGTCTGGACCCCGGCTTCCGGGTTGAACGTGGCATCGCGCAGCAGGGCTTTCGTGGACTGGTACTCGCCCAGGTAGGCCCGGTAGGTGTCGCCGCCGCCGAGGATGTCGTCGAGGCGTCGCAGCCGGGCCGAGCGTTGCTGCATCTGGTCAACGTCGCTGACGGTCACGTGCCTGGGCGCTGGAAGTCTGTGAAGAGCGCGCAGGGCGGCAGCCAAGCCGGCGGAGGCTAAGGGGTTGTCCGATCCGCCGGACTGCGCGGACGCGTCCGTGACCGCGACCACGCCACGTGACGGAGCTCGGCCCCCGCCTGCTCTACCCGATCGCCCCCGCCCTGCTGCTGCGCACCGACCCGCCCCCGCCTCGGCGGCCGTTGCGCGTGGCGACAAAGGGGGCCACGGGATGATCACTGACGAGCGGGACATGACGCCGACGATCTACGGCGGCGGCGAGGTGCTCACCGCGCAGTCCAGGGAGCACCTGCGGCTCCGCAAGACGTTCACCGGCTGCAACGCCGGACAGACCTTCTTATGCAGCGTGCCTGGCGCCTACCCACCGTTACGCCGACAGGGTGGGCTGGGTGGTTCAGACGAGCCAGTCGCTGTAGTGGGTGGGGGCGATACGGGCGTCGCCCTTGGCGGTGATGGCGTCACCGTGGACGGCGGCGAACATGCCCGCGGTGTCATCGGTGACGACTGTGCGGCCGTCGGGGCGGGCGTTCAGAGTGACCCGGCCGAGTTCGTCGAGGGAGAAGACGTCGGGCCCGGCGATGTTGCGAGTGCTGTTCAAAGGGGAGCCGGTGGCCACCTCGGCGACGGCGTCCGAGACGTCCTGGGCGGCGATCGGCTGGATCGGGGTGCTGGGCAGGCGGACGGTGTCGCCCTCGGTGGTCGAGGACAGGATGGCGTCGATGAACTCCATGAACTGGGTGGCGCGGACGATCGAGTAGGGGATCGGGCCGGCCTTGAGGATGTTCTCCTGCAGGGTCTTGGCCTGGTAGTAGACGAGGTCGGGCACCTGGTCGGTGCCGACGATGGAGAGAATGACGATGTGCCCGACCCCGCCCTTGTGACTGGCGGCCAGGATGTTGTCCATGGAGGTCTGGAAGAACGGCAGGGAAGCCTCGTCGAAGGTGGGGGAGTTCGTGAGGTTGATGACGACGTCGGCGCCGGCCACCGCCTCCTCCAGGCCTTGGCCGCTGATCACGTCCACGCCCGTGGACAGCGAGAGCGGCACGGCTTCATGTCCCGCCGCCTTGAGCTTCTTCACGACCTGCGACCCGATCAGGCCGGTACCGCCGATCACTGCGCACTTCATGGGTCACCTTTCGTCGCGCACCAGCGCGGGTCGTCACCCAGCACAGTGACCCGACTCACGCCGCCAACCATGGGCGCGTGATCGTGGGCGGATCACGGCCATGCCTCCAGGTTGCTACGGCGCCGAGCGCCGCGCATGCCGCCCGCACCATGTGGGGCGGCGAAAGACGGGGCCACGGCGGCAGCTCACCGGTCAGGAGCATCGGCTGAATGGCTGAACGGCTGAACGGCTGTATGTAGGCAATGGCCGGCTGACCGGCCGACATGGCGCATCCGAGCGCGGCTCAGCGGCGCCATCACGCGGTCGGGCCGAGCGTGCCGACCGTGCGTGGCGCCGCGTCCGGCACACGCGCCCGAGAAGTGCCCATGTCCCAGCATGAGTTGGCCTTCGCCTACACCATCACCGGGACACACCTGGGGCCGCTGACGGGCAACCGGCGACCGGCAAGAAGGTGCGCTACCGAAGCCCGGAGACTTCTCGCAAACCCGCGGCGCGTTCTCTCACTCGAATGCCCTGCTCGCCTCACCCTGTCGGCCCTTGTCGTCGGGCCTCGCACCGCGGATGGAGTAATGCTCGGGCGGTGGGGGCCTCACGGAAAGGAACGCCTGCATGATGGCATCTGTGGCGCTCGGTCTCATACGTCGCACAAGTCGGACGCCCTTCATTGTCGCCGGGTGCACGGTGGCTCTGTGCGCGTCGGCGACAGCCCCGGCCGCCGCCGACGGCGACGCGAGCGGCGGCAGACCCACCGTGGTCCTGGTGCACGGGGCGTTCGCGGACGCCTCCAGTTGGAACGGTGTCATCGCGCGACTCGAACGTCGCGGCTATACGGTCGTGGCGCCCGCCAACCCGCTGCGGAGTCTGTCCAACGACTCCACCTACATCGCCTCGGTGCTGGACAGCATCAAGGGCCCCATCGTGCTGGTGGGGCACTCGTACGGCGGCGCCGTCATCAGCTCGGCGGCAGCCGGCAACCCACGGGTCAAGTCCCTGGTGTACGTGTCGGCGCTGATGCCCGACAAGGGCGAGAGCGGCGATGCGCTGTCCGCCCGATTCGCCTCTCCACTCGCCACCGCCACCACATCAGTCCCCTACCGGGCCGACGGCGCCAGCGGGACAGACCTGTACATCCGGCCGGACAAGCTCCACGAGGTCTTCGCCGCCGACCTGCCGGAGAGCACGACGAAGTTGATGGCAGCCACCCAACGGCCCGTCGCGACAACCGCGTTCTCCGAGAAGGCCAAGGTGGCGGCCTGGCGGTCCATTCCGTCCTGGGCCCTCGTCGCGAAGCAGGACAAGAGCATCAACCCGGATCTGGAACGCTTCGAGGCGAGGCGCGCCGGTTCTCACACGGTGGAGATCGACTCCTCCCACGTGGCCATGATCTCCCATCCCGACGCGGTCACCGACCTCGTCCTCCAAGCCGCCGCGGCCGCTGACTCCGCCCGCACATCGCCGACGGCCTCCTAGAACGCGGAACCGCGTGCAGCGGGGACCGCAGTACGAGCGGCCTGACCAGCCCTTCCAGGGTGAATCCGGCTACGACTGCAACGCGGGGATGTTCCTGATGAGGCTGTCGAACCCCAGCGGGGGGCGTCCGAGGAGCTCGGTGACGTCGTTCGTGGCCCGGTCGTACCGTCCCTCGGCGTGCAGCCGCGCCATCGTGGCGATGTGCTCGAAGACGTGGGGTGGCAGGTCCAGCTTCTTGAGGTCGTGTTCCAGCCACTCCTCGTACGGCACGTTGACATAGGTCACGGTACGGCCAAGGGCAGTGGAGAACTCGGCCGCGATCGCGGCCATGTCACGGGAGCGCGCCCCGGTCAGCTCGTAGACCCGCCCGGATGACGGAGCCGGGTCGAGCAACAGGCGTGCGATGACCTCCGCCACATCGGCTGCGGCGATCGGGGAGGTCCGGGCGGAGCCGAACGGGAGGCGGATCGTGCCGTCCCGCAGGATCGAGGCGACGGCGACCCGGGCGAAGAGCGGATTCTCCATGAACACCGTGGGCCGGACATGGACGACCGGCACGCCCGACCAGTTGAGGACGTGCTCGCCCAGCCAGTGCAGTCGCTGCTGGTGGGACTCGGTATCGCTGGTGAGGCTCATCTGCGAGACCGTCATCTGCGAGATGCTCACCAGCAGATCCAGGCTGTCGTCCTCCCGAGCGGCCGCGGCGACCGTCGTCGCGGCCTCCAGGTAGGAGGCCGACACGCTCATCCCGAAATAAGCCCGGCGGCAGCCCGCCAGCGCCTCCACCACGTCGGCGCCACGGGTGAGGTCGCCGACCACCACGTCCACGCCGGCCATGGCCCGCAGGTCCGAGGTCCGTTCGTCTTCGTGGTGCACGAGAGCCCGGACCGGCACGCCTTTCGCATGCAACCGGTCGAGGACCGTTCGCCCGACTCCGCCGACGCCGCCACCAACGCCAGTGACGAGAATGGGTTGGACGTGCACGGCAATCGCCTCCTGCCTTCCGGACCGGAGCACCCGATCCGCTCGGGACGTCCCCCCCAAGGCTGTCCAGTGGATCGCTCACGCAGCCACCGCGGGCCTTTGAGCGCCATGCTCCAGTCGACCATGCCCTGAGCGTCGACGTCTGCCTGGACGTACCGCGGGCCCCTCTCTCATGTGCCGTCCGGCGCCGCCCGGCTCCGCCGCCCGTACACCGTCTTCCACCTCCCGAACCGTCCTGGAGGCACGCCACGGATCACCGTCCGCAGCCGGACATCCCGTGAGTACTCGTGAGCCCGACTGAGTGACCGAGGCTTTGACTGGGGGCCTCCGAGGCACGGTTCACGGGACCGATGGCGCCCGCGTCATCCGGCACGCAGGCTGAGGGCATGGACACCATCACGCTCGGACACGTGGAGATCACCCGTGTCGTGGAGCTGCCCGCCAAAGGCCGCGCCCGCGACTACGTCTTCCCCGACGTGCCCGTGGAGCACTGGCGGGCGCACGAGAAGTGGCTCGCCCCCACCTTCCTGGACCCGGCCGCCGACGAGGTCCACATGGTGATCCAGACCTGGCTGATCCGCAGCGAGGGCCGGACGATCCTGATCGACACCGGTGTCGGCAACGACCGGGAGCGCCCGGCCATGCCGTCCTTCCACCATCTGCACACGAACTACCTCGGTGAGCTGGCCGCGGCGGGTGTCCGCCCGCAGGACGTGGACACGGTGATCTGCACCCATGTCCACAGCGACCACGTCGGCTGGAACACCTGCCTGACCGACGATGGAGAGTGGGGGCCGTCCTTCCCCAACGCCCGGTACGTCATCTCGCGCGCCGACTTCGACTACTGGAACCCGGCCAACGGACACCGCACCCGCTCCGGCGTCCAGATGGCCAACGTCTTCGAGGACAGCGTCGCCCCCGTGCACCAGGCCGGACAGACCGTGCTGTGGGAGGGCGACCACTACGACATCGACACCCAGCTCCGTATCGAGCCCGCACCCGGCCATACGCCTGGCTCCTCCGTCGTATGGCTGCGGTCGGGCGGTGAACGAGCGGTGTTCTCCGGGGACCTGTTGCACAGCCCATTGCAGATCGCGGAGCCGGACGACTGCCCCAGCTTCGACGAGGACGAAGCCCGCGCACGGATCAGCCGACGCCGGGTGCTGGGGGAGGCCGCGGACCGGGGCGCCCTGCTGTTCCCCGCGCATTTCCCCGGGCCGGGCGCAGCCGAAGTGCGACGCGTCGGCGACCGTTTCGCGGTGAAGGAGTGGGCGGCATGGCGGTGAGGGCGTTACGCCGCACTCTCGTGACGCTTGGCCCTCCCCATGCGGCCTTGGCCCATCACTGCTGTGACCGGACGGGCGACACCCCCGCTCGATGAGCTGCATACGTAACCCGGTCGCCTCAGGGCCGCTGTTGCGATCACGCGGGTGATCGGTATGGAATGAATCGCCGAACGCCTGCTTGCCCCCGACTGCATGGCCTGCCTGCCCGGTGCACAGCCGGAGGCGGGCTCCGGATCTTCAAAACCGTGACGCTCTGGGAGAATTGATGGCCCCGAAGCCCCCTGTTCCCCCGTTCACCCGGGAGAGTGCGATCGAGAAGGTCCGCCTCGCCGAGGACGCGTGGAACACCCGGGACCCTGAGCGTGTGGCCCTCGCCTACACGGTCGACAGTCGCTGGCGTAACCGTGCTGAATTCGTCAACGGGCGCGAGGAGATCGTCGCCTTCCTCACCAGGAAGTGGACCAGGGAGCTGGAGTACCGGCTCATCAAGGAGTTGTGGGCCTTCGAGGGGAACCGCATCGCCGTACGATTCGCCTACGAGTGCCACGACGACTCGGGCAACTGGTTCCGCTCGTACGGGAACGAGAACTGGGAATTCGACGAGCAGGGCCTGATGCGGGTCCGCCTGGCATGTATCAACGACCTCCCGATCAAGGAAGAGGAACGCAAGTACCACTGGCCCCTTGGCCGTCGCCCCGACGACCACCCGGGGCTGAGTGACCTGGGTTTCTAGTTCTCGGTCTGGAGTTGGTTCTGCGCGGTGGCGAGGAAGACGACGAGCACCACTGTTGAGACGGCGATTCCGCCAAGCGACATCACCATCATCAGCGGATAGCTGAGCACGGTCAGGAGGAAGGATGCCGCGAGGAGCATCCTTCTGCGGCCGAACCGGTCCGGCAGCGCCGCGGTGCCGGGGATGAGGGCGATGCAGCAGGTGAGCGCGATGGTGACCACCAGGTTGGAGTCGGCCTCGCTCATGCCGGTCTCTTCGATGAGGTAGGTCGGAATGGAGCTGAGGAGCAGGTAGTAGCCGCCGGTGTTGAGGGGGGAGCCGCCGCGCGTACACCTCTGTCTCGAACTTCATCCGGGGGGTCGGCGAGGCCGCACACGAGCACGGCGTCCACGGCGGTGACCAGTGGCCACCGCGGTTGTGTGCGCGCCGGCTTCGCGTTCACTGGCGATGCGCGTGCCATTCGGGGGCGAGGATCGCCCAGAGCTCTTTGTCGTGACGGGTGCCGCCGTAGGGCCAGTACTCCCGCCGCACGCCCTCATATGTCATACCGAGCCGCTTGGCCACGGCGGAGCTGCGCTCGTTGTCGGCTCGGCAGTGCCACTCGGCCCGGTGTATCCGGCGGGTGGTGAACGCCCACTCCAGCAAGGTGCGGCACGCCTCCGTGACCAGGCCGTGGCCTTCGGCGGCCGGCTCCAGCCAGCAACCGATCTCGCACGAACCCGAGGTGGCGTCGAAGGCCACGAACATCACGCCGCCGACCAGCACGCCGTCGAGCCAGAGCCCGTAGAGGCGGGCGCCGTCCGCGGCCTGGCGCTCGGCGTACCGGCGCAACGTGGCCCGAGCGCCGTCGAGATCGTCGGTGACGAACGCCGGCCCGACCCACGGCCGGATGTGCTCGCGGGCCCGGTCCATGTGGGCGGCGAACTCCTCGGCGTGCCATATCTCGAGCGGACGCAGGTGGGCGTTGTCCCGCAGCGGGAGGGAGAACATGGTGACCCCATTCACACAACAAGCGTTATGGCTATGTACGGTAGCAGCATGCCACGCACCAAGGGGGACCACGAAGCCCGCCGCCGCGACGTCTCCGAAGCGGTCTGGCGGGTGCTGGCCGCGCACGGTTTCGGCGGACTGACCATGCGCGCCGTCGCCGCCGAACTCGACGCGACCACCGGCCTGCTCACCCACTACTTCCCCACCAAGCGCGACCTGGTCGCATACGCCCTCGACCTGCTCGAAGTACGCAGCGACTCCCGTCTTCGGCGTACCGCGGGAGAGGGGATGTCCGCCCTGAGGGCCGCTCTGCTGGACATCCTGCCGCTGACAGGCGAGGCCACCGTCAGCAACCGGATCTGGGTGTCCTCCTGGGACGCCGCGCTCGGCGACCCCGAGCTGAGCGTCGACTACGCCCGCAAGTACGCGCGAAGCCGCGCCAAGCTGCGCGACCTGGTCACCGCAGCCCAACAGTTGGGCGAACTGCCCCCCGGAGACCCGGCCCGCATCGCGGCCGGAGCCCAGTCCCACGTGCTCGGTCTGGTGGTACAGGCCCTCTTCGACCCCGAGGCGTTCCCACCACACCGCCAGATCGAGCTCCTTGACGACTACCTGGCGACGCTGGCCTCCCCGCCCCCGACCGGTGACGACGGTCATGCAGCCCCGACCTGATGCCACGGACCAACCCGTGCGGTCGAGTGGGACTGCTGACGCGGGGGAGCACTCCCGTTGAAGCGGTGACCGCTCCTACGAGTTCACGCTCACACCGACACGAGTCAAGACCTCGTCCGCCAGTTCCCGGCAGGGGCGCTCGCCGTCCAAGAAGATCGTGTCCGCCGGCAAGGTATCCGCTGCGGCCACGCACCGCGCGATCCGAGCCTTGCACCACTGACGGACGGCCTCGTCACGTTCGGGATCGTGCGGGACCACACTCCGGACATCGATCCGTCGCGCCAGAACCTCGGCCGGGACCTTGAGGAAGAAGTGGTGGATGGCCACCCCCGCTTCCTCCAGCGCACCGAAGATCTCAGCGACGTACTGCGGGTCGGCCAGCGTCATCGGGGCCAGGATCGGACGTTCGTACTCCTCCAGCAGTCCCACGGCCATGCTGACCACCTGCCGCCGCCACAGGCGCAAGTCCTGAAAGTTCCCGGTCGGCACATCGACGATGCCACGCAATACGTAGCCGATCTGCTCGGGGTCGTACACCAAAGCAGCAGGCCAGCGCCGGTGCAACTCGTCGACCAGAGTGGTCTTCCCGCTCCCGAAGGCGCCGTTCACCCAGATGATCACGCGTGTCTCCCGTCCTGGACCACCGTCACTTGGTTCACACGCTATGTCTGGACGACCAACGGTCGACACCAGTGCCAGGCACCACGGGGAGTGACGGTGACGGCTTCACCTCACGAGGGAATCTGATCGAGGAGTCACTCCGCTTCCTGGTGGGAGGCGAAGAACTCGATCATTCGCTCCAGGCCCCGATCGCCGAACATGGTCTCCAGGCCGGCGGCGGACTCGGCGGCGGATGCTTCGCTGCGCGGGAAGAGTAGCTTCCTCGTACGCGGCCAGGGCTGGTGCAGCCCGCCCTCGGGCACCACCCGCCCGGCCTCCGTCGCCCCCGCACCGACCATGCGCGCGACCTCCCCGTCCCCGTGACCGGCCGCCTTGGCGGAGGCCCGCATCCGGCGCACCGGAGCCGCGGGCAGGTCCGCCGACGACCCCACTGATAGAGCCCCGACCGTTGGACCTTCGGGCCTGATGCCGCAGTCTGCTGCGATCCTCGTCCCCGGGAAAATAGTTCGACGGCTTCGCGGTGCCCTGCCACAGTGGCGCACCATGGATGACTCCGGTCTCATGACCGCGGCGGACGTGCAGCTCATGCAGGGCCTGGCGCAACGGGTCACGGCCGTCCGTCCCGATCTGGTGAACAGCGACGCGACGCTGGGAGAGCTGGCCTGGAACTGGGGCAAGGGGCACGCGTCCGACGGTGAGAGCTGGCTGCGTCGACTGTGGTTCTCCGGTGACGAATTGGTCGCGTGGGGCTGGGCCTGTCTGCCGCACCGGGTGAGGCGGAGCGACGGGTCGGTGAAGGACGTCACCAACGCCTATCTGGGATATCAGGTTCATCCCGACCACCGCGAGTTGGTGGACGAGGTGATCGACTGGTACGACGGCGTGACGGTCGGCATCGAGCGTACGGTGATGCCACAGGCCGCCGATGAGTTCGCCCTGAAGCGATGGGCGGCGCACGGCTATGAGACCGATCCGGCCTCGCTCGGCGACACCGGCTCCTGGACTCAACTCAATGAGCGGGACCTCGACGACGTGGAACAGCCGGTGCTGCCGGACGGATTCCGATTCCGCACCGCCGACGAGGCCGGGCCACAGGCCGCGGTCCAGGCCCATGTCGACGCCTGGGCTCCGTCACCCTATACAGTCGAGGGCTACGAGGGCGTCCGGCGGACACCGCCGTATCGCGGCGATCTGCACGTCCTGGTGGAGGCGCCGGACGGAACGATGGCCGCATCGACGATCATGTGGCTCGACGAGGCGAACAGGACCGCCGAGTTCGAGCCGGTCGGAACGCATCCGGACTACCGGCGGCTCGGACTGGGCAGGGCGATGCTGCTGCACGGTATGCATCTGGCACGGGAGGCCGGGGCCCATCACATGACGGTGGCCTGTCTGGGGGCGCCGGGGCATCCCCAAGCGCGCGGGCTGTACTACAGCGTCGGGTTCCGGGAGTTCACACGAGATGTGCCACTCATCAAGACCGGGGGCTAGGGCCTTTCGTAGGTCGTCTTGCGGAAGTGCGTGCGGTGACGGGCCTGCCGTAGTACCTCTGGACGGTCCTGGATCCGTGTGTGTTCTCCTCGGGAGTCGTCGATGGCCGTTCGCCGTGTCATGCCCATCATCCAGTCAGAGGCTGCGAAGGAGAGCCGGGAGTTCTATGGACTGCTGGGCTTTGAAGAGGTCATGAATCTCGGCTGGATCATGACGCTTGCCTCGCCGTCGAGTCCGGCAGCCCAGGTCAGCTTTATGGCCGGCGACAGAACCGCCCCGGTCACCCCCGATATGAGCGTCGAAGTCGACGACGTGGAGGCGGCTTACACGATCATGCGGGACAGCGGCGCGGAGATCGTTCACCCCCTGCAGGACGAGGAGTGGGGCGTACGGCGATTCTTCGTCCGCGACCCCAACGGCCGCGTGGTCAATGTTCTGAGTCACCGCTGACGCCGGGCCACCGCGCTCCCGGGCAGGTCGAGGGCTCAGGGCGCCAGCAGGTCGCGCGGCGACTTCGCTTCACGTCGGGGGTCTCTTCCGCCATGAAGCGGCCGCAGGAGACGGTCGAGTGGTTCAGGCCGGCGACCCAGGCGCCCCAGAGGGCGGCGGCCCTCGTACCCGAGGGCAGAGCCGCAGTCCTGCTGGAGCACCGAGAGCTCCGAATCGCATCCGCTGCGGCGTGCCTTCGTCGCCAGACCGCCGCAGTACGCCCTGAGTTCGTCCCACCCCTTACGACAACGTCGGCCGTCAAGACCACAACTCGGTCTTGACGGCCGACGTCACGTCACACAGCGCCCCGGCTCAGCCGAGAGCGCCGGAGGGCCGGGCAGCGTCGGGGGTCGGACTGGTCGTGGTGCCGCCGCGACGGTGTCAGGCGCAGTGGAACTTCGCGTCCGCCCAGTCGCCGTGGTCGCCGGACTTCGTGCCGTCGGTGTCGGTGATGACGAGATGGACGTGACGGGCGCCGTCCAGGGGTACGTTCACCGGCACGGGGTCGGACTTGCCGCTGACGGTGGGGGAGGACCACAGCGTCTTACCGTCCGCGACGACGGAGAAGGACACGCCTCCGTAGCCGTTGATCTCGTCGTCGATGCCGACGGTGGCGGTGAACGAGGAGCACTGGCCGCCGAGCCAGAACTCGATGTCGGAGTCGGCGTGTGCGCCGATGCCCTTGGCGTAGGTCGTGCCGTTCAGGGTGAGCGTATGGCCGTCGTCGGCCGCCGACTCCCCGTTGCTGCGGTCGCGTTCGGGCGGTCCCCAGCCGTTGGTGGCGTTCAGCCAGGGCAGGTCACTGGCCCACGCGTCACCCTTGGGCGGGGCCGGCATGGTGCGCACCGCCGTCCGTTGCGTGGTGACGGTGTCCTGCCCCGCCGCCCGGTAGCGGGCGGTGCCGCTGAGCACGGCCTCGCCGACACCGGTGTCGGCCGGCGCGGTCACGGTGAACTCCGCGCTCGCCCGTTTCCCCGGCTCCAGACGGCCGACGGTCCGGGCCGGCGAGACGGTCCAGCCGTCGGGTGCGCTCACGGACAACTCGGTGGCCCCGGCGCCCGTGTTACCCGCGGTGAACCCGACCGTGACCTTCTCGGACACGCCGGCGCCGGTCTCGGCGGGCGGCGCGACCGAGACCGTGCCCGTCGCCCCCGGGACCTTGCCGCCCACCGCGCTCGCGCCGTCCACGTCGACCTGGAAGGCCCGGTCGGTGCTGATGCTACGGGTCTTGATCTGGACGACACCGCCCCGGTCGGAGGCGTCGTACCACCAGCCCCGGTCGGCGGCGTCGAAGGCGGCCTTGGAGGTGAATTGGGGCAGCGCACCGCCGTCCAGGCCCACGTGGTGCGGGGCGGAGCCGGTGTGCACCGTGAACCGGTACGGGCGGCTCTTCTGCTTGCCGGCGAAGTCACCGGCGTCGGCGCCGACCGCGATGCGCACCGCTCCCGCTCCGCTGTCCGGGGCTGTCACCGTCACCCGCTGCTCGGCGTACTTGCCCTGCCGGTGCTGCCGGGTGACACCGTCGTCCTCGTACAGCGTGAAGGAGGTGCGGCCCTGCGGGTAGACGTCCCAGGCGAGTGGGGAGTCCGCCGTGCGGTCCTGGTAGGAGTTGATGCCGGGCCACATGGGGATCGACGCTCCCGCCTTGACGAACAGCGGCAGGGTGTCCAGGGGCGCCTGGTAGCCGTCGACGGTGGTCGGACCGTGGTAGGTGCGCCCGGACCAGTAGTCGATCCAGTCGCCCTTGGGCAGGTAGATTCCGTCGCGGACGGTGGTGTCGCTGTAGACGGGCGCGACCAGGAAGTCCTCACCGGTGAGGAACTCGTACTTGGCGGCGTCGCTCGCCGCCTTCGGGTCGTCGGGGTACTCCAGCGTCAGCGGCCGTACGGCGCCCACACCGGTGCGGTTGGCCTGCGCCGCGTAGGTGTACATGTACGGCAGCAGGGATTCCTTCAGCTTGAGGTACTTGCGGTTGATGCTGGTGTACGGCTCCCCGTACTGGTAGGGCTGCTTGTCCTTGGCGGCCCAGCCGTCCATCGTCATCACGGCCGGCAGGAACGACTTCCACTGCAGGTCGCGGGTGTAGGTCTTGGCGCTGCCACCGAAGATGCCGTCGACGTCGCCGCTGGTGTACGCGAGTCCCGACATGGTGGCGCCGGCGTAGGTGGGTATCTGCCAGCGGATGTAGTCCCAGCTGCCGGACTGGTCACCGCTCCACTGCACACCGCAGCGCTGGGCGCCGGCCCAGCTCTCCGGGGCCCAGGTGAAGCCGCGCGCGTCGCTGTTGTCCTCGATGCCGCGGTAGGCGTCCTTGCACCCGTCCAGGGCGAACTTGTAGCCGGAGCCCACCCAGGCAACGTCCAGCTTGGCCACCCGCTGGCCCGCCTTGACCTGGTCGGCCAGTTTGTCCAGCCCGTCCTGGGTCCACAAGCCCATCTGCATCTTGCGGTCGTTGAGGCCCTTGGCGGTCTCGGCGAGGTCCTCGTAGCCGCAGCCGTATCCGTCGTTGACGAGCATCCAGCCCAGCGGCATGTCGTTCTTGACGTAGTCGTCGGCGACCTTGAGGGCGTCCAGGGTGCGCCGCTCGCCGCGGTTGGCGTTGTGCAGATAGCAGTCGGAGTCGCCGACCTCCAGGCCGTAGATCGGGGGAAGCATGGGGCGCCCGGTGAGCTTGGTGTACTGGCCGATGACGTCCTTGGTGGAACCGCCGGCGAAGTAGTAGGCGTCGAACCGGTTCTCCTGCTCGGTGGTGGTGACCGGGTCGGCGAAGGCGTAGGTGCCGGGCGCGTAGGTGTTGCGGTAGACGCCGTAGCCCGCCGAGGAGAGGTAGAACGGAACCGAGTTGGGGTGTCCGCCCTCGTTCCAGTTGTAGTCGACGCCCACCTTGAGCGTCTTGCCGCGGTGCGAGGTGTTGCCGCTGCCGTTCTGCTCGCCCGTGCCGTAGAACTGCTCGTCGGCGCCGCGCGTGAGCGTCTGGGTGGTGGCGGTGCCGTCCCAGCTGATGCCGCGGGTCTCCTCCCACAGGCGGGTCCCGTCGGCGCGGTACAGGGCGAACCGCAGTGGCGACTTGTACACCCGCAGGGTCACCTTGTCCGTGGACAGTTCGTAGTGGTCACCGCGGTCGGTCCAGCGGGTGGCCGGTGGAGCGCCCTGCGGCAGCACGATGTCGCCGCCGACGGGGTCGGTGAACGTGCCGTCCGGAGCCACCTCGATGCGGAAGGTGTCGGCCGAGACGAAACTGACCCGGGCCTTCGCCGTGCCCGCCGTGAAGGTGTAGGCGGCGCCGGACCGGGAGAACCCGGTGACCGCCCCGATGACGGTCGGGGTCCCGGACGCGGTGGCCGTCGCCGCTCCGGCCGGTGGGGCCGGTCCGATCTCGGCCGCCAGGACGGCGAACAGAGCCGTGGCGGCCAGGACCGCCCCTCTGGAACGGAAAGCCTTGCGTCTGCGGGATGGAGCGCTCATGTCGATCCCTTCGCACACGTCGATCGGCGTGGGGCGGTTGCTTGAACTTGCTTGATACGCCGCTGAATCAAGCACAACCAATCACGCGGAGAAGGTATAGCGCACTGGGAACGCCCGTGACCAGAGTGCGTACCGGGTGAGGTGAGCGTGGATGCCGGACGGCTCGGCTGATCGGCGTCGGCGGCTGGACGGCGCGCCTGCGGCGCTGCGCCGGTCCGGTTCGTCGCGAGCGGCACGCCGACGACGGCCTCCGTGAGGGCGACACGCGGTGTCCGACCTCCGCGCTGCTTGTCCGGCTGCCCCACCACCGGACGCGCGCGACCGACCTGTGCGCCACGCCGCCGGCTCTCCGCACATGGTGAAGCGACGGGCCTTCGGCATGGTGCGTGCCGAAGGCCCGTCGCTGTGTGGTCGTATGGCCGGCCCGAAGTGCGTTCACCTCATGGAGCCGGAATCCCCCGAACCCTGGTCACCTCACCGAACTGCTCGAGCCCGGCCGTGAGGATTTGATGGCCTGTCACGGAACCAGCGCGACAGGGAGCCTCTCCAGTCCCCGGAAGGCGGGGAACGGGACCTTGAGCCATTCGGCCTCGGACGCCGGAAAATCGAGTTCGATCTTCGGGAACCTCTGGAAGAGCGTGGTCAACGCCGTTCGCATTTCCATTCTGGCCAACGGCGCACCGAGGCAGTAGTGCGCCCCGCTGCCGAAGCCGAGGTGCGCGCTCTGCAGACCCTCCCGCTTCACGTCGAAGGTGTCGGGGCAGGCGAACCTCTCCGGATCCCGGTTCGCGGAGGCGACCGCGATCTGCACGAGGGAACCCTTGGGGATGAGCGTGCCCCTGATGTCGATGTCCTCCAGTGCGTGCCGGAACGTCGCGTTCTCGACCGATCCCTCGAAGCGGATGACCTCCTCGATGGCGTTCGGCAGGAGTTCCGGATCCTCCAGGACCTCCTGCAGTTGATCGCGATGGGTCAACAGGTCGAAGACGGCGTTGCCGATGAGGTACGCCGTTGTCTTGTGGCCGGCGAAGAGCAGTACCCACAGGGTCGACAGAAGCTCGCCGTCAGTCATGGCGCCTTGCTCGTCCTGCGTCCGGATCAGGTCGCTGAGAAGGTCGTCGGACGCGTTCTTGCGTTTGCGCACGATGAGATCGGCGAAGTAGTCCCGCAGCGCTCCCTCGGCCTCTGCCAGTTTTTCCTTGTCCTTCCTGCTGAATCCGGTGCGTGCGACGGTGGTGCACCATTTCTGAGCTTCCGCGCGCTCTTCCTCGGGAATTCCGATGAGCTCGCAGATCACGACGAGGGGGAGCGGGAAGGCGAAGGACGACAGCAGGTCGATGGGTGCGTCGGTGTCACAGCCGTCCAGCAGTTCGTCGGTGATCTGCTGAATACGAGGACCCAAGGAATCGATTCGGCGCGGACTGAAAGCGCGGTTGACGATGCGGCGCAGCCGGGTGTGCTTGGGCGGATCCGAGAAGAGCATGTTGTCGTCGAGCGCGATGGACGAGTCGCCGAAAATGGTGTGGTACGCGTCCATGGCCGCGTACATGTCCTTGCTGATGCGCGGATCCGTCAGGGCAGCCTTGGCGTCGTCGTACCGGGTGATCAGGTACGTCTCAACCCCGTGCGGGGGAGACAGGCGGCACACCGGGGCCGACTCGCGCAGGCACGCGTACACCGGATAGGGGTTGGCGCGATACTCCGCTGAACCGCGCGAGGCCGCCGCGATCGCGTCCGCTGTCGAGTCCGTCGTGTCCCGTTCGTCGAGCTGAGTCATCATCCCGGCCTTTCTCAAAGCAGCTTCCGCCCCGGCCACGGGACAGCAGATGTACGACTTACGATCCACCGGTCCCCTGAAGGATCCCGTACGTAAACGCAATTCGCCCGATCGCACCTACCCCCTCTCGCGGTGTCGTTGGGGCTCGTGTCCACAGGCTGCGGCGAGGCGGATTTGCCGCTGATCGGGTGATCGCTGCTTATCGGCTCGCCGCGCATGGCAAAAGAACTGAGAGCGAGTCATGGAACCCATCGGCCACCGCGCTGCGGAGATGCTGATCCCAGAGGAGAAACGCGATGAACGATCGCGGCAACGAGTATGTGCCCGTCCTGGTCGTGGGGGGCTCACTCGTGGGCCTGTCCGCATCCGTGTTCCTCGGGCGCCTTGGCATCGAGCACTGTGTCGTCGAGCGCCATGCCGCCACGTCGGCACATCCGCGCGGCCGCGGCAACAACATGCGGACGATGGAACTGTTCCGGACCGCCGGCCTCGAGCCGCAGATCCGGAAGGCCGCGACCACGCTGTCGAAGAACCATGGAATCCTTCAGGTCGACACCCTGCGCGGCGAGAACCGGCGCTGGCTCTCGGCGCGGATCACGGGCAGGCCGCCGGAGGCGGACCTGTGCTCGACGATCCGCTGCGCGTGCAGCCAGAACGATCTGGAGCCGGTCCTGCTGCAAGGCGCCCGCGACCTGGGCGGGGACGTGCGTTTCGGTACGGAACTGCTGTCCTTCAGCCAGGACGACGACGGGGTGCTGGCCGTTCTGCAAACCAGGGACACCGGTGAGACGTACACGGTGAGGTCGGACTACCTGCTCGCCGCCGACGGTCCCCGCAGTCCCGTCCGCCAGCGGCTCGGGATCGAGCACTCGGGATCGGGAGATCTGTTCCACAACGTCAGCGTCACCTTCCGCAGCAAGCTGCTGCGCGAGGTCGCGGGGGAGCAGAAGTTCGTCGTCTGCTACGTCACCGACCCCACCGGCGAAGGCGTGCTGCTGCCCGTGGACAACGAGGAGCAGTGGGTTTTCCATGTGCCCTGGTTCCCGGAGCGCGGGCAGACACTGGAGCACTTCACCGATGCCCGGATCACCGACCACATCCGGGCGGCGGCCGGGGTGCGCGATCTGGACGTGGAGATCACCGGGAGAGCGCCGTGGCATGCGGCGGACCGCGTGGCGAACAGCTATCGGGACGGACGTGTGTTCCTCATCGGTGACTCCGCCCATGAGATGCCGCCGACCGGGGCGTTCGGATCCAACACCGGTATCCAGGACGCGCACAATCTCGCCTGGAAGATCGCCGCGGTCCTCCGCGGCTGGGCGGGCCCGACGCTGCTGGACAGCTATGAGGCGGAGCGCCGGCCGGTGGCTCAGACCACCAGCGCGCGGGCGACCCTTCAGGCCGCTCGTGAACAGCACCCCGGCTACTCCGCCAGGACGGCGTCGAACGACACCGCTGATCTGATGACCGTGGCGCTGGGCTACCGATACACCTCGCGGGCGGTGGCCGGCGCGAACGCGGAGGACCCCGTCATCCCCGACGTCCTGTGCCTGAACGGCGAGCCCGGAAGCCGTGCACCGCATCTGTGGGTCACACGCGACGGGGCGAAGGTCTCCACCATTGACCTGTACGAGCGCTCCTTCGTCCTGCTCTGCGGGAGGCCCGGCTGGCGCACCGCGGCCCGCGGTGTGAGTGCGCGGCTCAACGTACCGCTCGACGTCTACTCCATCGGCGACGGAGTGGAGTACGACCTGGACACCGGCGGCGCCGCGGACTGGTCTTCGGTGTATGGCGTCGCACCGGAAGGCGCGGTGCTGGTGCGGCCGGACGGCTTCGTGGCCTGGCGGGCCGAGGCCGAGACGGCGGACATGGAAAAGGAACTGACCGGCGTCCTTCTTCAGATCCTCGGGCGCTGACCGTCACCGCGGCTCGACGACCCGAGCCGCACAAGAGTGACTTCTCCTGCGTCACCACAGAAATGGGAGCCTGTCCATGACATCACTAGAGACGGCGGCGGGCACGGCCCCACTGGCCGGTATAGCCGACAGCGGGCCGACGGCGGCGGGGGAGGGCGACGCACGCCGGGAGCGTGTGGACGTACACCACCACTACACCGCGCCGGAATGGCTCGACTGGGCGGAAAAGCAAGAGATCGTCCAGCGTCGGAGGCTGCCGCCGTGGACCCGGTGGGACCTCGGCACAGCTCTCCGGATGATGGACGAGGCGGGCATCCGGACCAGTGTTTTCACCGTCGCGATGCTGGGCCGCCTCCAGGATCCGAAGGTACGCAAGGAAAGCGCCCTCGTCGCCCTGGAAGCCGCCAGCGACCTTGTCCAGAGCCATCCCGATCGCTTCGCCTTCTACACGCCGCTGTTCCTGGACAGCCCGGACCTGTCGATGTGGTCGCTCACCCATGGACTGGACGACCTCGGGGCGATCGGCGTCAGTGTGCGGACCAGCGCCAAGGGGGTCTATCTGGGCCACCCCGACCAGGACAGAATCCTGGCTGAGCTCAATGAACGCTCGGCCGTGGTCAGTACGCACCCGATGGACGTACCCGGAGGCGGTGCGGAGCTGGAGGGTGTGCCGCCGTTCCTGTGCGACTTCCTGATGGACACGACGCGCGCGGCGATCAGTCTCATCATCAACGGGACCTTGGACCGCTATCCGAACCTCAGCTTCATCCTGCCGCACGGTGGCGGTTTCCTGCCTTACATCGCCGGCCGCGTGGAAGTGTTCAGCGACTATCTGACGCCCAAGGTGGACCGCGCCCGGGTCCGTGACTACCTGCACCGCTTCTACTACGACACGGCCGGCCCCATGTCCCCCTCGGCCACGCCGAGTCTGCTGTCCACCGTGGATCCCTCCCGGATCCTCTACGGCAGTGACTGGCCCCCCACCCCGGCCCATCTGGTCACGGGTGTCACCGCACCCGCGCTCGACAACGACCCCGCCCTCGACGAGCAACAGCGCCGCGGCATCAACCGCGACAACGCGCATCGTCTTCTTCCGTCGCTTGCCGCTCGTCGATAGCGGCTGCGAGGAGGGGGCACGAGCAGCGCAGAAGGGGAGGACCGGCGACCTGGCCCCGGACCATGATCGGTCCGGGGCCGATGCGCCGGCGCCTCCGGCAGGATCCCCCTCGCAGGATCCCGAAGGGCTTGCAGGGGGTCAGACGTCGGTGACGCGCGGGCCGGCGTGGGCCTCATATACCGACCGTCCGCCCCACGCGGTCCAGGGCAATGACCTGCCGCCTCCTTCGTCCCGGGTGCGGCATGCCGCTTTTGGAGTAATGAGCCGGCCAGGCTGCTGGGCCGTGTCAGGCTGTGGTCTTGTTTGATCACGGTCGTGCCAGGAGGCCGGGGTGTACCGCTCGCGTGAGTGGCTGTACGAACGGATCCGTCGTGGCGGGCCGGCGGGTCCCACGGTTTCGGCACCGGTTTACGACTGGGGGCGGGGCCCGGTGTCGGCGGTGCACCGCAATGGCCGGATCACCGTGCGGCGAGCGAACGAGGTGCTGGTCTTGGGCGGGCGGCAGTTCGCCGCCCGGCACCTCAGGCCGACTCCCCGCTGCACCTGCCACGACATCCTGGAGATTCTCCTTGTCAGGCCCGGCGCGATCGCCGGGCCGCCGCTTTGGCGCAGGCCCGGGCCGAGGGCGGCCTCACCGCCACTCATGAGGCGTTCTGTTCGGCGGCGAAGACCAAGACCGGCGGACATGAGGGCACCCGGGTGCTGATCGAGGTGCCGCCGTCGCACCGGCCGTTGCCGGCCGCGGCGGTCGTCGGCGGCATGCAGGCTGTTCTCGGCTTCGCCTCGGCCGGCATCGACCTGGTGGCCATCGCGGCCCGCCGGTGCAACGCCACCTGTGAGGAGATGGGCGACAGTCCGGCTGGGGGGGGCGAAGACCACCTCGCGGCACGCCCGGCGACCGCCACCCGATCCGCGCCCGCTCGCGGACATGACCACGTACGACCGGCTGCCGAAGCCGGACACCCCGCACCACCTCGAAGAAGGGCACGAGCGCATGAGCCCCGCTAAGGCCGCCCCCACCGACAAGGACGCCGAGGCCGGCTTTGAGTATCAGTTGCCGCCGCGGCGGCTGCCGCTGCCGGAGACGGAGACCCCGCTGATCGGGGTGGGCACTGCGATCGCCGAAGCAGGGGGCTCCAAGCCGCTGTTCCAGATCCTCACCGAGCGGGAGGAGCGCAAGGCCACGGCGGTGGCTTCCACCGCCCCGTACAGCGCGTGCGGCGGGCCGTTGCAGTCCACCGAGGGCGAGTACCGGTCCAGCGGGCGATCGTGATGATGGCGGGCAAGAAGGGAGAAGGGGCGGAGCGGCCGCCCCGCCCCGACCTGCTGGCGCGTCTGGACGACGAACTGGGCAGGATCGATGAGCAACTGCGCGCTCTGGCCGGCGCCAAGCACCGCGTTCAGGGTCTGTTGGAGGCGGTGGTGGCCATCACCCGGGAGGTGGAGCTGCCCGCGGTACTGCAACGCATCGTGACCACCGCCATGGACCTGGTCGACGCCCGCTACGGGGCACTGGGAGTTCTCGACGTGTCCGGCGAGTTCCTGGAGCAGTTCATCGTCGTCGGCCTGTCCGAACAGGAACGGTCGTCCTTGGCCGAGGTGGGGTTTCCCCGCGGTCGGGGCGTCCTCGGACACTTGATCCGCCACCCCGAACCCCTGCGGGTGGACGACATCGCCTCGCATCCGTCGTCGGTCGGCCTGCCGCCTGGCCACCCGCCCATGCGCACCCTCCTGGGCGTCGCCGTCAGCGTCCGCGGCGACATCTTCGGCGACCTCTACCTCTCCGAGCGGCGCGACGGACAGCCCTTCGACGTGCACGACGAGACCATCGTCGTTGCTCTCGCCCGCGCCGCCGGTATCGCGATTGACAACGTCCGGCTCTTCGAACAGGTTCGTACCGGGTCCGAACAGTTCCAGCGGCGTCTGCTGCCGGCGCTGCCCGACATGCGGCCCTTCGACGCCGCCGCCATCTACCGGCCCGCCGCCAAACCCCACCATCTGGGCGGGGACTGGTATGACGCCATCCTCCTTCCGGACGGCGCGGTGGCGGTCGTCATCGGCGACGTGGTCGGTCACGATCTGCATGCCGCTGCCGCCATGGCCTCCACCCGCAACATGCTGCGCGCTCTGCTGTTCACCCTGCGGACTCCGCCCAGCGCGGTCCTCGCCCAGCTCGATCGCACCCTGGAGGCCATCACCGACAACCCCGTCACCACCACGAGCCTGGCGCGCATCGAACCCGCGGGAGCTGCCTGGAGATTGCACTGGAGCTCGGCAGGCCACATCCCCCCTTTGCTGATCGCTCCGGGCGGCCGGGCGGAGTACCTGTTCGCGGAGCCCGGACTACCACTGAACGTCGACGTCGGGCAGCCCCGCCCCGATCACACCCACCCCCTGCCCCCGGACACCACCGTGGTCTTCTTCACCGACGGCCTCATCGAGCATCCCGACCACCCCCTCGACGAGAGCCTGGACGAGCTCGCCGAACTCGCCACCACACACGCGGCCCTGCCTCTCCAGGACTTCGTGCAGGCCCTGGCCGACCACCACCCCAGCGACGCGCACGACGACATGGCCATCCTCGCCGTGCGCACCCCGCGCTGAAGCCGCACGGAGCCCCTGCGGCTGAGAGGCAGACCCCTCGGGTCGCAAATCGCTCCGAGAGGTCACTCGAAGCAATCCCGGCAGAGCACACGGCGAAAGGTCATACAGATGAACGGCGGTGTCGTGGATCCGGGAGGGTCAGCGAACAGTGGACGGGGGAGCGGAGCCGAGGGGAAGACTTCCCGATGACTGCTGCGAGCAGCGACAGGCTCCGGAGCGCCGGCATGACGGCCCTGCAGCTCATCGCCGTTGCCGTGCTGTACTACGTCTCCGGCAAGCTGGGACTCCTTCAGCAGTTCATGCGCGGCCAGGTCACGCCGCTGTGGCCTCCGACCGGGATCGCCCTGGCCGGCCTGCTCCTGTTCGGACTGCGAGTCTGGCCCGGGATCGCGCTCGGCGCCCTCCTGATCGACATCCCGCTGGGGCCGACGACCCCCGCCGTGCTCGCCATCACGGCAGGCAACACACTCGCTCCGCTCTGCTCCTACGCACTTCTTCGCCGCATCGGGTTCCGCACCCAGATGAACCGTCTCCAGGACGCGCTCGCGCTGGTCTTCCTCGGTGCGCTCACCGGCATGCTCATCAGCGCGACCGTGGGCAGCTGCAGCCTGAGCCTCGCCCACGCGCTGCCCCCCGGCGGATTCTGGCTCTCGTGGTGGGTCTGGTGGACCGGCGACGCCATGGGCGTCCTGCTGGTTACGCCGCTGCTGCTCGTCCTCCGCTCGGCGCGCTGGCCCAGGGACACTCCGCCATCCCGATGGGCGGAGGGATCGCTGCTTGTCGCGGCCACCATCGCCGTCGGTCTCCTCGAAACCTTCCCCGCGCCGCTGCTCTTCCTGGGGTTCCCGCTGCTGACCTGGGCAGCCTTCCGCTTCCAACGCGCCGGAGCCACACCCTGCGCGCTGGCCGTGTCCACGTTCGCCATCCTCGCCGTCACGCGCAGGGCAGGCCCGTTCGCCGGGCACACGCTGCTCACCGACATGATCTCACTGCAGGCATTCAACGGCGCCGCCGCACTGACCGCGCTGCTGCTCGCCGCGGCCATCACCGAGCGGAACCAGACCCAGGCGAAGATCGAAGAGGCCTGCAGGCGGCTCGCCGAGATGGTGGCCAGAGCCGCACCGGACACCGACGGTCCGCCAGTGCTTCCCAACCCACAGGGCGACGGGGGAGAGAACGGCGGACAGACCCGGGCGTCGTGATCAATCAGCAATCGCGACAGGGGACCGGGCCCGCCGAACCACGCCTTCAGGGACACAGATTGCCGATCACGAGCTCGCGGGACATCAACGATCTCCACGTGCCGTGGCCCGCGAATCCCGCGACTGCCCATCCGGGACCGGGAACCGCCGCCCGCCAAGCCCTGGGCGCGGCGGCCGGCCGAGGTCCGGACCGGGTGATCCTTCGTGTCTCCGGACCAACGCAACCTGTTGTTAGACTGGTGGAGACGTTGATCGTTTGTTGAGGAGCCGAGACATGGTGGTGGACGACGACATCTCCGGGTGATACCCGGACCCGACAGGCCACCGGACTGGTGCGTGGAAGCGCCGCCGACGTGGCCTCGCTGTCGTCCCCTCTTTCCCTCTGTCTGCTGCCGGGGCAGAAGTGTCTTCCCTGCCCCCTCCCCACGAGGTCACCTCCATGTCCGACGCTTCCGTCGTCTGCTCGAACCTGTCCTTCACCTGGCCCGACGACACTCTCGTCTTCCAGGACCTGTCCTTCACCGTCGGCTCCGGCCGCACCGGCCTCGTCGCGCCCAACGGCGCCGGCAAGAGCACGCTGCTCAAGCTCATCGCCGGTGAACTGCGGCCCGGCACCGGGTCGGTCTCCGTGGCCGGCACCCTCGGCTACCTCCCCCAGAGCCTCCCCCTGACCGGCGACCTCACGGTCGCCGAGGTCCTGGACGTCGCCGCGATCATCCAGGCCATCGACGCCGTGGAGTCCGGGGACGTCGACGAAAAGCACTTCACCACCATCGGCGACGACTGGGACATCGAGGAACGCACCCGCGCTCAACTCGACCGCCTCGGTCTGGCCGACCTCACCCTGGGTCGCAGCCTGAGCACCCTCAGCGGCGGCCAGGTCATCTCTCTCGGTCTCGCCGCCCAGTTGCTGAAGCGGCCGGACGTGCTGCTGCTCGACGAGCCCACCAACAACCTCGACCTCGACGCCCGGCACAAGCTCTACGACGTGCTGGAGGACTTCAACGGCTGCCTGCTCCTGGTCAGCCACGACCGCGCCCTGCTGGACCGCATGGAACGCGTCGCCGAACTCGACCGCGGCGAACTGCGCTTCTACGGCGGCAACTTCACCGAGTACGAAGAGGCCGTGCGGGCCGAGCGGGAAGTCGCCGAGAAGAACGTCCGCAACGCCGAGCAGGAGTTGAAGCGGGAGAAGCGGGAGATGCAGCAGGCCCGCGAGCGCGCCGAACGCCGGCAGAGCAACGCCGCCCGCAACCTGAAGAACGCCGGTCTGCCCCGTATCTTCGCCGGCAACATGAAGCGCGGCGCGCAGGAGTCCGCGGGCCGGGCGGGCCAGATGCACGCCGGCCGGGTCAGCGAGGCGAAGGCCCGGCTGGACGAGGCCGGGCGCGCGCTGCGCGAGGAGCAGCGCATCACGCTCGACCTGCCGGACACCAACGTGCCCGCCGGACGCAACCTGTTCCTCGGCCGGCAACTCCGCGTCCGCCTCGGCGAGAAGGACGTGTTCGCCGGCCAGGGCGTCGACCTGACCGTCCGGGGCCCGGAACGCATCGCGCTGACCGGTCCCAACGGCGCCGGCAAGAGCACGCTGCTGCGTCTGCTCAACGGCGACCTGACACCGCACAGCGGCGAGATCAAGCGGGCCGACGGCCGTATCGCCTACCTCTCGCAGCGCCTCGACCTGCTGGACCTCGACCGTACGGTCGCCGAGAACTTCACCGACTACGCCCCCGAGCGGCCGGACGCCGAGCGGATGAACCTGCTCGCCCGCTTCCTCTTCCGAGGACCTCGCGCCCATCTGCCCGTCGGGGTGCTCTCCGGAGGCGAGCGCCTGCGCGCCACCCTGGCCTGCGTGCTGTGCGCGGAACCGGCTCCGCACCTGCTGCTCCTGGACGAGCCGACGAACAACCTCGACCTGGTCAGCGCGAGCCAGTTGGAGGGCGCCCTGAACTCCTACCAGGGGGCCTTCGTGGTGGTCAGCCACGACGAGCGGTTCCTGTGCGAGATCGGCGTGAACCGGTGGCTGCGGCTGGCCGACGGCGAGCTGAAGGAGACGGGGGCCCCTGAGATGTGAGCCGCCGGCGTGTCGACCTGGCCCGCGTCCGAGGCATGCCGCCCCGCGGGCCGAGCACCGATCACGTTGGACGGACCCCATGCCTCAACCGGCTCTGCTCGCCCACGACCTCGTCCACACTCTCGGCGACCGACGCCTGTTCGACGGTGTCTCCCTGACCGCCTCGCCCGGGCACCGCATCGGGCTGATCGGGGAGAACGGCGTCGGCAAGTCGACCCTGCTGTGCCTGCTGGCCGGGACGGACGAGCCCGACGTCGGCAGCGTCACGCGCCCGCCCGACCTGGGCTTTCTTCAGCAGGAGATGCCGTACGACACCGACGCGACGATCGCCGACGTACTCGACGACGCCCTGCGCGAAGCCAGGAAGGACCTCGCCGAGCTGGAACGGCTCAGCGAGCGGGTCGCGCGGACCGCGCAGGACGCGCCCGAGTACGCCGGCCTGCTCGACGCGTACGGCATCCGGCTCGAACAGGCCCAGGAACGGGAGGTCTGGAACGCCGACCGGCGTGCCGCGCTCGTGCTCGACGGCCTCGGCCTCGGCGCCTTCGGACACGACCGGACACTCGGGTCGCTGTCCGGCGGCCAGCGCGGCCGGCTCGCGCTGGCCGCGCTGCTGGTCCGGCGGCCCTCCGCGCTGCTGCTGGACGAACCGACCAACCATCTCGACGACGGTGCCGCCGCCTTCGTCGAGGACCAGGTACGCGCCCTGCCCGGGGTCGTCGTGGTGGCCAGCCACGACCGGGCCTTTCTGGACGCCGTGTGCACGGACCTGATCGACCTCGACCCCGCGATGGACGGCCCGGTCCGCTACGGCGGCAACTACAGCGCCTACCTGGCGGAGAAGCGTGCCGAGCGGGACCGCTGGGAGCGGCGCTGGGCCGAGGAACAGGAGGAACTGGCCGCGTTGCGGGTCTCCGCTCAGGTCACCGCGCACCGCGTCGCACCGGACCGGGGACCGCGCGACAACGAGAAGATGGGCTACGGCCACCGCGCGGGCCGGGTCCAGAGCCAGATCTCCCGGCGGGTGCGCAACGCCGTCCGCCGCCTGGAGGAGCTGGAGCGCTCCCAGGTCGGTGAGCCACCGAAGCCGCTGCGTTTCAGGAGCACGGCGCTCGCGGCACCGGGGGCGAAGGGCGACGGTCCGCTGGTGTCCCTGGACGACGTACGGGTACCGGGCCGGCTCGCACCGGTGAGTGCGCAGGTTTCGGCGACCGACCGTCTGCTGGTCACCGGTGGGAACGGCGCCGGGAAGTCGACTCTGCTGGCCGTGCTCGCCGGGCGGCTCGCGCCCGAGGGCGAGGTACGGCGGCGGCGCGGACTGACTGTGGGCCTGCTCGCCCAGGACACCGTCTTCGCCCGTCCGGGCCGGTCCGTCCGGGACACCTACGAGCTGGCGCTGGGAGCCGAGCGGGCCGAGGCAGTAGCGCTGGGCTCGCTCGGTCTGATGCACGAAGCGGACCTGGACAAGCCGGTCGGCCGGCTCTCGGTCGGACAGCGCAGGCGGCTCGCGCTGGCGCTGCTGGTGGCGCGACCGCCGCAGTTGCTGCTGCTCGACGAACCCACCAACCACTTGTCGCCGCGCCTGTGCGACGAATTGGAGGCGGCGCTGGGCACCGGGCCCGGCGCGATCGTGCTGGCCAGCCACGACCGCTGGCTGCGGGAGCGCTGGCAGGGAGGGGAGATCCGGCTCGGCTCCGGCCTCGAGCGTTCGGGAGGTGCGGGGCACAGGCTTCGCGCCAGTGGACACCGCCAGACCGCGCAAGGGGTTGGGTCGGCCGGATGACGGTAGGAAGGGACGGCACGGTCGGCTGAGGGCTGTTCACAAGGGGATCTCCTCCACGAGCACTCGCGATCTTGGCTGCGAGCGATTCCCTCATGTGCATGCCGTGCGCCGCGAACTCGCCGTCTGCGGAGTCCTCTTGCGCGGTTGCGCCACCGAAGGCGGCGGCCGTCGGGCGGGACAGGCTCACGGTGCACGCGGCCCCGGCCGCCGCGGCGGTGGCGAGCGCTTCGCGGCGGACCAGGGGACGAGCGCGGGGGATGGTGTCGAAGGCGTCAGGACCGTGCCTTCACCGGGAACGTCAGCGACATGGACAGCCACGCGTACACCGGCCCCAGCGCGTTCATGGCGATCACGGACACCCACGCCGCCCACGGGTTGCCGACGTCGTAGCCGAACCCGCCGAAGAACGTGGCGAAGTAGCTGGCGAAGCCGAAGAACATGCCAGGGATCAGTGAGAACAGCTTGAGCTTGCCCGTGTACATCAGCGCGGAGTTCACGACGAGGGTGCACAGTGCCGCGAAAGCGTTGCGGGCGAGCCGGCCCTCGCCGAAGGCCGTGCCCTGATGGGTCTCCAGCAACACGATGACCAGAGCGTACGTCGAACCCATCGGCATGGCCGACCACAGCCGCTTGGCGTCGGGGAGGTTCGGCCCGCCGCGCAGGAACATCCCTGCCCAGGGGATGAAGATCGCCCACGGCGGCAGATGCCACACGGTGCCACCGATGAAGGCGGTCGTGGCCGCCAGCACCGACGCCGCGATCTCGTGGGGTATGCGCTCCCGCCCCGGCGGCGGGGCCTCGGCCGACGTCGCCTGCCGGTCGGCGGTCGTCTCGGTCATGTCAGGCCCCCAGACCGGTCACGAGGGAGCTGTCGAGTTCCGTGGCGAACGTCGAACGGGCCACCACACGGCCCGACTTGACCACCGCGGTACGGACGGGTCGCTCCAGGAGCACCGAGTCGTAGTCGTCCGTGTCGAGCACGACGAGGTCCGCGACCGTGCCCTCCCGAACCCCGTAGTCCGCCTCCGGCAGTCCGATCACCCGCGCGGCGTCGTACGTCACCATGCGCAGCACCCGGCGCAGGTCCGCCGGGCCCGACAGGTGCCCGAGCCGGGCCAGCAGCAGCGCCGCCTCCAGGACGTCACCGGTTCCGTACGGGGTGAACGCGTTGCGGATGTTGTTGGTGGCGCAAGCCGTGAGCACGCCCGCCTCCCACAACTCCCGCACCGGGGCGAGGCCACGGCGTACCGCCGTGTCGTCGCCGCGCCCGCCGAGGAAGAGGTCCGTCGCCGGCAGCGGCACCACGGCCACGCCCGCCGCGGCGAGGTCGGCCAGCACGGCGCGGCGCTCGGCGGGCGGGCGGCCGCCCAGGGAGGTGGCGTGGCCCAGGGTGACGCGCCCGGACAGACCACGTGCGGCTGTGCGGGCCGCGATGAACTCGGCCAGCGCGAACCGCTCGTCGTCGCAGTCGTCCGCGAAGTCCGCATGGAGGTCGGCGGGTACCCCGTACTCGGCGGCGAGGTCGAGCACCAGCTCCACCTGCCGGTGGCAGTCGGCGACCGACGCCTCCGAGTAGGTGCAGCCGCCGATGGCGTCGGCGCCCGCGTCGAGCGCCTTGCGCAGCAGCTTCTCCGTGCCGGGTGCGCGGAAGACGCCCTCCTGCGGGAACGCGACGACCTGCAGGGTGACCAAGTCGGCCCAGGATTCGCGCAGTTCAAGCAGCACCTCGAAGCCGACGAGACCGGCCGCCGGATCGACGTCGGGGTGGGCGCGGACGGTCGTGGTCCCGTTCAGGACGCACATCCGCAGCACCCGCTCGGCGCGCGCCCGCACGTCGTCACGGGTGAAGCCGGCCTTGAGTTCGGCGGTGACGCGGATGGCGTCGGCGAGCGTCCCGGTGGGATTGGGCCGGACGGAGTCGAGCAGTGCCTTGTCGGGGTGCAGATGCGCCTCGATGAGCCCCGGGATCACCACCCGTCCCGCGCAGTCGAGCACCTCCGCGCCGTCGGGCGGCTGAAGGTCCTGGCCGATGGTCTCGACGCGTGCGTCCCGGACCCGGATGTCTGCCGGGTCCAGGGAGTCCTCGACGCGTGCGTGACGCAGCAGCAGAGCGCTCACGATGGGTTCTCCTCACGTGGTCGTGGCGGTTGGGGACCGTACGTGCGGGGAGTGCGGGCGGTGCGGGGACGGTGCTTGCGGCGGGTCAGGTCAGGTGCCGGCGGTGAAGTCCGCCTCGCGGATCACGCTCGCTCCCGGGTGGCAGGGCGTTGTCGCCGGTCGCCAGGACGGTCACGGGGCCGCCGGCGGGCGGCGACGGGGCCCGGGCGGGGCTCGGAGAAGGTACGGGTCCAGGAGTCATGCCAGGACGATAGGAACACCGGCGCAGAGGGTCATGGGCAGCGATTGCCAGTGTGGACGCGTGCGCGTTGACGCTCGCTGACAGTGTCCGTGGGCATGACGACAGAAGCCGTCGGCGGCTGCCGGGAATTGTATACACACTCGCGTCCTGGCCGTTTACAGGGACAGGGCGGCCGCCCATAGTGAGCTGCGTGACCTCAGCCCGTGCCGCCTCGGCGCTGCCTGCGCGCACCCCTGCCGGAGTCCTGACCGTGGCAGGGGCGCTGGAGCTGCCCGCTCTCGCGGGCGCCCGCCTGGCGGCCGGGCGGGCCGGCGCCGGGCGCGCAATCAGGGTCGCCAACATCATGGAAGTGCCGGACATCATCCGCTGGATGCGCGGTGGCGAGTTTCTGCTCACCACCGCCTACGCGGTGCGCGACGACGAAGAGGCGCTGACGGATCTCGTGCCCGAACTGGCCGCCCGCGGCCTCGCCGCCCTCGGCGTGAAGGTCGGCCCGTATCTGCCGCGGCTGCCCGACCGGCTGCTGCGCTGTGCCGACGAAATCGCCTTCCCCGTCGTCGAGTTGCCAGGCCACGTGATGCTCAACGACATTCTCTCCGAGGTCATCGGCACCGTCGTCAACCGCCAGGCCCTCGCCCTCGAACGGTCCCAGGCGCTGCGGGACCGGCTCTCGCGGGCCGTCCTCGACGGCGGGTCCTACCGTGAACTCGTCGCTCTGCTCGCGGGCGAGACCGACTGCCCCGCCGCCATCCGCGCCGCCGGCGGGACGGTCCTCGCGGCCGTCGGTGACGTATCGCTGCACGCCGTGGCGCCTCTCACCCGGCCCATCACGGTCGACCACCGGCCCAGCGGCGACGTGGCCCTGTGGACGGCGGACGGCCAGGAACCCGAACCGGACCAGGTCACCGCCGTGGAGCACGTGGCGAGTCTCGCGGCCATGCTGGCCGTGCAGGAGCGGGTGCTGGCCGAACGTGAACGCCGTTACCGGACCCTGCTGTTGACCGAACTCGTCTCCCACCCGCCGCGCGACCGTGCCGAGTCGGCGCGCCGGGCCGCGGCCCTCGGCTGGGACCTGGAACGTCCCCGCGCCGCCGTCGTGGTGGAGGCCGCGTCGGCCCCCGAGGGCGGCGGCGCCCGTCTCACCGAGGACCGGCTGCTCGCCGCCGCCCGCACCGCCCTCGGCGCGGACACCCCGGCCTGGGGAACCCCCGACGGCCTCACCCTGCTGGTGGCCCCGGGCGGGCCGGACCGCACCGCGCTGCGCCGCGCCTGCGAGCGCCTGCGCCGCGCCGTCACCGCCGCCTGCCCGGGGCGGACCGTGGCCGTCGCCGCGGGCACCGTCCGCGACGACTTCGCCGATCTGCACCTCAGCCACAGCGAGGCCCTGTCCGCGCTCGCCCTCGGCCGCGAACTCGACGGCCTCGCAGGGTCGTTCGTCCGCCTCCACGAGGAGAGCGGCCTCTACCGGCTGCTCGACCAACTGCCCGCATCCGAACTACAGGCCCTGGTCGAGGACACGCTCGGCCCGTTGCTGCGCTACGACGCCGGGAACGACGGCAGCCTCGTGCACAGCCTCGCCGTGTACCTGCGGCACGACCGCAACGGCGTGGAGGCCGCCGAGGAACTCCACATCCACTACAACACGCTGCGCTACCGACTCAAGCAGATCGAGCGGCTCACCGGCACCCCGGACAAGGACCCGATGCGCCGCCTGCAGACGGAACTGGCCGTCCACGCACACCGGTTGCTCAGCGCACGCGCACGCTGACCGGTGCCGCGGCGGCCGCCCGCGGGGCACGCCGTCGCGCCAGCGGGAGCAGCGGATGCAGCCCCGCACCGGTCAGCGGCAGGACGTGCCACAGGCGGTCGCCGAGACCGAACCCGAGCAGCACATTGATCCCGACGCCCCCCGCGAACGCCGCCACCGCACGCCAGTTGACGACCGCGACCGCCGCCTCCGACGGGTCGAAGTGGCCCGGCGCAACTGGAAGCAGTCGGCGGCCGGACTCGGCCGGCGTGGTCGTCCGCACGGCCCTGTCGCTCCGTGCGAACCGCGTGGCGTCCGGGGTGACGGTGGCGCCCGTCATCCACTGGTCGACGCCAAGTGCGAACAGGGCGAGCGCCGTGGTGATGCGCTCGCGTCGGCCGGCGAGGCCGCACAGGAGCGACACCTTTCGAGTCGTCGGGGAACGAGCGGTGTCCCGACGACGCTGAGGCACGACGCGCCCGCGGGCACTGTCAGCCGCTGCCGGTGATCGGCGTCCACTCGCTGGCACCGGTCGCCGAAGACAGCACCCCCCGGAGCGGCCGTACGGTCGACCCATGGAGCCGACCCCGACCGCAACCGCCGCCCGAACCGCCCCGGAGTCCGCCGCGTCGACCGCGACGCACACGACCAACTCCGTACGGCACGACGCCTATGCCGACTCCGTCGCCCTGATGCGCGCCGCCCAGCATCTCACCGGCCTGGCTGGCATCGAGGCCGCCAGCCTCGTCATGGCGACCGAGCCCAATCTGCGGCTGCTCGCCGATGCCGGGCTGCTCACCGACGAGGGGCGCGCCGCCCGCCCCGCCGATCTCGTCGTCGCCCTGCGCGGCACGGCCGAAGCCGTCGAGCGGGCCATCGACGAGGTGCCCGCACTCCTCGATCAGCCGGCCCAGGACGCACAACCCAGGGGAGCGGTGGGGGAGATGGTGCCGCGTGCCCTGGTCGAGGCGGACCCCGCGACCAGCCTCGCCCTGATCTCCACCCCCGGGCCCTACGCCGCCGCCGAGGCCCTCAAGGCGCTGCGGCTCGGCATGCACGCCTTCGTCTTCAGCGACAACGTGCCGCTCGCCCAGGAAATCCGGATCAAGCAGGAGGCCCACCGGCAGGGACTGCTCGCCATGGGGCCCGACTGCGGCACCTCGCTCCTCGACGGGATTCCGCTCGGCTTCACCAATGCGCTGCGTCCCGGCCGCATCGGCCTGATCGGCGCCTCCGGCACGGGACTTCAACAGGTGTCGTGCCTCCTGGACGCCGCCGGCGAAGGCGTCCGGCAGATGATCGGGACCGGCGGGCGCGACCTGAGCGCCGAGGTCGGCGCGCGCACCACGCTCGACGCGCTCGACCTGCTCGACGCCGATCCCGGCTGCGCCCTGATCGTCCTGGTCTCCAAGCCGCCGGCGCCGGACGTCGCCGAACGCGTCCTGGCCCGCGCCGCACGCGCGGACAAGCCCGTCGTCGCCGCGTTCCTCGGCCCCGACCGGGCGGCCTCCCGCGGCCGGGTCACCGTCGTCGGCACCCTGCGGGACGCGGCCCGCACCGCGCTGACCGCCCTCGGTGCCACCCCGCCGCCTGCCTGGACGCCGCCCTCGGTGACCCCGGGCCGCGGCCGCCACCTGCGCGCCCTGTACGCGGGCGGCACCTTCGCGTACGAGGCCCGGCAGTTGCTGCCCGACGCGGTCACCGCAGTGCGGCCCTTCGCTCCGGGCGGCGACATCGCCCTGCCCGAGCGGCACTTGGTGCTCGACCTCGGCGACGACGCCTACACCGCCGGGCGCCCGCACCCGATGATCGACCCGACGGTCCGCGCCGCCCATCTGCGCGCCGCGCTGCACGACCCGAACACCGCCGCAGTCCTCCTCGACGTGGTCCTCGGCCACGGCGCGGGCCCCGACCCGGCCGCCGCGCTCGCCGCCGAACTGGACCGGGTACCTGCGGCCGAACGGCCGCCGGTGCTCGCGTTCGTCGTCGGCACCGAGCGTGACCCGCAGGGCACCGCGGCCCAGCGCGGCCGCCTCGCGCAGGCGGGCGCCCACCTCGCACCGACCAGCACGGACGCGGCCGAATGGGCCGTGGCCCTGACCGGCTCTGCGGCACACGGCCCCGTGGGGACAGGGGACTTGACGTCGACCGGATGACCCGCCGCCCGCCTCCGCCCGACCACGTCAGGAGACCCCGCATGAACGCTCCCACCGCGCCCGCCCTCCTCGGCACGGGCGACACCCCGGCCCGGATCGCCGCCGTCGGCATCGCCGGCTTCGCCGACGTCCCGCGCACCGGGGGCGCCCAGGTCGACACCCTCGACTGGCGCCCCCCGGCCGGCGGCGACCCGGACGCCGGCTGGAACCTCGCCGAGCTCACCGCCCATCCGCTCGTCGAGGAGGCCAACCGCACCGCCGTCGCACGCCTGCTCGCCGCCCGGCCGCTGTGGCGCGATGTCCGCCCGGCCCGCGAGGTACTGCCCGTCCTCGACGACCGCGCCACCGGCGAACGTGTCCTGCTGCACGCCGGACCCCCCATCGGCTGGGCCGACATGTGCGGGCCGATGCGCGCCGGCGTGATCGGCGCCGCCCTGCTCGAAGGCTGGGCCGACACCCCGGAGAAGGCCGAACTCCTCGCGGACTCCGAGGCGTTGCGCTTCGAGCCGTGCCACCACCACGAGGCCGTGGGGCCGATGGGCGGCATCACGTCCCCGTCCATGCCGGTGCTCGTCGTCGAGGACCCCGCCACCGGGCGCCGCGCGTACGCCAACCTCAACGAAGGCGCCGGACGCTGTCTGCGCTACGGCGCCCTCGGCGACGACGTCATGGAGCGGCTGCGCTGGATGGCCGACGTGCTCGCCCCCACCCTGGACACCGTCCTGGGCACCCTGCCCGAGGGGGTCGACCTGCGCGCGATCACCGCACAGGCCCTCCAGATGGGCGACGAGTGCCACAGCCGCAACACGGCCGCGTCCGCGCTGCTCCTGCGTGAGATCGCCGCCCCGCTGGCCCGGACGGACCACGGCCCGGACGTCCTGGAGTTCCTCGCCGCGAACCACTACTGGTTCCTGAACTTCTCCATGGCCGCCTCCAAGCTGGCCACGTCCGCCGCGCACGGCGTGCCCCACTCCACCCTCGTCACCGCGTTCGCCCGCAACGGCGTCGAGGTCGGCATCCGCGTCAGCGGCCTCGGCGACGCCTGGTTCACCGCGCCCGCCGCCCGCATCGAGGGGCTCTACTTCGCCGGATACGGGCCCGAGGACGCCAACCCCGACATCGGCGACAGCGCCATCACCGAGACCAACGGCCTCGGCGGCTTCTCGCTCGCCGCCGCCCCCGCCATCACCGGGTTCGTCGGCGGCACCGTCGACCAGGCGCTGCGCACCAGTCGCGACATGGCCCGCATCACCCTCGCCCGGCACGAGGCGTACCGGCTGCCCGCCCTCGGCGGCCTCGGCTCGCCCGTGGGGATCGATCTGCGTGCCGTCGTCGACACCGGCATCGAACCCGTCGTCACCACCGGCATCGCCCACCGCGAACCGGGCATCGGGCAGATCGGAGCCGGACTCGTGCACGCCCCGATGGAGTGCTTCGTCAAGGCGCTCGCCGCCTTCCCCGTACCGCGGGACGAGGAACGGGAGGACACACGGACGTCATGAGCCCGACCTCCCTGCCGGGCCTGGTCAGCGAACTGGCTCGCGACGTCCTGGCGGGCCCCGCCCGACCCGCCCGCGCCATCGCCGTCGCCCGGCAGGCCCTGTATCTGCACCCGCACGGACAGCGGGATCCGCTCGCCCTGGTGGTGCCCGGCGCCGTGCGAGTGCCGGCCGCCGTCGTCCTGCCGCGCGCCGCGGGGGACCGGCCCTTCCACGGGCTGATCCCCGGCCGCACGGGACGCGTCGGGGCCGGCCGGATCGCGATCGGGTCCCTGCGCCTGACCACGGGGGAGTTCTGGGCGCCGCCCCGCGCCCAGGACACCCCACCCGGCCCGGTACTCGACCGGCTCGCCACGCTCCGCCCGCCCCGGCCGCTGCCGACCGAGCTCCGCCCCGTCGCCCGTGCTCTCGTGCGCATGCTCGCGCACGGCGGCACCGCGGCCCGGCGGCGCGCGGCCCGCGCCCTGCTCGGCCTCGGCCCCGGCGCGACACCCTCCGGGGACGACTTCCTGTGCGGACTGCTGCTCGCCGCCCAGGTGCGGCGGCGCCCGCCGGACTGGCTCGCGGCCCTTGCACATATCGCGGCAGAGGCGGACAGGCTGACGCCGCCGGTCTCCGCGGCCCTTCTCCGGCAGGCCGCCGAAGGCCTGTGCATCCCTCAGGTCGCGGCGCTGCTGCGGGCCGCCGCGACCGGTGGCGACTCGTCCGGCCCGGTCACCGCCCTGCTCGCCGTCGGCCACAGTTCGGGGTGCGACCTGCTGCACGGCCTGTGCGCGGGAGCGCGCCTGGCGACCCGCGCCCGCGACGGGGTCAGGCCCCGATCCACACCGTCGTGATGTCGCAGAACCCCTTGCCGCCGCGGTCCGACGGCTCGTGCACGGACCCGGACAGCTCGGCGCCGCCGATGGGGACCGCGGCCGAGGCCGGTCACCATCCGCACCGAACGGATCACGGGGCAGTTGTACGGCCGTGCAGACCTCGCCCTCCTTCGCCTTCGCATCCTCCTGCGGTGACCGCCACGCAGCGCGACCACCGATTTCTGTACAGAGCCATTCGATGGACAGTTCTTCCACCCGAAAGGAGCCGAAAGCCGCTGGGCCGGACCGGCGGCGCGCGAACTTGGGTAATTCTTTACAGCGGGCCGAGAGCCGACGGCCGCGGCCCGGAACCCGGCGGTCGCGGTCGGGGCGAGGCTCCCAGGCGTGTGCAGGGAAGGCAAAGCCGGTCCGAACCGAGGGGGCGGGCGGCGCCGACCAGGGTGCGGACGGGCCGACCGCATTCCGCACGTGACACACGCTCGTCCCACAGCTGAACACAAACTGGTTCGCCGGGATTGGCTGCGAGAAGCCGCAGGTGAGCGGGCTCGGCCCGGAGGCCGGACGCGGGAGGTAACACATGTGCGGGATCACCGGCTGGGTGTCCTTCGACCGTGATCTGAGGTCCGAGAGCGCGACCTTGGACGCGATGACCGAGACCATGTCCTGCCGGGGCCCGGACGACTGCGGCACCTGGGCCGAGGGGCCCGCCGCCCTCGGCCACCGCAGACTCGCGATCATCGACCTCCCCGGCGGGCGGCAGCCGATGAGCGTCCGGACACCCGAGGGCACCGTGGTGCTCGTCTACTCGGGGGAGACCTACAACTTCACCGAACTGCGCCAGGAACTGACCGGTCTGGGCCACCGCTTCACGACCGAGTCGGACACCGAGGTGGTCCTGCACGCCTACCTCGAATGGGAGGAGGGGCTCGCCAGACGGCTCAACGGCATGTTCGCCTTCGCGGTGTGGGACGGCCGCCACAACCGGCTCGTGATGGTCCGCGACCGTATGGGGATCAAGCCGTTCTACTACTACCCGACCTCCGACGGCGTGCTGTTCGGCTCCGAGCCCAAGGCCATCCTCGCCAATCCACTGGCCCCCGCCCGGATCCGCCTCGACGGCCTGCGGGAAGTGTTCGCGATGGTCAAGACACCCGGACACGCCGTGTGGGACGGCATGCGCGAACTGGAGCCCGGCACCGTCGTCACCGTCGACCGGCAGGGGACGCGCCGACACGTCTACTGGCAACTTCAGACCCGTCCGCACACCGACGACCGAGCCACCACCATCGCCACCGTGCGTTCACTGCTCGACGACATCGTGCGCCGCCAGCTCGTCGCCGACGTCCCCCGCTGCATGCTGCTGTCGGGAGGCTTGGACTCCTCCGCGCTGACCGCCCTGGCCGCCCGCCAACTGGCGGAAAACGGCGAGAAGGTGCGCAGCTTCGCCGTGGACTTCGTGGGACACGCCGACGACTTCGTCGCCGACGAGCTGCGCGCCACACCCGACAGCCCGTACGTGCACGACGTCGCCCGCGCCTCCGGCACCGAGCACCAGGACATCCTTCTCGACGCGCAGGCCCTCGCCGACCTCGACGTACGGGCGGAGACGATCCGGGCACGCGACCTGCCCGTGGGCATCGGCGATTTGGACTCCTCGCTCTACCTGCTCCTCCGGGCGATCCGCGAGCACTCCACGGTCGCGCTGTCCGGCGAGTCGGCCGACGAGGTCTTCGGGGGCTACCTCCAGTTCTTCGACGAGGAGGCCCGGCGCGCCGACACCTTCCCATGGATGGCCCAGGCCCAGCGCTTCGGCAGCGATTCCGGCGTCCTGAGCCCCGCTCTCAGCGAAGCCCTGGACCTGAAGACGTACGTCGCCGACAGCTACTGCGCCGCCACCTCCGACATCCGCCGCCTCGACGGGGAGAGCGACTTCGAGTACCGGATGCGGAAGATCTGCCATCTGCACCTGACCCGGTTCGTACGGGTCCTGCTGGACCGCAAGGACCGCCTGAGCATGGCGGTCGGGCTGGAGGTGCGGGTGCCGTTCTGCGACCACAGGCTCGTTGAGTACGTGTACAACGCTCCCTGGTCGCTGAAGTCGTTCGACGGGCGGGAGAAGAGCCTGCTCAGGGAGGCGACCGCCGACCTGATTCCGCGGTCCGTGTACGACAGGACCAAGAGCCCCTACCCGTCGACCCAGGACCCGAAGTACGCCGTCGCCATCCAGGAACACGTCAGGGACATCCTCGCCCGCCCCTCCCACCCGGTCTTCGACCTGCTCGACCGGGACCGGGTGCACCAAGCCGCCCACCGGGACGCCCCGCAGGTCACGCTGGCGTCGCGGCGCGGTCTCGAACGTACCGTGAACCTGGCACTGTGGCTGGACATGTACAAGCCGGAACTGACGCTGACCTGATGCCGGGCACGCCGCGAGCCGGTCCCGCCGGAGCCCGCCGCCGTGCCTCGCGCCGCACCGTGATGGACGACGCCGGTTCCGGAACCGTCCGTGCCGGCGTCTTGCCGGGCTCGGCGCCACCGCTGAACCGAGCGCAGGCTCACCCGCAAATCCTTGGCGGCCTCCGCGTTGGAGGCACCGGCGCCGAACCGTTCGGCGGCCTCCATCCGGATCCGCTCACGAACCGCGTGCCGTCCAGGCGTCAGCCCACCACCCTGCGGATACCTGATAGACGGCATACCGTGACGGTCACACCCCGTCAGCCCCCAACGACATCACGCTTCCGAAGTCAGTGGCGGCGGGTGAGGTGGGTGAGGGTGACTCCGCTGGGGAAGGCGGTGCGCTCGGCGACATGGAAGACGGTGGGGTTGAAGGCGCCGTCGAAAGCCGGGATTCCGGCGCCGGCGACCACCGGGTAGTTCTTGACCACCAGTTCGTCGATCTCGGGCAGGAGGGCGCCCGCGAGCTTGCCGCCTCCGCAGAGCCAGATGTCCAGGCCGGTGCCCTCCTGCTGCTTGAGTTCGCGGACGAGGGCGAGTGGGTCGCCCGGGACGACGGTGACGGCGGGGTCGGTGTCGGGCTTGAGGGTGCTGGACACCACGTATTGGCGCAGGTGCGCGTACGGGCTGGTGATCCCCGCGTCGAAGGCGGGGCGGTAGGTGCCGAGGCCCATGACGATGGTGTCGAAGCGCCGGTTGGGCGCGTCGGTGAGGCCCACGGCGGCACGGTGGGCGGTCGGAACGGTCTCGGGGTACAGCGTGTTGGTCCAGGAGAAGTAGGCGGCGGTCTGCTGTTCGTCGCCGGCGGGGAAGAAGTCGTACTCGCCGCCGGGGCCGGCGATGCGGCCATCGAGCGTGACACCGACGTAGTACACGAGCTTTCGCATCTCTGATGGCTCCATACGTAGTACTCTAGATGAAGTGGTTTGAACGTAGTACTACAGTTGGAGTGATGTCAATGGTGAGGCGAAACGACCAGCGGCGCGCCGCCCTCGTCGACGCCGCGATCGAGGTGCTGGCCAGGGAAGGAGCACGTGGTCTGACGTTCCGGGCGGTGGACACCGAGGCCGCCGTACCGGCCGGCACCGCGTCCAACTACTTCGCCAGCCGCGACGACCTGCTCACCCAGGCCGGCGCCCGTGTGTACGAGCGGCTCAAGCCCGACGACGCCACGATCGCCCGCCAGCAGGCGGCCGGCCGCGACCGGGAAACCTACGCGGAGCTGATGCGTGAACTCGTCGGCCGCATCGCCCGCTTCCGCACCGGATACCTCGCGCTGCTCGAACTCCGCCTCGAGGCCACCCGCCGCCCCGAATTGCGCAAGGTCCTCACCGAGCGAGTCCGGGCCGACGTCGACGCCAACGTGGCCTACCACGAGGCCTCCGGCCTCCCTGGCGACGCCATGGCCGTCAAGCTGCTCATGCTGGCTCTGAACTGGCTGATCGTCGAGCAGCTCACCCTGCCGGACGTCTTCACGGAAGCAGAGCGTGAACAACTGGTGACGGCCGCGGTCGAACGCATCGTGGCGGCGGAGTAGACGGCTGACGCGCACCGGTCCGATCCGGTGCTCGCGGCGCAGGTGTTGCCGCGCGAGGGTGGCCCGGTTGAGATCGCGTCGGGTGCCGGCGGGGATGGGTCAGCCGTTGTGGGGCGCGGCGACGTCCAGAACCCAGGTCACGCCGAAGCGGTCGGTGAGCATCCCGTACAGCGGGGCCCACTGGGCCTTTTCCAGCGGGCGCACGATGGTGGAGCCCTGGGCGAGCTTGTCCCACAGGGCGCTGATCTCGTCGGCGCCGTCCCCGCGCACCGATACACACGCTGCCACGACGACCGACCCGCAACTCCTGCTCACCCTGGCGGAGATCATCCGCGCTCGCGAGGAACTGCGCTTCGACCATCAACCCGCAGCCGGCACCAGCGCGCCACCACGCCGGGCACAGCCGCATCACCTCCTCACGTGGCGCGGCAAGTGGTACCTCCTCGCCTGCGACTTCGACCGAGAGGACTGGCGCACCTTCCGCGCCGACCGCATCAGCGTCCGCACCCCCAACGGACCACGCTTCACTCCCAGGCCGCTCCCCAACGACGACGTGTCCGCCTTCATCACCGGCCGCTTCCGCGGCACGGACGGCACAACCGCCGACTGGCCGTGCCGAGGCGAGGCCGTCCTCCACCTGTCCGCACACGCCGTCGCCCCCTTCACCCCCGACGGCATGGTCGAGGAACTCGGCCCCGACCGATGCCGTGTCATCCTCGGCTCCTGGTCATGGACCGGACTCGCCGCCGCCCTCGGCCGCTACGACACCGAAATCGATGCCGTCAGCCCACCCCGGCTCGCCACCGCCTTCGCCCTCCTCGCCGAACGCCACGCACACGCAGCGCAGGCAAAGACCGACGTCGTCCCGCCCGGGTGAAGGGTGGTCGGGGCGCCGTTGTCAGTGTCGGATGACACCATCCGGCCATGAGTGGTGAGTCTTTCAACTGGCACGATTTCCTCGGACGTTGGCAGGAGGAGTGGGTTCCGCGCGCGGACGACGACGAGGACTGCGGGCAGACCGCCGTTCCCCTGGGCAGGCCCGGGGCGGACGAGGCGGCGATCGCCGCGGCCGAGCAGCGGCTGGGAAGGCGGCTGCCGCCCTCGTACCGGGAGTTCCTGGCCGTGAGTGACGGGTGGCACGTGGACCAGACGGCCGGGGTCTATCAGCTCGGCGGCGCCGCGGACATCGACTGGTTCCAGGATCCGTACGGCATGACCCGACAGTACGAGGAGAATTTGGGAGACAACCCGCGCCAGGAGGACGTCCTGCTGGCCGGGATGTGGCAGCGGGCACTACGGCTGGAGACGGACTCCGACATGTCGTACGCCCTGCTCGACCCGGGCGACAGTGACCAGGACGGCGAGTGGGCGCTGTACGTCTACAAGGGCTGGAGCGGTGAACTGCCGGACCGTTATCCCTCGTTCCGCGCGTACATGGAAGCCATGTACCGCGGCTTCCACTCCGACCGGGTGGAGAGACCCGACTTCGTGAACGCGACCACGCGCGCCCAGGACGCCCGTGTGGAGGAGGCCCGCCTGCTGGCCCTGCGCGGACGGTACGAGGAGGCCCTGCCCCTGCTCGAGGAGGCGCTGTCCTTCGGTCGGCCACGGAGCGCGGTCCTGCTGAACCAGCTCCGGCATCTGCCGGCTCCGTGCAGCTCCCGCGGTTACGGCAACCTGGTGGCCGACCCGCGCTACCTGCCCGAGGTGCTGCCCGTCGAGGCCATGACGCCCGCACGCGGCGAATGGCGGCTGGGCGGGGACGACCACTGGCTCGGGATGATGACCGCCCGCGGGGCCGCCCGGAAGACCGCCGAGGCCGTACTGAGCACGATGCGGGACGGCACCCATCGCTATGCGCCTCCCGGTCCATGGGGCCGGGCCGTCGCCGAGGCCCGCGAGTCGGCCCGCTGGGGCGCGACCGATGCCGCGTGGCGGGTACTGCGGGACGCGCTCCCGCTGTGGGAGGCGCCCGGGCCCTCGCTGATCGCCCCGATCGGCCTGCTCGCCGATCCGGTCCTGGGTCCGCTGATCACCCCGGAGCGCGGGCGGGAAATCCTCGCGACACCGCGGGCCGGGGAGACGGGACCCGCTCCAGAGCCGGTGCCCGATCTCGATCCGCCGGGCCTCGCCTGGCTGACGGAGCCTGCGGCGAACCGGCGGCCGCTCGACGGATACCGCTGTGTCTGGGTCGAGGGGATCGACCCCGCCCGGCTCCTCGCCCTGATCGGCGAGGAAGGCGCCGAACTGAGCGCGCCCACGGATCCGCGCAAGGCGTCCTGGCGGGCACCCGAGCCCCACGAACGGGAGGGCGTGGAACTCTGGGAGGACCGGGCCGTGGTCGCCGTCGGCCGGACCGCCGACGCGTGGGCCTTCGCCTTCGACGGCCACTCCCACCGCCACCTGAACAAGCTGTTCCTGTCTCCCGCTCCGGCCGCCTCCTCGTCCGGCCGCGCGGTGGTGGTGTGGCGCGAACCGAGGCGCCCGTCCCCGGGTGAGCACCCGGCCGCGTTCCACCTATCGGTGGCCGAACAGGGCGAGGAGCTCTACGCGTTCACCGTGCGGGGTTCGGAGATCCAGCGCTCCGGCGCGATACCCGAGGCTCTGGACCCCACGCGGCTGTTCCGCCCCGGGGAAGCTGAACTGGACTGCGAACGGCGTGCGTTGGAGGCCCTGCATACCGAACTCGGGCTCTCGCTTCCCCGCTTCGCGCTGACCGAGGGCAGGCTTCGCACCTTCACCACCCGGTCCTGGACCCGGGCACCACGCGCGGGCGAGGGGTTCGCCTACGCCTACTTCGTGCGGCACCGGTCCTGAACTCGGGTGGAAGGCGCAGATCCGTGCCGGTCACAGGTCGAGGGGGAGAGCGGTGAGCTCGGCGCGGGAGGCGACGCCCAACTTGGCGTAGCAGTTTCTCAAGTGAAAGTCGACGGTGCGTGAACTGACGAACAGCTGCGCGGCAACGTCCCGGTTCGACAGGCCCTGCCGGACCAGGGCGGCGACCTGGCGCTCCTGCGGGGTCAGCTCGGTGGCGGTGGCGACGTCGCGGCGGCGGACGCTCTCGCCGGAGGCGCGCAGCTCTTGCGCGGCCCGCTGAGCCCACGAGGTGGCGCCGAGGCCCTCGAACAGCGCCAGCGCGGTGCGCAGATGCTCGCGGGCGTCGACCCTGCGGCGGACGCGGCGCAGGTGTTCGCCGAAGGCCAGATGAGTGCGGGCCCGGTTGGGCAGCCGCGGCGAGCCGGCGTGCGCGGCCAGTGCCTGCTGGAAGTGGGCCTCGGCGTCGCTGCCGGCTGCGAGCAGGGCACGGCCGTGTTCGACGACCGCGGTCGCGGCCGGCAGACCGGTGCCCGCGGCGAACTGCTCCAGCTCTGCCAGCCATGTGCGGGCGAGACCGGGGCGGTTGCCGCGGATGGCGGCGTCGAACAGGTCGAGAGCGGCCAGGCGGCGGCAGGCCGGCCCTTCGATTTGCTCGAGATGGTGCAGCGCGGAAGCGGGCTGCGTGACCACGCGCAGCCCGCGGGTCCAGTGCGTCAGGTCGGCGACGAGGCCGTCGGTGATGCCGACCGGGTGCTTGTCCCGGATCTCGGTGACCTTGTCCAGGTGACGGTCGGTGACGTCGTCTCCGCGTAGCGCCGCGACCAGGGCGAGTTGTGCCGTGGGCAGTGCGGTCAGCCCCGGGTGGCCGGTGCCGACGGTCAGCGGCAGCGCCTCGGCGGCGGCGCCGGCGGCCTTCGGCCAGGCGCCGGTCGCGATCTGGAAGTGGGCCCCGCGCGTGAGGGCGTGCTCGACCATGGTCAGCGCGCCGGCGCGGCGGGCGGCGGTCAGTTGCTGTTCGTGCAGCCGCAGTCCGCGTTCGTCGTCGTCGATCAGCATCGCGGCGATGCCCAGGTTGGGTTGCAGCAGATGGTCCTCGACCGGGGCGTCGTCGGTGAGGCTGAACGCGGACCGGAAGGATTCCGCGGCGGGCGCCCAGTCGCTGCGGGCGACGGCGCCGAAGCCGTGCAGGAGGGCCCAGGCGGCCCGCACCGGGGGCGGCGCGTCCGGCGCGGGCTCGGCCACCAGCGCGGTCGGGTCCACCGCGCGCGGGGACCGGGCGCCGAACGCCGCCAGCGACGCGGCGAGCATCGCCAGCTGCGCCACCAGTGTCGCGTCTCCATCGGCGGCGACCTCGGCGGCCCGCAGGATGAGGTCGTAGCCGTCGTTCAGCGAGCGGGTGTTCCACTCGATCTGCCCCTGCAGTGCGAGCAGTTGCGCACGCGCCGGCGGATCGGTCACGTCTGCCGCGGCGGCCTGGGCGAGCGCCGAGGCGCGCGAAGGGTGCGCGCCCAGCCAGGCCGAGGACGCGGCCCGGTACAGCCGCCGGCCACGGGCCTCACCGCCGGCGGTGAGCTCGGCGGCGCGGGCCCACGCGGCGGCCGCCGCCTCGTGACCACCGCGGGCCGCGGCGCGCTCGGCGACCCTGTCGAGGGCGGCGACGACGTCCTCGTCGGGCCGGTCGGCGGCCGCGGCCAGGTGCCAGGCCCGCCGCTCGGGGTCGCCGGTCAGCACGTCGGCGAGCGCACGGTGCGCGGCGCGGCGTTGCGCGCTGGTGGCCGCCCGGTAGACCGCCGAGCGCACCAGCGGGTGGTAGGGGGAGACGGCGTCGCCGTCGACGCGCAGCAGCCCCGACAGCTCCACCGCGTCGAGGGCGGTATCAGCGGCGTCGAGGCGCTCGGCGGCGTCGCGGACCACGGTCAGGCGGGTGGTGTCGTCGGTCGCGGCGACCAGCAGGAACCGCTGCGCGGTCTCGTCGAGGCGGCGGAAGCGGTCGAGGAAGGCGCGCTCCACACCGCCGGTCAGCGGCAGCGGGGTGGGCAGCGGCGCCCGGCCGCTCAGTTGGTCTGCGGTGAGCATCCCGGCCAGCTCGACCAGCGCGAGCGGGTTGCCACCGGTGCCCGCCACCAGTTGGTCGCGAGCCGCCGGATCGATGTCGGTCCCGGTGTGTTCGGACAGCAGCGCGTGAGCGTCGGCACCGTTCACGCCGCCGAGAACGATGGCGGGCAGGTCCCCCGCGTCGAACTGGCGGGCGTCGCCGTCGCGGGCGGCGAACAGCAGCGCCACGCGCTCCGCCTGGAGTCGGCGGGCGGCGAACAGCAGCGCCGCGGCCGACGCGTCGTCGAGCCAGTGCGCGTCGTCGACGACGACCAGCAGCGGCGTCTCTTCGGCAGCGTCGGCGAGCAGACTCAGCGTGCCGAGGAACGCGCGGAAGCGGTCGCCCTCGCCCTCGGTCTCACCCATCGCCGCGCGCAGTGCCGCAGCCTGCGGCGCAGGCAGGGCATCGATGCGGGTGCGCAGCGGCCACAGCAGCCGTTGCAGTGCGGCGAAGGCCAGCGGCGATTCGGACTCCACGCCGGAGGCGCGCAGCACCCGCAGGTCCAACGCGGTTGCCAACACGTCGCCCAGCAGCGCCGACTTGCCGACCCCGGCGACGCCACGCACCACCAGCGCGCCGCCGCTGCCGGTGCGTGCGGCGTCGAGCAGGGCGGCGATCGCCGCGCGTTCAGGATCCCGTCCGGCCAGCACGAGCCCAACGGTACCGAACGCGCCGGTGAAGACACCGGCGCAAGTGATCACCTGCGGCGAGCGTGGCAGCTGACCATCACCCGATTCCGAGCGGGAGTCCCGTCGGCCCACCCCGCCGCCGAACCGGCGCCCCCTCGCACAGGCACCGGTCGCCCCGTGGGCCGGCCGCGCACAACTCGGTCGCTCTGGCGCCCGCACCCTGGCCCTCGGCACGGCGGCCGGCCGCAGGTGTGCTGCCGGCCGCCGGTGCCGCCGGAACCTCCGACGCCGGCGGTACCTCGGACGCCGGCATCGGACCGCCGGGCTTCCTGCTCGTCGGCGCCGGTGTCGGGCCGATGTCCGCCGCCATCGACGTCGTGCGACGGGCGACGTGCCCACCAAGGGTTCCGGACCGTCCTCGAGGCTGACGACGACCGGCCATGAGATCGGCGCCACGCTCGGTGTCCCCGGGCTCACCGCGACAGCCGGCGACCTCGCCGCACAAGCCGGGCTGATCGTCGCCTAGCACCGGGCTTTCGCCATCACCGTCGGCGTCCTTGCCGTCCTGCTCCTCCTCACCGCGCTCGCCGTCCCCGTGGCAAGCCCTGCGCCACGGTCAGCAGCCACGGAACGCACCGTCCCCGACCGGGCCGACCCCGGCGGAAAACCCGGCGATTTCCCCGGTGAGACGCACCCACCCCCGGGCCGACGCTTGCACCTGACCGGCACCACCACCAGCACCTCGGGGAATCGCCCTTGCAGTCCAGCACCTCCATCGCCTCGACCACCTTCGAGGACGAGGACACGACCCGCGCGCACTGCCGGCGCACGGTCACCGAACAGATCGCCGCCATCGACAGCGTCGGCTCCGTCACCATCGGCCTGGCCGCTGGGACGGTCACCGTCATCGCCACTCGCCCCCTGGACCGCGCCGACATCGCCGCGGTCGACGAGGCGGGCCACGCCCTCAGCCCATGACTCCGCCCATTCCGCACGCCACCCGGAGGCCTGCCGTGCCCCGCACACTGCCCGCTCCCAGCGCCACCCCCGTCCACACCGAATACCTGGCGCGCCGCACGTCGCTGCGCCTGTCCGCCACGCTGCTGCTCGTGGGACAGCTCCTGTACATCGTGGTCACCCAGTTCCACACCGATGGGGACGCGAACAATCACCCCGCCGTGTTCACCGAGTACGCCGGCAGCGGGAGCTGGACGGCCGTCCACCTCGGCCAGTTCGCGGGCATGGCGGTGCTCCTCGCGGGGCTGGTCGCCCTGTTCTTCGCCCTGGACGTCCAGGCTGGAACAGCCAGATGGGCGGGGCGATTCGGTGCCGCTTCGGCGGTGGCGACGCTGGGGCTGTACGGCGTCCTCCAGGCCGTGGACGGGGTCGCCCTCAAACAGGCCGTGAACGCGTGGGCGAGCGCCCCGTACACCGAGAAGCCGGCGCGCTTCGCGGGCGCCGAGGCGATCCGCTGGCTCGAATGGGGCGTGAGGAGCTACCAGAACTTCGCCCTGGGCCTCGCACTGCTCCTGTTCGCGGCCGCGGTCATGCGAACGGCTTGGGTCCCGCGGCCCATCGGCCGACATCGGCGGCATGACGTGCGCCTCGTGCGTGAGCCGGGTGGAGAAGGCGCTTCGCCGTGTCGACGGGGTCGCCCTGCCCGCCCAGACGTTCGGCCCCGAACTCGCCGTGCACGCGGAGTTCCCCACCGCCGGGACCTACCAGCTGTGGGCACAGTTCGGCTCGCCCACGGAGACGTGATCACCGTGCCGTTCACCGTCCGGGCCGGCTGACCCGAGCAGGCCCCATGACCACCACCGTTGCCACGTCGGCGACCTGCCCGGTGCCGGCTGGACCCGCGGCCCGGGCGACGACTCTGGGAGGTGTTGGATCCAACGCCCCTCCAGTTGACGACAGGTCCCTCTGTGAACAGGTCCATTGTCAGTGCGGTGCGTTTCACTGTCCGCCATGGAGCTCACGCAAGCGACCGTCAACGACCTGCTGGCCCAACTCGGCCCGGGGGACGGCTACATGTACCTGCCCAGCGACCTGGATGCGCGGCACCTGACCGACCTGCTCGACGGCAGGTACGGCGCCCCGCGCACCCTCGTCCTCGACGGCTTCACCGATCCGACGGTCGACGAGTCCAGGGGCGCGGCTCTCCTCGTGCCTTTCGAGGACCGGGCCGTCACGATACGGGCGTGGGCGTACGGGGACCAGTGGGTCGGCACGGGTACGGCGCGGGACGCCGAGGGGATCGAGCGGCCGGTGCTGGTGGTCGCCCGCAGGGAGGTGCCCGAGCCCTTGGCGGTCGCTCCGGACGAGGACGTCGACTGGGTGGAGCGGCTCATACGGATCACCGGGTGGACCCAGCCCGTCCGGCGGCCGGACGTGGACTGGGCGGAGGTGGAGTCACGCCTGGGCACCGCGCTGCCGAGCGACTACAAGCGCATGGCCGAGACGTTCGGCGAGGGCGCCTTCGACGGATATCTGGACCTGAACCAGGAGCCGTGGACGTCTCTCAGGGAGGACGGGCTGCTCATCTGGGCGGGCACTGAGCACGAGGACCTGTACTGCTGGAGGACCGACGGCGACGACCCCGACCGCTGGCCCGTCGTGGTCCGGTCCTTCGACGGCGAGGACGTCCCCTTCGACTGCCAGACCGCGGACTTCGTCTGCCGCATCCTCATCGACCCGCACCACCCGTTCACGATGGCCCGCTATTTCGACACCCACTGGTTCATGAACTACCGTGAACACGGCTGAACTTCGCCGCCGACGGCATCCGCGGCGCCCGGTTGACGGCGTCTTCGGGGATCAGGCCGAAACACTCGTGTGCCACAGCGGATCCGCCGAATGGTGACGATGTTCCCGTCGGCCGCTGCAGTGCCATGCCGGCGAGGCAGTTCCCGCCGAGTGCGACCGCCGGCGTGAGATCCAGGAGGACTTTGCCCGGGTCGTGACGGCCTGCGGCTGCCGACAGGGAGCGAGCGCCGCGGAGTTGGCCCGGACCTGGGAAATCCTCATTGTCGCTGCTCAGAGGCACCTTGTGCTGTCCGACCGCGTGTCGGGCAGCCCGCTTCATGAAAGCGCGAGGTCAAGTTGATGCACCCGCTCGCGCCAAAGGTCTTCCCACAGATGTTAGACGTCTGCTAATCATGTCACATGATGAATCGCCGGGCTGTCACGGTGATCGCCAAGGTGATCGGCTGTGCGATCTCCACCCCCGAAGTGCCGGGCCTGCATGGCTCAAATTACATGCTCGTGTACGACTCCGACGTCAAGGGCCAGCCGTTAGGCGAACCCGTCGTCTCCGGTGGCTCCCGAGCCGGAGAGCTGATGCTCATCGCCACAGGAACTGCCGCCCGTGCTGCCGAAGTTCGGCCGCCGACTACGTAGGTCTCAACTGTCACTGGGCTGGTGTGAAAGAGGGATCCGCATCAGCCGGCGTTGAGGCCGACCCTCTGACCGCGCGCGACGCCGCCGTCGATGCTCTGTAGAACGTCGATGGCTGAGGCTGAACTCAAGAACCGCTTCATCATCACGAACGCCGTCGGGACTCCGGCCCCGATACGGGCCACCGCCTACGCGCGGCCCCCCATGACGTACTCACCGATTCCGCTCAACTACGCCCACCAGGCTGCGCGGTAGCTGCGCAACTGCTTCCGGCTGGCTGGAACCGGCTTCAAAACCAGCCCGATCGTGCCCGTCAGGTCGTGGCCGGCTTTCTCCTCCAGGAACCGGATCGTCGAGGCCTGGCCGCAGCCGAACCGCGTCGGCTCGCTCCTGCACCCCTGTGAACCGAACTCCGCCCTCATGCCGCGGGCATCGATGAGGCCCTCGACGGCGTGCTCGCCCCCATCCCCTTCCGACACCCTTCGTGAAGCAAGGAGCCAGTCATGAACAGCGCCGCCGGCGTCACCGACAGCGGCCTGGCCATCGTGAACTCGATGCCACGTGAGGAATTCGTCCAGAAACTCTTCGACTCCTGCCACCTGCCGGTGCTCGCGTGGGCCGAGAACGTCGCAGCCGCGCGGCCCTACGACACCGTTGAGAGTCTGCTCGGCCGGGCCACGGGCGCGGTCGACGGACTCAGCCAGGAGGAGGTGGTCGCCGCACACACCGGCCTGACCCGCATCGGCGCCCCGATAGCCGGCACCGACGCCGAGGCTCGCTGGTCACGCTCGGAGTCAGCAGGCGTGGGAACCGAAACGGAACTGCTCGCACGCCTGGCGGCGGCCAATGAGGCATACGAGGAGCGCTTCGGCCACGTGTTCCTCATCAGCGCCACCGGCCTCACCGGGTGGGACATCGTCGAAGCCATCCGGGCACGCCTGGAAAACGACGAGGCAGCCGAGACAGAGCAGATCAAGAGCGAACTCAAGAAGCTCACGGCGATCCGGCTGCCGAAGCTGCTGCACGAGCTGGCCGAGCCGGGCACCTCCGACTGACCTGATCGAAAAGAGGAATGGACCCGATGTCAACCGTGAACGCATCAACCATCCTTCGCACGAGCCCCAAGGTCGGAGTCGACGGACGGAAACTGCCTGAGGGAGCCGAACCCGGTGCGCTCGGCCGGCTGCGTCACGCCGCCGAACTCGGCCTCGACGGGGTCTTCTTCCGCTCGATACTCGAAATGAGCGAGACACTCGATCCGGGCGAGCTGCGCGAGGTGCGCGCACTCGCCGACGAACTCGGCCTCTACCTGGAAGCCGGGGTGGGGAAGGTCAACCCGTACGCAACTCCCGAGACGCCGGAGATCCGGATCCTCGGGGACGGGGATTACCTGCGCGGCATGGAGCGCATGATCCAGGCTGCGGCAGAGATCGGCATTCACGAACTCTGGACCGGAACCGCCAACTACAAGTTCGGGTTGCCCGGCTACTTCGTGTTCGACCGGTTCCGCACCGACGCCCCGTGGCCCGACCAGCTCACCGCGACCGTCAAGGTGCTCAAGAGCCTGGCCCCCGTGCTGAACGCGACAGGCTCCCACCTCAACCTCGAGACCCACGAGGAGATCACCAGTTTCGAGCTCGTGCGCATCGTCGAGGAGGTGGGCCCGAACACCGTCGGCATCACCTTCGACATCGGAAACGTGCTGGTCCGGGCAGAGGACCCCGTGAAGGCCGCCCAGCGCGTCGCGCCGTACGTGCGGATGACCCATGTCAAGGACGCCGGCCTGTACTTCACCGACTTCGGGATCGGCCATCAACTCGTCCCCGTCGGCCAAGGCGTCATCGACTGGGAAGGCGTGTTCGGCCTTCTCCGGCTCGAAGCGCCGCACGTCAACCTCTCCATCGAGAATCCCCAGCTGCGCTTCGAGATGCCGCTGCACATCTATGACCCGACCTGGCGCGCGGCCCACCCCGACCTCACGACCGACGAGCTCGCGGCGATCGTCCAGATGACGGTCACTCACGAGAACAGGATCCGCGACGGGCTGGCGCCCACCCGGGAGCAGGTGTACGCCGCGCCGTGCGGGTCGGAAGACCAGCTCGCGTTCATCACCGAGAGCGCGGCGTTCATCCGCGAAACGCTGGCGAAGGTGGCTGGGAGAGGCGACTGCTGATGAGGGTCGGACTCTCCTGCGAGTACTTCCCGGGCAGCCGGGACCGCTCAGCCCGTGCCACCCTGCAGCGGGCGGCCGAGGAAGGCCTGGACGGCGTCGCGTTCGCGACTCCCCTCACGGTGAGCAGCCGACTGGATCGTCATGAACTGGTGGCGATACGTGACTTGGCGGCCGATCTCGGCCTGTATCTCGAAGTCGGCATCGGTGCCATCGCGACACTGGACCGTGTGATCCCGGCGGTCGAGGCCGAGTCACTGCTCGATGCCTGTCTGGTCCTGGGCAGCACCGAGATCACGGCGTACACGAAGCTCGATCGCTTCGACCCCGGGCACTCGTTCGCGGCTCAGCTGGACGGCGTGGTCACGCTCCTCACGGAACTCGCCCCGAAAGCACGGAACGCACATGCGCACCTCAACCTCGAGACGCACGAGGACCTCACGTCCACCGATGTGCTTCGCGTGGTGCAGGCCGTGGGCCCGGACGTCGTGGGCGTGACGTTCGACCTGGCCAACGCCGTCGTACGGGGCGAGCACCCGCTGCGTGTGCTCGAACAGCTCGGGCCGTACGTGCGCCAGACACAGCTCGAGGATGTGACCCTCAGCCTGACGAAAACCGGTCTGAGACGGCATCTGGCGCCGTGCGGCGGCGGCATCACCGACTGGGCCGAGGTCATCGACGTACTCGGTGCCCTGGCGGAACCGCCGAATCTCACCGTCGAACAGCACAGGGGCCAGTTCGACATCGAAGTCTTCGACCCCATCTGGGTCGGCGCGCATCCCGATCTCGAGCCGGCCGGAGTGCTCGCGCTCGTGGCCGAGGCGGTGCGCGGTGCCCGTCAGGACAGGGACGGGACGTGGTTGCAGCTCTCCCAGGAGCCACAAGCACGAGGGGAACGGGAGTTCTTGGAACACCTTCGGCTCAGCGCGGATCACCTCCGCCTTGTGCTCGCAGAAAGCAGCAGGACCGACCGCACGACAGCGGTCGGGCGAGAGACCGGCCGCCCCCTTGGCGGCGGTGGCACCCATGAGGGAGTACAAGGATGATTCGTGGAACGCGCAAGCGTGCGGCGGGGGTGATGGTCACTCTCTGCCTCGCACTGTCGGCCTGCACCATGAGCACGGACACCGCCTCGAGCAATCACGACGGGACCGGGCCGATCACCATCGGATTCATCGGCGGCATGAGCGGTGTGTTCGCCCCGTACGAGAAGCCGGCCCTCGACGGCGCCGAACTGGCCGTCAAGGAGATCAATGCTGCTGGGGGAGTCGACGGCCGCCCACTGAAGCTGGTCACCGAGGACAACAAGTCGGACATCAACGAGAGCGCGCGCGCCGGACAGGCGATCCTCGACGACGGAGCGGTCGCTTCCCTTGTTCCCGTGGACCTCAACTACGGCGGAGGAGCCGCGCAGGTCATCCAAGGTGCCGGCAAGATCGCGATGTCGGTCGGGGGTGGCAGCACCCAGTGGGCGAAGTTCGGTCCACTCGTCTACAACGTCGGCACTACGGCGACCTCGGACGGTGCGGCGATGGCACAGTTCGCCCACGACAAGGGGATCAAGGACGCCTACCTCATGGTCGACACCATCTCGGACTTCAGCCAGGAGCTCTGCGACGGCTTCAAGACACGGTTCACAGAGCTCGGCGGCAGGATCCTCGGGAGCGACACGTTCAACAACAAGGACACCTCGCTGGGCGCCCAGATCACCCGGATGAAGTCGGCCGCGCCGCAGCCCGGCATCATCGCCAACTGCTCCTTCCCTCCTGGTGGCGCGTTGATGGTCAAGCAGCTCCGCGACGCGGGCATCGACTCGCCGTTGATCTCGAGCAACGGAATGGACGGAGACTTCTGGTTCAAGAACTCCATGCCGAACCTGTCCGGTGTCTACACGGTGGACTGGGCCTCGGTCTGGGGCGATGACCCGGCTCCTGGTGTCAACAAGCTCGTCAAGGACCTGGCCAAGGCGCAGGGCAGCCAACCGCAGAACCAGTTCGGTGTCACGGGCTACATCGCGGTGAAGGCCATCGTGGCGGCCATGCAGAAGGCCGGCTCCACCGACGGCGACAAGGTGGCCGCGGCGCTCAACTCGTTCAAGCGCGAGGACGTGGGCATTCCCCTCACCTTCGACAAGGACTTCCACATGGACCGAACGCGGGAGTACCGCATCCTGCAGGTCGTGAACGGGCGTCCGAAGTTCGTGACCACAGTCAAAACCGCGGGCAACTAGGAACGCATTCGCGTGGGCCGGGCGCCAACCCGGCCCACGCGGAAGGACGGAGAAGTTGTGACCCAGACACTCCAGTACGTTGTGGACACATTGAGCCTCGGCAGCCTCTACGCCCTGTACTCGTTGGGTATCGCCGTTGTCTTCGGCATCGCCAGGCTCATCAACTTTGCGCACGGCGAACTCATCATGATCGCCGGCTTCACCCTGCTGCTGCTCGACGGCTGGCCTCTGCCTCTGCGGCTGGCCGCGGCGTGTGTGGCCGCGTTGATCGCAGCCGTCCTGATGGAGCGGCTGGCGTTTCGGCCCGTCCGAGGTGCCAAGGACGACACGTTGCTGATCACGTCGTTCGCGGTGAGCTTCTTCTTGCAGAACCTGTTCATCGTCATGTTCGGGGCGCTGCCCCAGGGCACTCTGCTACTTCCCGCTCTCGGTTCCTCGTTCAATGTCTTCGGGGTCTCCATCGGCAAGCTCGACGCCGCCACGATCATGGTCACCTTCCTCAGCCTCGCCGCTTTGACGCTGTTCCTGACCCGGTCGTCGCTGGGGATCCAGATGCGTGCGTCGGCCGAGAACTTCCGGATGGCCCGCTGCCTGGGTGTTCCCGCCAACCGGGTCATCGCCACCGCGTTCGCGATCAGTGGTCTGCTGGCTGCGTTCGGCGCGGTCATGATGGTCACCCGCACCGGTCTGACTTCGCCGGTCATGGGTGTGACACCCGTGTTCGCGGCCTTCGTCGCGAACATCATCGGTGGTCTCGGGCGGTTGAGCGGGGCTGTGCTCGGTTCGTACCTCCTGGCCGGCCTGACGGTCGCCTTCCAGGCCCTCCTGCCGGTGGGCCCCCGTTCCTACCGCGACGCATTCGTGTTCGGCGCCCTGCTTCTCGTGCTGGTAGCACGGCCGAACGGACTGTTGCGGGCAGTCGCGACGGAGCAGCGAGTCTAAGGAGCGCAGATGAGCAACCCGACCAGTATCAAGCGCCGGCCACTTGTCCCACTCACGACGCTGGTGGCCCTGTGCGCCATCGTGACCATCGCCGTCTACGGCTCGGTCGCCCTTGGCAACGACTCGCTCAATCGAGCAGTCGCGCTCGGCATGGTGAGCCTGATCGCCGTTGTCGGTCTGCACGTCTTCATCGGGAATTCCGGCGTGGCCTCGTTCGGGCACGCCGCTTTCCTCGCCATCGGGGCCTATGTGACGGCGGCCGTCAGGGTTCCGGCGGCCACCAAACAGGCGATGCTTCCCGACCTGCCGGGCCCCCGGACGACACCGTTTCTGGCCGTCCTGCTGGGAGGACTCGCCGCGGCGGTCGTCGCGTTCACCGTGGGTCTGGTGCTGATGCGGCTCAACGGCCTCGCAGCGGGTCTGTCCACCTTCGCCCTGCTCTCGATCGTGTACGTCATCGCGTCGAACACCCGCAAGGTCACCGGTGGCGTCAGCGGTGTCTTCGGCGTCCCACAGACAACCAACTCGCTCACCGTCCTGCCCTGGGTTCTGTTCGCCATCCTGGTGGCCTGGGCATTCGCCCAGACCCGGTTGTGCCTGCGGCTGAGGGCTTCCAGAGAGGACGAGGTCGCCGCCAGGTCGATCGGCATCGAGGTGCTCTGGGAAAGGCTGGGCGCCTTCACCTTGAGCGCCTTCCTCACCGGGATCTCCGGCTCGCTGATGGCCATGTACCTGGGGTCGTTCAACCCGGACGCGTTCTACCTCTCGATCACGCTGATCATGCTGGCCATGCTCGTCGTCGGCGGCGTGACATCCCTGTCGGGCGCAGTCCTCGGAGCGATCTTCGTCTCCGCGCTGCGCGAGTTGCTTCGCATGGTCGAACGAGGCGTCGAAGTCGGAGGGGTGGCGATACCGCGGTTCGAGGGGCTGCAGCAGCTCGGCACCGCCGTGGTCCTTCTCCTGGTGCTCCTGCTGAGGCCCCGAGGCCTGACCGAAGGACGGGAGATCCTGCACATGGGTACGAGTTCCCTCTGGCGTCCGGTCCGAGGCCTTGTCCGGCGCCGCGACGACGCAACGAGCCGGCATGCCGACGAGACCAGGAGCAACAGCGACGCGGAGGCAAAGGCATGAACGCCACGGTTCGCACGGAAGCGGTCAGCGTGCACTTCGCCGGAGTCAAGGCGCTCCAGGACGTCGACCTCGAGCTCGCCCAGGGCGAAATCCTCGGTCTGATCGGGCCCAACGGGGCGGGGAAGACCACGTTGGTCAACGTGCTCTCCGGCTACCAGAATCCCACTACAGGGCGGGTCTGGCTCAACAGCACCGACCTCACCCGCCGTCGTCCCGCACGCCGCGCCAAGGAAGGCCTGGTCCGGACCTTCCAGAACGTGCGGCTCTTTCCCGAACTGTCCGTTCTGGACAACATCCTGCTCGGGGCCCTCGGCACCGGACGGAGGACGGCCGACGGACTGCGCCTGGCCACCTCTCTCCTCGAGTCCGCTCACCTGACGAACTGGGCGCGCACGGAGGCCCGCGCCCTGCCGTACGGCGCGGCAAGGCGGCTCGGCATCGCCCGGGCCCTCGCGACACGACCACGGTTCGTCCTCCTGGACGAACCGGCCGCCGGCCTCAACGACAGCGAGAGTGCGGACCTCGTCGAGCTCCTCAAGACGATGCCCGCGGAATTCGGAGTCGGGCTCCTTCTGATCGAGCACGACATGCATGTCGTCATGTCCGTCAGTCAGCGAATCCACGTGCTCGACTTCGGCAGGACCCTTGCTGTGGGGACCCCCGAAGAGATCAAGCTCAACCCCGAGGTACAGCGTGCGTACTTCGGACGCCCCGTGGAGGTGCCACATGCTCAGGGTGAATGACCTGACGGTCCGATACGGTGCGGTCACCGCCGTCGACCGCGTGTCGCTCGAGGTTCCCGAGGGCAAGGTCATCGCCCTCGTCGGAGTCAATGGCGCCGGCAAGTCATCGACGCTGGCGGCGATTTCCGGACTGGTGAAGGCGGAGAGCGGCAGCGTCGAACTCGACGGAGAACAGCTGTCGCGGCTGTCGCCCGAGACCGTCGTACGCAGAGGGATCGCACTGGTTCCCGAGGGCCGCGAGATCTTCGCGAGCCTCACGGTCGAGGAGAACCTCCATCTGGGCACACTGGGACGAGGCGACCGTGGCAGCGCCAAGGAAGCCACCGAGGAGGTACTGGAGCAGTTCCCGGTGCTCCGAAAATACCTCAAGTCCTCGGCGGGGAAGCTCTCCGGAGGCGAGCAGCAGCAACTCGCCATCGCGCGGGCCCTGCTGTCCAACCCCCGCGTGCTGCTCCTCGACGAGCCGTCGCTCGGTCTCGCTCCCCAAGTGGTCGACCTGGTCTTCGACGTCATCGACGGGCTTCGTGACCGAGGCGTGACCGTGCTGCTCGTGGAACAGAACGCGACGCGAGCCATCGAACTCGCCGACTTCACCTACGTGCTCAGGCTCGGCAGGATCGCCGACCAGGGCAGCCGTGACGCAATCCTGAGCCGGACCGACCTGATCTCGCTTTACCTGGGAGGCTGAATGAACTCCGTCGTGGTGAAGAACGCCCGTTTCGCCAACCAGCCGGGTCAGCACGACATCGAAATCGAGGCAGGCCGCATCCACCGCATCACGCCGGCCGGGGAAGGCGGCAGCGCCACCGATGAACTCGACGCGCAGGGCGGTTTGGTGACGCCGTCCTTCGTCGACGCGCACTTTCATCCGGACAAGGCCCTGACGTTCCCCCGGGTGGGACCCATGGGGCAGGGTTCCCCAGTCGACTCCCTGGCCGTCGGGGCACGCATAAAGGCAGCCTTCACCGTCGACGACGTCACCGATCGGGCCAGGCGGGCCATGGAGGCCGCCGTCACGAGCGGGGTCGGAGCGATTCGCGCACAGGTGGACGTCGACTCCGCCATCGGACTGGCGGGCCTCCAGGGCATCCTCAAGGTCAAGGCGGAGCTCCACGACGTGGTCGACCTCCAGATCGTCGCCTTCCCCCAAGAGGGAGTCGTCCGCGATCCTGGTGCCCTTGACCTGCTGCGGGAGGCGCTCACCATGGGGGCGGACGTCCTGGGAGGCGGTCCCGACAACGAGGGCGACCCGGCCTTCCACCGTGCCCATCTGGACCAGTTGTTCGAGCTCGCGGCGGAGTTCGACGTCGACCTCGACCTGCATGCCGACATGGACGAGGACCCCAGCAGGCGCGCGCTGGAACTGATCGCGGAACGCACCCTCGCCCATGGTTGGCAGGGCCGAGTGAACGCCGTGCACTGCTGTGCGCTCGCGGCGTACCCGGACGACCTCGCCCACCGTGTCATCGAGCAGGTCGCCCAGGCGGGCATTCAGATCTGCATTTGCCCGATCGGCAACCTACAGCTCGTCGGGGGAGACGTCACACCGCGCGGTCGAGGAAGCTCGCGTCCCAAGGAACTGCTGGCCGCCGGCGTGAACGTGGCCGCCGGAACCGACAACCTGCACGACATGTGGTTCCGCTTCGGGAACCTCGACCCAGTGGAGACGAGCCGGATCACGTGCCTGGCCGCTGGTCTGCGCACCGACCAAGAAGTGCTCGAAGGCTTCGCCATGGTGACCGACCGAGCGGCGGCCTACCTCGGCCTCGGCGGCTACGGCATCGCTCCAGGCAATGACGCGGATCTCGTGATGTTCAGTGCGGACAACCTCAGCGACGTCATGCGAGGCGTCCCCGGTACGCGCACCACCCTCAAGAGGGGCCGAGTGGTCGCCCACCGGGAGACCACCGCCAGGATGGTCCGAAGCTGAGTCCAAGAGGCAAGCGACAGTTGGCTAGCCTGGCGCACACGTGAATTCAACGGACTTCTCACACAGAGGAAAGGTTGACCATGCAGAGGGCTTCTCGGATGTCACTCGTCGACATTGTGGTCAACGAACTCCATGCGGAGATCAAGGCGGGTCGCTGGAAGGTCGGCGACCGGATCCCGCCGGAGTCGGAGCTGGTCAACCTGCTGGGCGTGAGCCGTGTGTCCGTTCGGGCAGGTGTGCAGTCACTCGTGCATGCCGGCCTCCTGGCCACCCGCCAAGGAGACGGGACCTTCGTCGTCGCCACAGACGTGACCGACGTGGCACTGCGCCGGCGGTTGGAGAAGGCCAGGCAGGAGCACGTTCTGCAGGTTCGGTACGCGCTCGATGTCGCTGCCGCTCGGCTCGCGGCGCTCAACCGTACCGAGCGTGATCTGCGCGGTATGACGGCCGACCTCGAGGCGCGCGTGGAAGCCTTCGCCACGCGCGATGTCGAGGCATTCGTCGCTGCCGATGTCGCCTTTCATCTGAAAGTGGCCGTGGCGACACACAACCCGGTCCTTTCGGACCTGTACGGCAGCCTGGTGGGCACGCTGGCCGAAGCCATGCGTCGGGGCTCATGCCTCGAGACAGAGGAAGCCGCGGGCGGCGAGGTGCTGCACAGGGAACTGTTCACGGCGATCCGCGACCGAGAGGTCGACAAGGCCGTTGACACCGCGTTCGGCCTCGTCGATGCCAGCATTTGGGAGGTCGAGACCGGGAGCGAGCACGGGAGAGGGAAACAGGAGAGCTGAACCCGGCAGCACTGTTCCGCCGGAGAGTTCATCGAGCTGCCGTCGACGACGGAGGTGAAGGCCGCGGCCGTCAGTGGGGCACACCGGCCCACGGGCCCCGGCGCGCGACCTGCTCACGCTGACGCGCGGGGGCCCGGCGCCCGGACTCGGCCCCCTGACGCCGCGCGCACCAGCGCGGCCATCACCCGTACGTCCTCGCCCATCTCCGGGTGCCACTGCACGCCCAGCACGAAACGGTCGCCGGGCAGTTCCACCGCCTCCACCGTGCCGTCCGTCGCATGGGCCGAGGTGCGCAGGCCCTCGCCCAGGCGGTCCACCGCCTGGTGGTGGTACGTCGGGACGCACATCTTCTCCGGTACCACGGCCGCGTACCGCGTGCCCGCCACCGGGGTCACCGGGTGGGAGCCGAAGACGCCGACGTCCTCGGTGTGGCCGTCGATGTGCTGGACGAGGGTGCCGCCGAGCGCGACGTTCAGCAACTGCATGCCCCGGCAGATGCCGAGCAGAGGCATGTCCGAGTCCAATGCCGCACGGATCAGGGCGAGTTCCCAGGCGTCACGCTCCCGCGCGGGCGGCCCGGTGCGCGGCTCGCGCTCGGCGCCGTAGCGCTCCGGCTCGACGTCCGGGCCGCCCGCGACGACCAGCCCGTCGAGGCGGGCGACCACCGACGCTGCGTGGGACGGATCGTCCGGCGGCAGCATGGCCGCGAGCCCGCCCGCGGCCTGCACCAGCCGCGGGTAGACGGCGGGCAGCAGCGCCGCGGGCAGCTCCCAGACCCCCCAGGACGCCCGGGACTCCAGATAGGTGCTGACGCCGATGAGCGGCTTGCCCACTGTGTGCTCCTTCATGGTCCTCAGTCGCGGTTCAACTCGGCTTGCGCCGCCGCGAGCGCCACACAGCGCTCCATGGAACGGATTCATACCTTTGTGCCGACGGTGGCGGGAAATCAAGACCCGTGCGTGACGTCGCCGTGAACCGTCCGCTCACGTCAGGAAGCCGCGCAGCAACGCGGCCGTGCCCGCGCAGTGCTCGCGCGTCATCTCCCGGGCGCCGTCGACGTCTCCGTCCAGCACGGCCTCGACCAGGGCGATGTGCTGGCGCTGCGAGTGCTCCAGGTTCCGCACCAGCAGCGGTATGCAGTCCAGCAGGTCGTTCACGGTCGCGCGCACGGCCGCGTACTGCGCGGTGAGCGTCGGCGATCCGGACAGCTCGGCGAGTGTGAGGTGCAGCAGCGTGTCGAGCCGGCGGTACTCGGTGAGCGGCGCGTCGTGCGTGCGGGCGAGCGCGTCCCGCAGCCGCTCCGCCTGCTCGTCGGTGAGCCCGTGCGCCGCGCACAGCCCGGCCGCGCCCACTTCCAGCACCTCCCGGAACCGCAGGACGTCCTCGACGTCGACCTCCTCGATGCGGCGGCGCAGCTCGTCCTCGCCGGGGGCGGCCGCCTTCGGCAGGACGAACGTTCCGCCGTAGCGGCCGCGGCGCGACTCCACCAGGCCCTGGTCCTGGAGGACCTTCAGCACCTCGCGCAGCGTCACCCGGCTGATGCCGAGCCGGTCCGCCAGCTCCCGCTCCGACGGCAGCCGCTCGCCGCCGGGCACCAGACCCAGCCGTACGACCTGGAGTATCTGTTCAAGAGCCTCCTCGAAACCGTTCCCCGCCCGCACCGGCCGCAGCACCGGAGTCAGCGGGTCGTCCGTGAAGGCACCCTCGCCCGCGTCCGTCTGCGACATCCGACCGCACCCCTTCCCAAGCAATGGTTCTCGGCAATACCTTATAGGTCTCGGCTGACCGAAGGAGGCTTTCCCGTGGCAGACCGCACACCCCCGCTCAGCGTCGAGGAGCTTCGCGCCCTCGTCGCGAGCGGCGAGATTGATACTGTTGTCCTCGCCTTCCCCGATATGCAAGGGCGGCTCCAGGGCAAGCGGTTCGCCGCACGCTTCTTCCTCGACGAAGTCCTCCGGCACGGCACGGAGTGCTGCAACTACCTCCTCGCCGTCGACGCGGAGATGAACACCGTCGAAGGCTACGAGATGTCCTCCTGGGACCGCGGCTACGGCGACTTCGCCATGCTCCCCGACCTCGCCACCCTGCGCCGGGTGCCCTGGAACCGAGCCACCGCGATGCTTATGGCCGACCTCGCCTGGGAGGACGGATCACCGGTCGTGGCCGCGCCCCGCCAGATCCTGCGCCGCCAGCTCGAACGGCTCGCCGACCTCGGCTACACGGCCAACGTCGGCACGGAGCTCGAGTTCATCGTCTTCAAGGACTCGTACGAACAGGCCTGGGACGCCGGCTACCGGGGCCTCACCCCGGTCAATCAGTACAACGTCGACTACTCGGTCCTCGGCACCGGCCGCATCGAGCCGCTGCTGCGCCGCATCTGCAACGAGATGAGCGCGGCGGGCCTGACCGTGGAATCCGCGAAGGGCGAGTGCAATCCCGGCCAGCACGAGATCGTGTTCCGCTACGACGAAGCCCTGGTCACCTGCGACCAGCACGCCGTCTACAAGACCGGCGCCAAGGAGATCGCCGCACAGGAGGGCTACGCCCTCACCTTCATGGCGAAGTACAACGAGCGCGAGGGAAACTCCTGCCACATCCACCTCTCCCTCGCCGACGCGGACGGCAACAGCCTCATGGCCGGGGACGGACCCGGCGGAATGTCCCCCGTGATGCGGCACTTCCTCGCCGGGCAACTGGCCGCGCTGCGGGACTTCTCCCTCCTCTACGCACCCAACATCAACTCCTACAAGCGCTTCCAGCCCGGCTCCTTCGCGCCGACCGCCGTCGCCTGGGGCTACGACAACCGCACCTGCGCGCTGCGTGTCGTCGGCCATGGCCGGTCGCTGCGCTTCGAGAACCGGCTGCCCGGCGGCGACGTCAACCCGCATCTCGCGGTCGCCGGCCTGATCGCCGCCGGTCTCCACGGTATCGAGCAGCGGCTGGAGCTGCCCGACGAATGTCCGGGCAACGCCTACACCGCCCACTACGAACACGTCCCCAGCACCCTGCGCGAGGCCGCCGAGCTCTGGGAGAACAGCCCGATCGCCAAGGCCGCCTTCGGTGACGAAGTCGTCGCGCACTACCGCAACATGGCCCGCGTCGAACTCGACGCCTTCGACGCCGCGGTCACCGACTGGGAACTCCGCCGCTCCTTCGAACGCATGTGAGGCCCTTCTTGTCGTACGAGCACGAGGACCACGAGGACAGAGACACGTACGTGCACGAGCACCAGGTACTGAACCCGGCGACGGAAGAAGTCATCGCGACCGTCCCCGCCGCCACTCCCGAGGATGTCGACGCGGCCGTCGCCCGCGCGGCTGTGGCCCAGACCCGCTGGGCCGCCCTCGCGCCTGCCGACCGGGCCAGGCTGCTGCGCCGCTTCGCCGCCTCCGTCGACGAACACCTCGAAGAACTCGCACAGTTGGAGGTGCGCGAGGCAGGGCATGTCATCGGCAACGCGCGCTGGGAGGCGGGCAACGCCCGCGATCTGCTCGACTTCGCCGCCGGGGGAGTGGAACGCCTGTCCGGGCGCCAGATCCCCGTCCCCGGCGGACTCGACATCACGATCCTCGAACCCCTCGGGGTCGTCGGTGTCATCGCGCCGTGGAACTTCCCGATGCCGATCGCCGCGTGGGGGACCGCACCCGCACTCGCGGCCGGCAACGCCGTCCTCCTCAAACCCGCTGAGACGACCCCGCTGACCGCTCGCCGGCTCGCCGAACTCGCCCTGGAGTCAGGCCTTCCGGAACACCTCTTCCAGGTGCTGCCCGGCGCGGGCGACGTGGCGGGCAACGCACTCGTCGAGCACCCCGGCGTCGCCAAGATCGTGTTCACCGGATCCACCCGCGTGGGCAAGGCGATCATGGCCAAGTGCGCCGCCCGCGTGAAGCGTGTGACCCTCGAACTCGGCGGAAAGAGCCCCAACATCGTCTTCGCCGACGCCGACATCGAGGCCGCGGCCGCCGCCGCGCCCATGTCGTTCCTCGACAACGCGGGGCAGGACTGCTGCGCCCGCACCCGCATCCTCGTCCAGCGCTCGGTCTACGACCGCTTCCTGGACCTGCTCACACCCGCCATCGAGTCCGTCGTCGTCGGCGACCCGAGCGACGAGCGCACCCAGATGGGCCCGCTGATCTCGAAGGTCCAGCTGGAGCGCGTACGGTCGTATGTCACCGACGACCTGAAGGCGATCCGCGGCAGCGCGCCCGAAGGGCCCGGCTTCTGGTTCCCGCCGACCCTCGTCACCGACGTCGACCCGGGCGCGCCCATCGCCGCCGAAGAGGTCTTCGGCCCGGTCGCCGTCGTCCTGCCCTTCGAGGACGAGGCCGACGCGGTACGGCTCGCCAACGCGACCGAGTACGGCCTGTCCGGATCGATCTGGACACGGGACGTGGGCCGTGCGCTGCGCGTGTCCGGTGCCGTCGCGGCCGGCAACCTCTCCGTCAACTCCCACTCCAGCGTTCGCTACTGGACCCCCTTCGGCGGCTACAAGCAGTCGGGGCTCGGCCGCGAACTCGGCCCGGACGCGCTCGCCGCTTTCACCGAGACCAAGAACGTCTTCATCAGCGACGTTTCGACCAACACGAACAGCACGGAGGGCTGAGCACTCATGACCGACACCAGCAACGTCTGCCGCCGCCTCGTCGGCCGTACCGCCGTCATCACCGGTGCGGGCAGCGGCATCGGCCTCGCCACCGCGCGCCGCCTCGCCTCCGAGGGCGCGAACGTCGTCTGCGGCGACATCGACGAAACCGCGGGCAAGGCGGTCGCCGAGGAGGTCGGAGGCACCTTCGTGAAGGTGGACGTGACCGACGCCGAGCAGGTCGAGGCGCTGTTCAGGACCGCGTTCGACACCTACGGCTCCGTCGACATCGCCTTCAACAACGCGGGCATCTCGCCGCCGGACGACGACTCGATCCTGGAGACCGGCCTGGATGCCTGGAGGAGGGTCCAAGAGGTCAACCTGACCTCGGTGTACCTGTGCTGCAAGGCCGCCATCCCCTATATGCAGCGTCAGGGCCGCGGTTCCATCATCAACACCGCGTCGTTCGTGGCCATCATGGGCGCCGCCACCTCGCAGATCTCCTACACCGCGTCCAAGGGCGGCGTGCTCGCCATGTCGCGCGAGCTGGGCGTGCAGTTCGCCCGCGAGGGGATCCGCGTGAACGCGCTCTGCCCGGGGCCCGTCAACACCCCGCTTCTCCAGGAGCTGTTCGCGAAGGACCCGGACCGGGCGGCGCGACGCCTCGTGCACATCCCGGTCGGGCGGTTCGCGGAGGCCGACGAGATCGCGGCCGCGGTCGCGTTCCTCGCGAGCGACGACTCGTCCTTCGTCAACGCCACCGACTTCCTCGTCGACGGCGGGATCTCGGGCGCCTACGTCACGCCGCTGTAGTCCCCTTCGGCTTCCGGCCACCACGCCGACGGCCGGGCGTCGCAAGGCGCCCGGCCGTGGGTTGAAGCGAAGGCTTGATCATTTCAGGGCAGGAATTCCCAGAACGGGCGGTCAGGCGCGAAGTTGCGAGAACACAACGTCACGTCCCTGCCTCTGAGATAATCCAGCAACCACTCACTGAACGTCATCTCGTAGAGAGTCCAGGCCGGACTGTCGAACTCCTGGACCACGACGCGCCAGGGCGACGAGGGCTCATCGGGAACGCGAAGGAATACCGCTTCCCCCGTCGTGGCCGTCGCCACCGGCATCAATTCCCCGGGGTTCGCCCCTGCCGGACTGGGCAGGAACTCCGCCATGTCCTCCTCGCGCCACAGCTCGAGATCCCCCCTGATCATATCTCCCAGCCTGTGCAGAAGATGACCGGCGGGATGCTTCAGATACAACTGCCCGTTGATCTCGATCGAACCGTAGGCGTTCACGATCTCACGGAAGTCCGCGGGAAATTCGATACCGAATTCCTGCTCCAGTTTGGTCCATGGCGCCGGATCCGACCAGTTGAACCGTGGTTCACCCAACAGGGCTTGGATCTCTGGAAGCGTTGCCACCACTGGGGCCCCTTCTGGCACGTCGAACCAATACCGGTCTCGGAGTTGATCACAGTACGACGGAATCTGCTGGGAGCTTGTTCGTATTCGGTGAGGGCGGTCTCGATGTCAGACGGTGAAGTGGTGCGTGCCGGAGCCGACCTGATAGACCGTGCAGCCGTCCTTCTGACGCAGGAACGTCCCGTGAGTGTGGGTGACCGCCTCCGGAGCGGACGCGGGGATCCACACCTCGGCAGTAGTGTTGGGCGGCACCGCGCAGGTCAGGGTGAAGCGGCCGGCCTGCCGCCGCCATCGTGTGGAGACGGGCCCGTAGAGCGAGGTGAACGTGGCGCGGGAGGAGGTGACGGCTCCGCCCGGACGGGGGCGGATGACGATCTCGCGGTAGCCGGGCCGGCCCGCCGAGATGCCGGCGATGTTCGCGTACATCCACTCTCCCACCGAGCCGTAGGCGTAGTGGTTGAAGGAATTCATTCCTGGGTCCTGAAAACTGCCGTCGGGCCGTATGGAGTCCCAGCGTTCCCACATCGTCGTGGAGCCCCTGTCGATCTGGTAGCCCCAACTGGGGAACGAGCGCTGCTGCAACAGGCGATAGGCGACGTCGGTGTGGCCTGTGTCGGTCAGGACGGGCAGCAGCCGGGGCGTGCCGAGGAAACCTGTCGAGAGGTGCCAGTCCTTGGCCTCGATCAGGGCGACGAGCCGGTCGGCCGCGGCCTTCCGCAACGCGTCCGGCATCAGGTCCATCGACAGTGCGAGGACATAAGCCGTCTGTGTATCGCCCTTGACCCTGCCGTCGGAGGTGACGTAGGCCTTCCGGAACGCCTCTCGTACTCGTCCGAAGAGGTCGAGGTACGAGGCAGGGTCCTTGCCGAGCTCCGTGGCCATCCGAGCCGCGAGGTCGGCGCTGTGCGCGAAGTACGCCGTGGCGATGACGTCCTTGGGGGTCTCGTCGTCGACGTTCAGCCAGTCGCCGTATCCCTCAGCCGGGCGCAGGAGCCGGTCGCTGTGCTTCTCCAGGTACCTCAGCCAGGCCTGGACGGACGGCCAGGCGTCGGTCAGGACCTGGCGGTCGCCGTATGCCTGGTAGAGGGACCAGGGGACGGTGACGCCCGCGTCGCCCCAGCCGGCGGTGCCGCCGCCGAGTCCGCCGACGTCCGGTGCCACGTTCGTGAACGCGCCCTCCGCGGTCTGGGCGTCCCGGAGGTCGACGAGCCACTTGGAGAGGAAGCAGGCCGACTCCATCGTGTAGGCGGCGGTGGGCGCGAAGACGTTGATGTCTCCCGTCCATCCCAGGCGCTCGTCCCGCGCGGGAGTGTCCGTCGGAACGGAGAGGAAATTGCCGCGCAGCCCCCACGTGATGTTGCGGTGCAGTTGGTTGAGCATCGGAACGTCGGTCTCGAAGTCGAGTGTGAACGGTGCTGACGTATGCATGACACGCCCGGTGACGGCCCTCGGCGAGGGCGTGCCGGGGAATCCGGTCACCTCGACATAGCGAAAACCGTGAATGGTGAAGCGGGGCTCGTAGCTCTCCACCCCGTGGCCCTTGAGGGTGTACGTGTCGGTCGCCGACGCGCTTCGCAGGTTCGCCGTGTAGACGGTGCCGTCGGGGTTGAGTACCTCGGCGTGTCTGAGCCGGACGGTCGTTCCCGCGGCGCCCGACACGCGCAGGCGTACCGAGCCGACCATGTTCTGGCCCAGGTCGAACACGAAGACACCGGGCTTGGGTTCGGTCACCTTCTTCGGTGTCAGTTCCTCGGCCACGCGTACCGGACCGGCCTCCTGCGCGACGATCAGGCCGGGGCCGATGTCGCCGTCGCCGCGCACGCCGAACCAGCTCCCGTCGTCGAATCCGGGTGAGGTCCAACCGGGGGTCTCCTTGCGCGCGTCGTACGTCTCGCCACCATGGAGGTCGGCGGCGACGATCGCCCCGGAGGCGGCCCGCCAGTCGGGGCCCGATGTGATGCGCTCGCTCGTCCCGTCCGCGTACTCCACCTCCAACTGCGCCAGCAGCGAAGGATGTTCGCCGTACTGGTGAGGACCGAACATGCCGACGTCGCCCGCGTACCAGCCGGGTGCGAGATATACCCCGATGGCGTTGGCGCCGGGCCGCAGGAGCGTGGTGACGTCGTACGTCTGGTAGTGGACGCGGGTGCGGTAGTCGGTCCAGCCGGGAGCGAGATGATCACGGCCCACACGGCTGCCGTTGAGGTGGGCCTCGTAGAGACCGAGCGCCGTGGCGTACAGCCGCGCGCGGGACACCTTCCGGCTCCGGAGCCGGAACGCGTGGCGCACCTGGGTGACGGCGTACGTCACCGGGACGACCCTTCCCCAGGGCCCGCCACCCCACGGGGCCGCCACCCTCGCCGCCGGCCAGTCGCCGTCGTCGAAACCGAGCCCGCGCCAGTCGGCCGGAGGCTCCTGATCCGTGGCCTTCCAGGACGCGTCGGTGACCGTCCTCTGTTCGCCGTAGGCGGTACGGACCGTGAGAACGGCGATGACTCCCGCCGGGCCCGGGGACGCGTTGGTGGCGGAGACGGCAATAACGTTGTCGCCGGTGCGCACCCGGTCCAGTACGTCGATCACGGCCGGGCGGCGCCAGCCGTCGTTGTCGGTCTCCAGGTCGGTGCGGGCCACCTCGACTCCGTTCACGGAGACGGTGTACACGTTGTCCGCGCTGATGACGAGCGTCGCCGCGCTGATCCCGTCGGGCAGCTCCGCGGTGCCGCGGAACCAACGGGTGACCGCCGGAACACTGCTCGCCGGATCACCCTCGGGGAACCAGATCCAGGAACTGCCCTCCAGGGACGGCACGTCCGTGAGGCTCGCCGGAGCCGAAATCCAGTCGGCCGTCCACTCCCCGGGATCCATGAGGCCGGTCTCCCACCACGAGGGCTCGCTCCAGCCGGAGGCCCGGCCGTCGGCGTCCCACACGCGTACGGACCAGAAGTAGCGTGTCCGGGGCTGAAGCCCAGGGCCCCCGTACGGCACGAGGACGGACTCGCCGGACGCGACCTTCCCGCTGTCCCAGACGTCCGGACGGGACAGGCCCCTTGCGCTGGTGGCGACCCGGATCTGATAGGCGCTCTGCCGCACACCCGGCTTGTCAGCAGCCAACGGCCAGCTCAGCCGGGGGCGTTGCGCATCGAGACCGAGGGGGTGCTGGACGTACTCCACGGTCGGGGCCGTGACGCGCAGGCCGTCGTGCCCTGCGTGCGCCCGCGCCTGGACAGGTTCGGACGCCGGCACGGCAGCCGCGGGTACCGAGTCCAAGGTCGCCGCCGCGACTGTGGCGGCCGCTCCCGCCAGAACACTCCTCCTACTGATCACTACGACTCCTCGTCCAGGAATGGATGAATCGATTCAGTGTCGTTGAGTGTGGGTAACGTAAGGGCGGGCGAGGTGAAGGTCAATCGTTGTGCAGGTACTTTCGCAAGCACCCTATGATGCGCTGCCACTCCGGGCGAGGCCGGCACGTGAAGTGGGCGCGCGGTGATTGAACGGTTTCAATCAGGACCCCGAAACCGGCTCAGGTCACCCGATCCGCCAAGAGAGCAGGCGCTCAGTGATGTCGTACGAGTTCACGCTCAGGGCGCGGATGTCGGCGATCAGCTCACGCCAGACCTCGAACTTCGTGTCCACCTGCTCCCCGTGCATTTGCCGTGGCCGTAGGGCTCGTTCCGAGCCGGGAGTGGGCGGAGAAGGACGCACTCCTCAAGAATGACAGCCGCCAGGACGACCTTCTTTGAAATCGGGCTGGTGGCCGCAGTGGCCGCCAGGTCCTTGACCGGGGAGGGAGGGACACGCTCGGCCGGGCAGGCAAGCCTGGTCCGGATTACGCCGCAGTGGCCGGGCCCGTGCCGTCGGGCGTGAAACCGGGCCTGAACGTGACAGGCAGGCGTTCGGGGCCGCGCAAACCGCCTGAGCTCCACCGCAGCTCGCCCGGCGGCACGGCCAAGGCGAGACCGGGGAGGCGGCGCAGGGCACTCCCGATGGCGACCTGACCCTCCAGCCGGGCCAGCTGGGCACCCAGGCAGTAGTGGATTCCGTGCCCGAACGCGAGGTGAGCGTTGTCCCGACGCGTGATGTCCAGACGATCGGGTTCCGCGAACCGCGCCGGATCCCGGTCGGCGATGGCGGAGGCCACCAGCACGGTGGCGCCGCGCGGGATCCTCACGCCCGCGATCTCGACGTCCTCCCGCGCGAAGCGGGCGATGCCGGGGTTTACCGGTCCGTCATAGCGAAGGAACTCCTCGATCGCGTCCGGCAGCAGCGCCGGCTCGTCCCGCAGCAGCTGAAGCTGGTCGGGATGGGCGAGCAGCGCGGCGATGCCGCCGCTGATCAGGTTGACCGTGGTGATGTATCCGGCCACCAGCAGCAGGAACGCCATGGCGATCAGCTCGTCCTCGTCCAGCCGCTTCTCCTTGTCCCGAGCGATGATCAAAGCGCTGAGCAGGTCGTCTCCGGCGTTGGCTCGCTTGGTTTCCAGGAGCTTGATCAGGTACGCGCGCATGTTCTGCCATGCGCCGTCGGCCACGGCCGGCTCCGGTGGCTCGGGGCCCCGGAGGATCATGTCGTCGGTCCACCGCTGAAATTCGTACCGGTCCGTCGTGGGCACCCCGAGCAGCTCGCTGATCACGGCGACCGGGAGCGGCAGCGCGAGGTCGGCGACGAGATCCGCGCAGCCGGCCCGGACGATCGCGTCGAGCAGTCCGTCGGTGATGGTCTGGACACGGGGCCGCAGCTCGGCCACCCGGCGGGCGGTGAACGCCTTCGAGACCAGGCGACGCAGGCGGGCGTGGTCGGGCGGGTCCGCCCGGAGCATGGTGCTCAGCATGGACTCACGCTCCGTCGCGGGCAGCTGTCGGAGGAGCCGGGGGTCCGAAGCGTCGCGAACGTCGCTGCTCAGGCGCGGGTCGCGCAGCGCGGCGAGCCCGTCCTCATAGCGCGTGACCAGCCAGGCCTCCAGGCCACCGACGATGACCGCGCGCCGCACCGGGCCCTCCTCGCGCAGCTGCCGGTAGAACGGGAACGGGTTTGCCGCGAAGGCCGGATCGGCATAGGGAAGCAGGAGCGGCTGCTCGCTCATCGTCGTCTCCCGAAGTACGTCGAAGTGCTGCTTCACAGAACGTCTGGGTTCGCCGCGGACTGCGCGGCGGATTCAGCAGACCTTCAGTGCATATGTCCCAGTATGGCGACTCTGTGATTCGCGCTGAAAGGGCCTGATGGGGTGGACCACGTGCTGTGTGATGGGCAGCGGCCCGCCGGAATTGGCTTCGCCCCGCTACTGGCCCGGCCCGGAGTGGCGGTCACGGCCCTGGCCCCGAACCGCTGACTTGTACGGCCGCAGTGGTACGCGACTGGTTCACCGTCACCGCCGGCCAACCGAACCGGTGCCGTGGAGCGGCTGGCAGACGCCGCGACATCTATCCGGGGTCACGCCCAGAGGCGGACCGCTACCGTGGGCCCATGCCCCCCGCCTCAGCGCTCCTCGTCATCGACATGCAGAACGCCCAGGATTCCATCGCGTAGCGGGCCGCCGAGACCGTCGCCGCCATCGCCGGGCTCCGCGATCGCGCCAGAGCTGCGCGCGTACCGATCGTTACGGTCCAGCACCAAGGCCCCGCGATGGAGGCCGGGAACGAGGGCTGGCGCATCGTGCCCGAACTCGCGCCCGCCGCCGACGAGGCGGTCGTCCACAAGACCAGTCGGACGGCTTCCTGGACACCGATCTCGACAAGACTCTGAAAGCGCTGGGTGTGACCGAGGTCGTCGTCACCGGGTTCGCGACCGAGATCTGCGTGGACACCACGGCGCGGCAGGCGCTGAGTCACGGGTACGACCTGGTACTGGTCGCCGACGGGCACACTACGTCCGACCGGACCGGCGCTGGCGAGTACATCTCACCGAAGCAGGCGATCGCGCACCACGACGAGATCTACCGGCACATCGACTTTCCCGGGCGGAGCATTCGTGTACTACCCATGTCCGAAGTGGACTTCGCTGCGGCCGGCGACGGCTGCCCGGACATGGGATCCGTCATACGCGCAGTCGTCCACCTCCAGCAGACGCGCCCCGCGTAGTTCGGCGATGGGGGCTCGCGCATGCGCGGCCAGACCCCGGCTTCGGCCCAGTCTCGAAACCGGTGCCGAGTGCGCGTGCGCGGCACGTCTCCGCGCGAACCCGGTACGGCGCGAGACGACGACCCGCAGCCCTTCACCCATCCGAACGGCATGCGCGACGGGTACGCTGGACATACGGTGCAGGCCGTCGAGGCCGGCAGGAATGGGTTCGCGTCCCGGCGGCCGCGCGTGGAAACGCGGTCGACGGACGCCTCGCGTGTCCACTACCGTCCGTGGCTGTGAGCAGCAGACTCCGTGAGGTCGCGGCGCGCAACGCCCGCATCGCCGAAGAAGGTTCCTACCAGTTGGAGGACGGTCGCAGGGTCGACGTTCGTGAGACGCTCGCCGCGGCCCGTTCGGGGACCGTCAGCTACGCCCCCGCCGCCTTGCGGCAGCTCGCCGCCGAACGGTTTCCGCTGACGCATCGCACCACCTTCACGGTCACGGCGGAGAGCAGCCTGCAGGCGGTACGCCGACTGCATCTGGCCGGGTCCGGACACGTCGCGGTCCTCAACTTCGCCTCCGCCCGCAACCCCGGCGGCGGTTACCTCGGTGGCGCACGTGCGCAGGAGGAGGACCTGTGCCGCACCTCTCTGCTGTATCCGTGCCTGCTTGAGGCTCCCGACTACTACGAGGCACACCGGGCGTCCACGGACCTGCTCTACAGCCACCGCGTGATCTGGTCGCCCGCGGTCCCCGTGCACCGGGGCGACCGCGGTGAGTTGCTGACCGAGCCCTACCCCGTGTCGTTCTTGACCTGCCCGGCACCCAACGCCGGGCAGGTACTGCGGCGCGACCCGGGCGCGGGCGAGGGGATCGCCCGGGCGCTGAGCGAGCGCGCCGGGCTGGTACTCGCGGTCGCCGCCCACCACCGGGTGAGCGAGTTGGTGCTGGGTGCGTGGGGCTGCGGCGTGTTCCGCAACGACCCGGAACAGGTCGCCGACGCCTTCCACGCGCACCTGGCGGCCGACACGGGCGCGTACCGGGACGTGTTCGCGAAGGTCGTGTTCGCGGTGTGGGACCGCACGCCGCAGTCGCCGAACCGGGCCGCCTTCGCCGCCCGGTTCGGCGTATAGCCGGCTGCCGCGGGCGCTTTGCCCGCGGCAGCACAGGCCGGTCCCGCGTCCGCTGCTGCGAGTGCCGTGCCGGGCAAGCGCCGGTCGTGCTGCGGGGGAGGGCACGCCGGACGGCCGAACGCCGGTGGGACACCGACCACATGCGACAACCCCGCCCGCACGACCCTGCCCTCTGGCACGCCCGGGCTCCGCCGCATTACGCGCTCCCGTGAGCCGCCGTGCCCCGCCCGGTCGGGACATCTGCGGCACACCAGCAACACGTCGCTCATGCGGCCCTGTTGACGCGTGTCAATGATGATCATAGGCTCCGTCGCCGTCGGCTCCGGCGCGCACCCGGAATCAGGATTCCGTCCGTCTGCGCGCGGTCTCCCCTCGTCGACCCGTCAACGGCGGGTCCGGGGTCGATGCTCGACAGCACCACCTGCACCGCCCCGTACCGACAACTCCGGGAGGAGCAAGTGAGAAGACGTCGTGCGGCCGCCTGGGCCGCCTCAGCAGCCATCACCACCCTCGCATTGACCGGCACACTCGCCGGACCCGCCACCGCGGCACCCGACACCACATCCGGGTCCGCCACCGCAGAGCAGGCCCGATCGGAGGTGGCCACCGCGACCGACCCCGTCACGCACGAGGAGAACGACCGTGTCCCGGAGGGCTCACTCTGGACGCAGCACTACTTCCCTTCCTCGGACGGCAGCGGGGTCGAACTGCACGCCGACGTGCTGCGCCCGGCAGGCCTGCCGGCGGACGCGAAGACGCCGGTGATCCTGTCGGTGGGCCCGTACTTCTCCCACGCGGGGGAGAGTGCTCCCGCGGGGTGGGACCGGGTCGGGCCATCGGGACGCTTTCAGGATTTCATCGACGGCGCGCGGCTCATGGAGCGTGGGTACACCTTCGTGATGGTGGACCTGCGCGGCTTCGGTGGCAGCACCGGGTGCCTGGACTTTCTCGGCCCGGGGGAGCAGGCCGACATCAAGGCGGCCGTCGAGTGGGCAGCGAGCCGGCCGTGGTCGACTGGCAAGGTCGGCATGTACGGCAAGTCGTACGACGCCAACACCGGGTTGGCGGCCAATACCCTCAAGCTCAAGCCCCTGCGGGCGATCGTCTCCCAAGAACCGACGTGGAACAGGTACAACTACCTGTACAGCAACGGGGTGCCGCGGTCCAACGTGACCAGCACTCCGCGGGGTTACTACTCGATCGCGACGATGGCGCCGCTGGCCGACGACAGCGACCACTACAAGGCGAACGCGGGGTACGAGAAGAACCACCCCGAGTGCGAGAGTGACAACCTCACCAACACCCAGAATCCCGACCCGAAGTCGCCGTTCTGGCGGGCCCGCGATTTCGCCTCCCGCGCCGCCGGATCCCAGACGCCGCTGTTCGTCACGTCGGGCTTCATCGAGGACAACACCAAGCCCGAGGAGATGCAGAAGTACCTGGCCAACCATCAGGGCCCGCAACGCGGTTGGCTCGGCCAGTGGGAACACGTCCGTGGTAACGAGACCAATGCCAAGGGCCAGCTCAAGATGGGACGGGCGGGCTGGTTCGACGAGGTGATGCGGTTCTACGACCAGTACCTCCGCGGCATCGAACCGTCGGTGACCGACCCGGCGTTCTCCCTCGAGGACAGCCTCGGCCACTGGCGCGCCCAGCCGACCTGGCCGGTGACCCACGACTCGTACAAGGTGCGGCTGGCGCCCGGGCGGTACGTCGACGACGGCGGCAAGGCGCAGAAGGCCGCCCTGTCGACGACGGCGCCGGAGTCTCAGGGCTCGGACATCGAGGACGCGACGGAGGCCGGCTCGCTGACGACTGAGCAGACGAGTGCGCCCAGCGCCGACGCACCCGCCAACAGTTACTGGACCTGGTCCACGCCCGCCGCTGAGCAGGTGCGGATCACGGGCAGCCCGCAGATCACGCTGAAGACCAGGGGCCAGGGCAACGTCTGGGCCCGGCTGTGGGACGTCGCTCCGGACGGCAAGGCGACGATGTTCAACGAGAACGTCGCACTGCTGGAGAGCAGCGGATCGACCTCCTTCGCCCTGAAGGCGACGGACTGGACCTTCGAGCAGGGGCACCGGCTGGGGGTCCAGCTCGGAACCATCACCTCAAACGGCTGGCGGAGCGTTCCCTCGGGGGAGACGATCACGGTCTCCGACGCGCGGCTCTCCCTCGAGGTGCAGGACCCGCGGTTCGACTCGCCGACCCAGGGTGACCGCTCGCCGTACCTGGACACGTACGTGAGGGCGAACACCACCACGCTGAACAACGTCGGCACCCCCACCTTCCCGCTGGGCATCTCAAAGAACGGATGACCCAGCGGCTGCCCGGCACCCGTCTGTGCGGGTGCCGGGCAGAGTGTGGGCTCGGCCGGCGGCCCAGTCCTGGGGCGAACGCTTCGGAGGGAGCCCGCTCTCCCGCATACAGCCGCTCGGTTGCGTGCCCCGGCCCGCAACTCCATCGAGGCGCCCTTCCTTGACGACGACGAGGCGCGTCGTGTGCGTTGTCTCGCCGAGGTCGAGGTCGAGGTCGAGGTCGAGGCCACGACTTCGAGACGGTCGGGGCGGAGCAGCGCTCCGGCTCCTCAGTCGGTACCCGGGCCCGCTTCCATGGGGGCGAGTCCGCGAGGGCCCGCGGTGCCGAACGCCTGCCGGTCCGGCGCCGGTCCGGCGACCGGCACCTCGATTTCGACGACCGGCTGTTCCGGGGCACCCACCTGGGGCACCGCGCCGGACGCGGTGCCCGTCGTGGCCGCGACCACCGCGGCCGGGGCGCCGCCACGGCGCCGGACCGCACCGGGGACGATGGGCCGGCCGCCGGTGTGCAGGGCGACCGCTGTCAGTGGCAGCGCCAGCAGGAGCAGCCCGGTGCCCAGCACCAGGCCCATCGCCGGGTAGCCGGCGCTCGCGGACAGCAGGCTTCCTACGAGCGGGCCGCACGCGGTGCCCAGGGAGGACGCGGATCCGGCCAGCACCGCCCAGCGGCCGCGCGGGTCGAGTGAGGCCGCCAGTCCGATGAGGTAGGAAAGGACGATCGGGTAGACGGTGTTCCAGGCGATCTCGCCGGTCGCGAACGACGGCAGGTCGTCCGCCGAGGCGCTGACCGCGATGCAGCAGGCGATCAGTGCGGTGCCCGCTCCGATCGGCAGTGCCCGCCCGAGCCGCGCGCCGAGCGCGCTCGCGCCGATGACGCCGAGCAGCCCGGTGCCCAGGGCCGTGGCGAAGACCGCGCCGACGGTGACCTCGCTCAGTCCTGCCTGATCCAGGCCGATGCGGCCGCTCACACCCCACAGCGAGTTCTGCGCCATGGACCAGAAAAGCATCGAGCCCGCGAGGACGAGTCCCGCGCGGCGGTAGGGGAGCGGGCCACGCGGCGCCGCCGTGTGACCGGGCGCCACGGCACCGGCGAGTCGGCCCGTAGCGGGCCACACCAGCAGCGCGGTCAGCGCGATCGCAGCGAACGGCAGCCCGTGTCCGGACCCGAGGTGAGGGATCGTCAGATACGCGGCGCCGGCGAGCGCGGAGACGCTCAGCAGCCCGAAGGTCGAGGTGCGGTGAGGGTCGCGCTGGGCCGCGATGCCCGACGCGGCGACTGTCGTCGCCGTGCCCGAGCCGCAGCCGCCCGCAATCGCCCCCGCGACCACCACCGGCACACTGTCCGACAGGGCCGCACAGCCGTAGCCGAGCGCCGCGAGCAGCAGCCCGGAGCGGGCCAGACGCCGTGGCCCGAACCGCTCGACGCGTGCCGCGAGCGTGAAGCCCGCCGTGGCCGAACTCAGCAGCAGCGCACTGCCGACGAGCCCCGCCTGCGCGGGCCCGAGGCCCAGCCGGTCACCGAGGCGGCCGACGACGGTGGGCAGCAAATAGGGCGCGAGGTAGCCCGCCATGAAAAGGGCGACGAGGGGCCAGGAGGAACCGCGCGAGAGCGCGGGCGCGGGGGAGGACACGGGCGTTCCCAGGGCATGCGAAAGCGACAGGGGGAGGGTGGAGAAAGAAGGGGGATGGGCGACCGTCGACGGACAGGAACGCGAGGCAATTTGTATCAAGCGAGGGCATGCTCAAAAAAGGCAGGACTGTGTGATCTGTGCCACATTGCGTTTGGTGTCGAGAGTCCTGGGCAAAGGTGACGCCCTATCTGATCCGGTGGGGCGTGTTCATGCAGGTCAGCAACGCTTCAGAGGCGGAGTGGGCAAGGCGCGGTGGTGGGGGGCGGGCCCGGCGTCAGCCGTGATCGCAGGGGTCGTAACCTGCTCGGGTGGACGACTCCTCTTGCTTCTGCCTCCTGTGCGCCCCTCCTCCGGATGGCCCGGCCTGGGAGGAACGTGATGGCCGCATCGCCGCAAGCGTTTCCGAGTTCGGCTGGCACGTGATGGGTGTCGGCGCCGGGGGCGATGCGCCGGCGGACTGGGCCTACTCGATCGGCTTGTGGCACACCCTGCGCAGCCCTGAGGTCTGCATCTTCGGCCTGCGGGTCGAGACGATGATGCCCATCCTCAACGTTGCGGGCGGAGAGATCCGTAACGGTCACCTGCTGGAAGCCGACCAGGTGCGTGACGACATCCTGAACGGCTACCCGGTGACCGTCCGGCCGGTCCACCCGAGTTGGTACGGGGACTTCTTCGGTGCCGGGATCGACTACTACCAGGCCCCTCCGCTTCCGGTCATGCAGCTGTTCTGGCCTGACAAGGAAGGCCGCTTCCCCTGGGACGAGCAGGCCGAAGACTACTGCCGCGCGAGCCAGCCCCTTCTGTGGATCTCAAAGGAGGAGACCAGCGGACCGTGGGCCGATCTCGACTGAGGCCGCCCCTCGGTCCTGGGCGGCGTGGCCTGGTGATGAGCCCGGCTTCAGAGGTAGCAGCTTGACGTGCCCTTCATCGTCTTATTCTGGCAACGCCTCCCAGCCGCCGTCGGCCATCCGCACTTGCCCTGCTTCCACTTGTCCACCGCTTGCCCTGCGTGGCCTGAGCACGGCCCGCCATCCCAACCACACGCAGCACAGGCCCAAAGCCACGGTGAGCACGTCCATGCCCCTGTCGAACGCCTCTGTCACGGTCCCTATCCCCCTCGCCTTCCTCTCTGACCTCCGGCAGACCCCACAACGCCAGGCCCCCGGCTCATCATGATGACCGCCCGGACACGGCCTCTCACCTGACGGGCACGGCAGACGGTCTGCGCGACTGCTTTCCGGTATCCGGCAATGTGGGCGCCCTGACGTCATTTCTCATGAACATCCAGGGGTGTCAAGATCGCCAACTGCTACCCAACCGCCTGATAAACGCAGCTGCTCGAAGTGAACGAAGGCCAGCAGACGTCCGCTCTCGTCCGCCGCTGTTCGTCGGCGTTGTCACGCGGTCAGACACTTAGGGAACAACTCAACTGTGGCGCGCCGGCCTACTCGTACATGGCCGCCGCGTGCAGGGCGCGTGCCCCTCCCTGCTGCTGATGTGATCGGGAGAAGTGGTCATGCGCGGCACCCTACTTGGCGCGCCAACAGCCGCGGCGGAACGCGCTTACGACTGACGCGACTCGCGTCGGTCGGTGGCTGCCTCCCCAGTGCCGACCCGTTGTGGAGGGGGCCGGCCCATTTATGCCTGCCGAGCCCTGAGGGTAGGTGACACCCGCTCCAGGAGTTCGACCTCATGGACGGTCTCTCAGCGCGCGGTGGGCACCACGATGTCCGCCGTCTCCACGGGCTGTGCTCGGTCACTCGGCGATGAGGCCCCGGCCCCGAGGGCGTGTGCCGCCTGGCGGACGAGCTGAACGGGGCTCTGCGAGACGTACTCCGCGTAGCGATCAGCCGCGGTCACGTCCCGACGGCGAGCGAGCCTCACCGCTCCTGAAGGGACGGTCGGCAACGACGGCTGTCGGCTCTGTGGGCCGTCTGCGGGAAAGCGGTCCTCGCCTGCGTGTGCCTGCGGTCCGGCTTCCTCGCCGCGCTGAACAATCGCCTGGGCATGGCTTATTCACGCGTCTCGGCGGATTGAGGGGAACGACCGATGGTCGCAGCGGAACACCCGAATCGCAGGGCTCTGCTCGCTGGTGGACTCGCAGTCTCCACGGCCGCGCTTGCGGGGTGCTCGTCGACGAGTGCCACCCCACTGGCGACCGGTGCTTTGCCGGAAGCGGGCCCGACAACGCCCGCCGCAGCATTCACGAGGCTGATGGATGGCAACAAGCGGTGGGTGAGCGGAGACCTTCGACACCCCGACCGGGATCCGAACCGGCGCCAGTTCGTTGCCCAGGCGCAGAAGCCGTTCGGGGCGATCCTCGCCTGTATCGACTCCCGGGTGCCGCCGGAACTTCTCTTCGACACCGGGCTGGGTGACCTGTACGTGATGCGCACCGGAGGAGAGGCGGTCGAGCCGGTGGTCACGGGTTCTGTGGAGTACGGGCCCATGACGAGTGGCACTCCGCTCATCGTGGTCCTTGGGCATCAGCGGTGCGGAGCCGTCGAGGCGGCGTACAAGTCCCTCCACGGCGGCGAGCCGCTGCCGGGCAACCTCGATGCGATCGCCAAGGCTCTGCGTCCGGCGTACGAACAGGCAGGCAAGGAAGGCGGTGCCGACCCGGTCGAGACCATGGCCCGCGCGCAGGCCAAGCTGACCGCAGCCGACCTGCGCTCCAACCAGGACCTGGCCCCACTCGTAAGAAAGGGCAGTCTTGCCGTGGTCGGCGCGTACTACTCCCTCGACACCGGGAAGGTAGAAGTCCTGGCGGGTGCGCCTTCCTGACCGGTCGACTGAGCGAGGCGTGTATGTGCGAGGCCGTTGATGATCAGCCCGATCGAGACGGTTTGATCGCGCAGGCCTGCTCCTTCTTGCCCTGGGTATTGTCGGGGATCTTGGTGACCTGCGTGGGAACGATGCCGGTGCCGATGGCTGTGGACTTCGTTCCTGGTGGTCCCCGTGGTTCCCCGCACGATCTGGCACGGGTCTGGTACCTCTTGCGACTGTATGGCGCGTGCGGCTGCACGGCGCGCGTCACAAGTGACGGAGGCCCATCTCGGTCATGCCGCCTCCTGTGAGGTTGGGGGCCAGCAGGGGCACCCAGAAGACGGTGATCGCGAGCGCGAGCGAGGCGAGGCCGACGACCCGGGCGACAAGACGACCCCGCGCCAAGCGTTTCTCTGCGGTGACGATGGCGGCCAGGCCCACCATGGCCCAGAGATTCATCACACCGAACGCCATGAGCAGCAGCATCAAGGACCAGCAGCATCCCAGGCAGAACGCGCCGTGGTGCGCTCCGGCACGTAGATGGCGTGCGGGGCCGCGGTACGACGCGTAGCGCAGCAACAGGCCGATCGGTGAGCGGCACTTGGTGAGGCAGAAATCCTTGAGGGCGGTGAGCTGATAGACACCGTTGACGGCGAAAACGGCGGCGGCTGCCGCCGTGCCTGTCGTGGGATGTGTGGTTGCGGCGTGCGTCGCCACGACGGCTAAGGCGTATCCCGGCAGTCCTGCGGCGGCCCAGACCAGCACGTAGCCGGCGGTGAACGCGATCATGCGCGGCGCCCGGTGCATGGGGACCGTCCGCGTGTACAACGAGGCGACGGGTGCCGTGGCCGGCAGCATCATCGCGGTCATCATGATCGTCCACATGCCCATGAAGGCGGGCAGATTCCCTGCCATGGTCCGGAAGCCCATGTCCCCCCAGCGCAGCACCGCCCATGCCCAGGCCGCGGCCGCCGTGAGCAGCACCGGCCCGGAGTAGCGCGCGCTGTGCCGGACTGTGATCGTTGTCCTGATCACGCCGACCATGAGAAGGGCGCCGAGTGTGCGTTGCGGCCGGTGAAGTCCCAGGAACGGCCGTGTACGCCATTGCCGATGGCCCGCGTCGATCGGGCGATCGTCAACGTGCTGTTCGCCGGGTGGAACATGCCGGTCAGCCCCATCACAGGACCGTCCTCGCCGAACTGCGGGGCCACCTGGTCCTCGATCTCGATGTCGATGGCGTCCGCCACCTGCACCGTGTGGCGGCGACCGTCGTCGTGGAAGTCGATGGAAACGCGTTCGACGCCGAGGACCTCGCCGATGAGGGGGACGAGCGCCGCCATCGGTCCGCCCACCTGCCCGGAGAAGACCTTGCCCAGCGCGTTCGCCTGGCTGTCGTCGGCCGAAGCGTCGACGTACAGCGCGACCTGCCAGCCGCCGTCGGCCATCACACGGGGTGCGTCGGCGAAGACGACGACGCTGTGGTCCGACACGTCCACGCCGTCGATCTCACCCCGTGCGACGTGGAACGCGAGAGTCACCTGGCAGCGCTCGTTGTCCGCGGGCGCGGTCATACCTGAGGTGGTGCACGGACACACGGAGTCGCAGTTGCAGCTCTCAAGGTATGTACCGTTCAGATTCCAAGCCATCTCTACTCCTGCGGGGGGCTGGGTCACGCGCGTGCCGGCGATGCGAAGCGGGGCTCAGCCGGCAGAGCGATAGGCCTGGTGAGGGCGCCGACCTTGAGTGGCGCCTCGACCTCATGAGGGAACACGGGGCTCTGGACGCGTGCAGCGTGCCCGCTTGGCCACACGATCGACACCAGGAAAGCTCCTTGGCTCGAACGGCCGCCCGAATACTTCCCAGGCTAGTCCCGCACTCGCACCAGCACACCACGACCGTCACGCCTGCCTCACAGCCTACGGAGACCGAGGGGTGGACTGGCCGATACATCCCCCGGCTTGGTCCGCAGCGGCGACCCTCGCCGTGGTCGACGGCCACTTAATGGCTTCGCTCTGCCCGCGGGTCGCCTGCTGGAGATCAGCAATGCGCTGAACGACGACGAACGGCAAGCTCACCAGGCATTCGTCTGAAGCCCCGAGCTCGGGAAGCTCCGGTGATCCAAGGCCGGTTGCCGTGCGGACCCGCAGAGCCCTCGACACGCAACCAGCCGGGCATCTGCGACCCGCTCACCCCCCAGGCCCAGGCCTGGATCGCCGAATTCAGCCAGGCACTGCGTCCCTACGTGGACGGCGCCTACGTCAACGTGCCGGACGTCGGCATGCAGGACTGGGAGACCGCCTACTGGCGATCCAACTTCGGCCGACTGCGAAAGATCAAAGCGAAGTACGACCCGCACAACGTCTTCCAGTACGACCAGAGCATCCCACCCGCGTCCCACTGACCGAGTACGGCCTGCTCCGCTGTCAACCCTCGGGTCCATTTCCTGGGAGAGATGCGTGTTCCACACCAAGACGTCTGGACCAGTGACCGTGACATGCGGCGGGTGCGTCGGTCGCCGCCCCTCATTTCGGAACAGATCGCATTGAGGGTTGTTGATCCGGTCGCCGACGGTCACGGGCATGGGGTGGACGTGCGATCGGGTGCTCGTGCTGGAGGCTGAGGATCAGGAGCGGTTCAGACCCCACGTCTGCAGGGCGAAGGGCCGCCCTTTCTCCTCACCCTTGATCAGCGGCACGTCGAGCAGTCTGAAGCCCGCCTTGGTGGCCACGGCGACGCTCGCGGCGTTCTCGGCCTCCAGCTCCAGGATCACCTGCCCCGCGCTCAACTGCTCGAAGGCGTACGCGGCCATCACCCGCACCGCACGCGCCGCCAGCCCCTGGCCACGGTGCGCGGGGCCGACGGCGTAGCCGAGCTCCGTGCCCTCGGGCGCACGCCGCAGCATCACCTCGCCGAGCGGTGCGCCGCCGTCGACGGTGATGGCCAGCAGGATGGTCGTGCCTTCCGCCCGCAGCTGCCGGGCCCGGTCCAGGCGGACGCGGGCGGCCGCTTCGTCGAAGGGGGACACGATCGGTGTCCAGTAAGCGATGTCGGGGTGGTCGAACAGCTCCGGCATCGCGGCCAGGTCCGCCTCCGTCCAGTCGCGGAGGACGAGACCCTCCCCCGAGAGCTCGATCCGCTCGGGAAACGACGACGTGGCGCTGCTCATGGTGGGGGACCTCCCTGGCCTGTTCAGGACAAGGCAGGATAACTGGGCACAGGCAGAAGAGGCTCACCGGTATTCTCCAGGGACCAGCTGCGTTCGACAGATGCCGTGGACCTCACGCACCAGCTCGAGGAACGCCGGCAAGAACTCGACTCGGCTCGCGTCGCCAACCGTGGGCTGATCACCTGCCTGAGCACGACTCCACGCCCGCACGAAGCGACCTGGTGCCATATCGGGCAGCGTTCGCCCTCTTGTGTGAAAATCCGGCGCACGGCTACCCTCCGCCGGTGCCCTCCCTAGTCCCGTCCCTGCCGCCCGGCTATCGTTCGCGGCCCTCGACCACCGATGACGTCCCGGCGATTCACGCGCTCGTCACGGCCTGCGAACGTGAGGCGTACGGGCGGGGGCAGAGCGACGCCGGGGCCATAGCCGCCGATCTCACGCGGCCGGGTCTGGTGCCGGATTCGGACACCGTCCTCGTCCTCGACCAGGCCGGACGACTCGCCGCCCGCGCCTGGGTAGACCGGCGATCCGAGGTGGACGTGCATCCGGAGCACCGAGGCCGGGGCCTGGGCGCCGCACTCCTCGGCTGGACGCTGGCGCGGGCACGGCAGGCCGGCGCCGCCCGCGTCGTGCAGACCGTGCCGGACGAGGACACGGGCGCCGTGACGCTACTGCGCGCGCACGGGTACGAGCCGCTGGTGACGGCCTGGCTGCTGGAGTTCGCCATGCCGGCCGAGCCCGCGGTGCCCGAGCCCCCGGCGGGCATCACGGTGCGGCCCTTCCACACCGGCGACGGGCCCGCCACGCACGTCCTCGTCCAGGACGCGTTCGACGAGTGGCAGGAGCGGCGGCAGTCGTACGAGGAGTGGGCCGCCCACACCGTGGAGCGGCCCACGTTCGCCCCTCAGCGGTCGGCCCTGACCTTCGCCGGTGATCACCTGGTGGGCGCCGCCCTGGCGCTGGACCTGCCGGGCACGAACGAGGGCTACCTCGAACAGGTCGCCGTACGCCGTGACCAGCGCGGCCGCGGCATAGCCCGACTCCTGCTGCGCCATGCCTTCCGCGCCTTCCACCGCGCGGGCCGTTGCTCCTGCACCTTGTGGACCCACTCGGACACCGGTGCACTCGACCTCTACCTACGGGTCGGCATGACAGTTCGGCACAGCTCCACGGTTTTCCGCAAGGACCTGGGCGCATAGGACCGCTCCGCAGACTGCTGTGGGCTCGGTACTGCCGGAACGCCGCTCGGTTCTTCCTGGGCGCGGATGGACGGGTGCGTGGGCGATGGGGAAGTTCACCGAGCGGGCACTGAGCGCTGCGCCCGTGGCACCGCTGATGCGGACACTCCGGGCCGAATCTAGACTGAGCGAGGCATGGAATGTCCTGGATTAGGGAGATGTGCACCGTGGCCAAACGAGGGAACAAGCGACGCGGCCGTAAGAAGAAGAAGGCCAATCACGGCAAGCGTCCCAACGCCTGAGCCGACCTGACCCTGTCAAACCGTTACCGCCTCGCCGTCCGGGAACGTGACCGTCACCCGCCCCTCGTCCTCGCGCGTGCACGTGATCGACTCGCGCAGGGCCCAGGGGTGCACGACGTCGCGGGTGAGCACCACCAAGGTGACGTGGACACTCTCCCCGCCCGGATGGCGCACGGCTCGCAGGTACGGCGTCGCCGAGTGCGGGCCGTAGGCGTTCGCCTCGACCTCGTGCGCGACGTCCGTCTCCTCGTCCCATCCGTACAGCGCGGCCACGGCGCTGGTCAGCCCCGACTCCGTACGGGTCAGCGCCCAGCCGGGCCCCTGCTCCGAGTGCGGGCGCACCACGTCGGCGACCGCGTACCCGCCCTCGCGCACCGCCACGCCCTCAGGTGCCCGCACTCGGTGCACGCGCAGCTCCCACGGTCCGTGCAGTACGCTCGTCGACTCGATCGGGAACTCGTCCTCCGAGCCCGGGAGTTGCACGTCGTGACGGGACGACGCGCGGCGCCCCTGGCAGCTGAGGGGGTGGATGCGGCGGCGGCGCGACGGGGTGCCGTCGGCGGTGAGCAGCGCGATGTGGTTGTCGACCGCGCGGGCCCAGGCGTGCGGTGCGGACTCCGGGGCGGTGGCCGTGGAGTAGGCGAACTTGGCGTAGTGCGGGTCGTCGCTCGCCGGGCCGTCCGGCGGGTTGTGGTCGCTGCCGTGGTTGACCAGGCGGACGACACCGTCGTGCGGGGTGCCGTGCAGTAGCCAGCCGGGCGCGGGCAGCGCCGTGTACTGCGTGGACTGCTCGACGGGCAGCGGGAGTTCCCGGTCCGTCCACACCGGGTGGTCGGCGGGAAGCAGCAGACCGAGGAACCCCTTGCTCGCCCAGTAGGGCGACGCGGGCCCCGAGTACGGCTGTGTCGCGGGCAGGAACGTGCCGTACCAGCCCAGCGGCAGCAGCCCCCGCTCGTCCGGTACCCCGCGCTCGGCGAAGTGCCGGGCCGCGCCGGAGGCGAGGCGCCGGGTCAGGCCGGGCGCGAGCGGGGTGCAGTCGGCGAGAGCGCCCAGCCACACCGGAGCCGTGGCCGCGATGCGGTACGTCAGCGACCGGCCCTGGTGCACCGGCGCGCCGTCCGCGCCGAAGAACTGCGGGTACGTGGTGAGGAACCGGGCCAGCCGCTCCCGGTAGACGGCGCCGCGCCCGCCGTCCCCGTCCGGCCCCGCCATGCGGGCCCACAGCAGCGGGTACAGGTGCATGGCCCAGCCGATGTAGTAGTCGAAGTTGCGGCCGTCGCCGTCCGTGTACCAGCCGTCGCCGACGTACCAGTCCTCGATCCGGTCGAGGCCTGCATCGATGTCGCCCTGGTTGTACGGTGCGCCGACCGAGGCGAGGAACTGCTCCGACACCACTTGGAACAGGCGCCAGTTGTTGTCCCAGGTCTTCGCGCCGACGAACCCGGAGAACCAGTCGACGACCCGCTCCTGGACACGGGTGTCGAGCCGGTCCCAGATCCAGGGGCGGGTCTCGTGCAGACCGAGCGCGATGGAGGCGGCCTCGACCATCTGCTGGGAGCAGTCGGTGAGTTCGGGCCAGGCCTCGGCGCTGTCACGGTCCGTGCCCGTTGTCAGACCCTGTGTGTACCTTTCGATCAGGTGGGAAACGGCTGCGGAATCCGTTCCGTCGCTGCCGCCCGCGCCCGCGATCCGGAAGGAGGCCAGCAGAAATGTCCGAGCGAACCCTTCGAGCCCGTCCGAGACGACCCCGGACCAACTGGCCCGCCCCGGCAGCCGGTACTGGGCGAGACCCGGTGTGGCGTAGGGCAGCAGGGCCGACAGCTGCCGGTCGGCCAGGGCCTCCCAGTGTGCCCGGGTCCAGCCGGTCAGGGGGGAGCGGACGCGGTCGGTGGGCGGCAGGGGGAAGTGCGGGGCGGGCATGGCGGTTCGCTGGCTCCTTCGTCGGGCGGCGGGCGGTACGGATGGGTCGGCGGCGACGGGCTCAGCGCAGCCGGGCGGTGTGCGTGTGCCCTCGTGAGCCGCCCACGCGGACGGTGAGCACGGGCTGTCGGCCCGGCGTGACGGACACCGTGTCGTCGGCACTGACCACCCTGTTCACCGGGAAGGGGAGCCGGACGGTCAGGGTCGTCGTCGTACGGCCCGGATCCGCCACCGCCACCGATATGGCCTCGCCGCGCCGGCACACCAGGACGGTGCCGGGGCCGTCCGCGCTCAGCCCGTCGACCGAGCCCGCCGCCCAGAAGTGTGCCGCGAGCAGGCCGAGACGAGGTGAGGCGACCGCCTGGACGGTGGCGTCGTTGGCGAGTACGCGCGCCGGGAGGGAGCGGGACCAGGCCAGGGTCGCGGCGGCGGTCGCGCCCGGCAGCAGGACGTAGGCGTAGGAGGCGGACGTGGGGGAGGGGCCGTGGTCGAACCAGAGGGTGGCGTAGCGGCGGCTGACCGGGGTGGTGCTGCCGGCGGTGTCCGCGCCGGTGTTGAGGGCACTCCACGTGCCGGTCCGCTCCTCGCGCAGGGCGCGCAGCGGCCCGCCGGAGGGGAAGACGTAGCCGCCCGTGCCCTCCAGGTGGGCCCAGCGTGCGTCGTCCAGTTCGGCCGACCACCCCTGCTCCGTGGGCTGCCGATGTCCGTCGACGGTGAGCAGCGGCGCCCCTTCGGCGTGCAGGTTCCGGTTCTCCACCACCGTCTCGATCGTCCTGCCGTCGCTCGCCGTTATCCCGGCGCCGAGCGCGAGGACCGCGTTGTCCAGGAAGAACCACGCCTTCTTGGCCCGCAGCGTCGCCCCGTCCGCGATCAGCTCCATCGCGGCGGCACCGAACCGGGCGTCGAGCACGGCGCCGCCCGAGACCGCGTTCTTCGGGCGGACGGTGCCGGTCCCGCCGCCGGTCCCGAGATCGGCCCGCGCGCGGGTGTCCACCGTCGTGCCCGGCAGCCGGTACGGGTCGACGGTCGGCCAGAAGGAGTCACCGAAGGCGTCCAGGTCGTCGCCGTCGTACAGGTACGTCATGCCGTCGCCGGTGTACCAGCCGTGCAGGTTCTCACCGTTGCCCATCTCATAGGCGGCGATGCGCTTCGACGACAGCGACAGCGCGCACGCCCAGGACGGCCGCCGATGTACGACGCGGTCCATGTCTGCGAGGACGTAGTGCCCGGTGAGGCGGTCCGCGGGCCGCACCGCCGGATCGTCGAGGAGGGCCTTCGCGCGGGCCAGGGCAGGGATTCCGACGAGTTCCTTGTACGGCGTCCTCGTGTTGCGCAGGATCCAGCCCTTGGCCGCCGCGAGCCAGCGGTCCGCGTACGCCTGCGGTGCCCCGTCGGCGAGTTGGAGGATGTGTGAGACCGCGGACGCCCCGTCGTTGTGGTCGCGGGCCGACTCGCGGGAGATGGCACGGCCGCGCACCGCGTCCATCATCAGACCGTCGAACAGGAAGGGCTCGAAACTCCGCTCGACAGCCTCGTACAGCACCTCGACCGAGGGGTCGGTGACGGCCCAGTCGGAGCCGGCGAGCAGCGCGATCAGCTGGGCGGCGCCGCCCAGCAGGACGCTGCCGTACGTGCCCGTGTACGCGACGTCGGAGTGCTGCACGAACGAGCCGTCCCGGTAGAACCCATCACCCGAAGTGACGTACTGGAACAGGCTGTTCTTCCCGTTGTCGCGGACGTCGGACAGGGCGTCGCGGGCCAGGACGAGCGCGGCGGGGTCGCGTGCGAGCAGTCCGCGCAGAGCGAGGATGACGGCCTTGTCGGAGCGGTTGGCGCCGGTCTCGGCGAGAGTCGGGGAGTTGGTGCGGCGATCCGCGTCGGGGACGAACCTGGCCACGGTCTTCACATAGGCATCGCGGTCCTCCGCGGGGAGATCGGCGCGCAGCAGCACGCAGACGTCCATCAGCGCGCGCGGCGCGCCGATCTCCCAGAACCACCAGTTGCCGGTCTCGGAACGGGAGGCGTTGTAGCCGACGGTGTTCAGGAAGCGCAGCGCGTCGAGGATCCCGTCGCGCACGGCCGCCTGTCCGGTGAGCGAGGTGCCGGGGGTGGCCCACGCGGTCGCGATCGTGCGCAGCCGCGGATAGCTCTGGCCGAACATGCCGGGATCGGAGGCCGGGGACAGATCGGCCCACAGAGCCTTGCGGCCCGCGGAGGTGTCGATCTGCCGCCACCAGGCGGAGGCCTGTGTGTCCAGGGCGGTGAGCGCGGCGGCGAAGTCCGGGTCCTTGGGGTCGAAGGCGCCGCCGGTCAGCTGCTGTGCGGCGCGGGCGAGCAGGGGCTCGTACGGGTCGTCGGCGGAGCCGGTGGCGGCGCTCGCGCCGCCCGGGCGGGCGACGAGGGTGGCGACGGCACCCGCTCCGGCGAGCGCGAGGGTCTGGCGTCTGCTCAGGTCCATGATGGGTCTTGTCCCTTTGGGTCAGTCGGTCAGGGTGGCCGGGTCGGTCGTCGGCTTCGGCAGATGGAGCGCGGCCAGTTCGGCCCGTCCCTCGGCGTCGATGGGGAACGCCCAGGTGGTGATGAAGAAGTCGGTGAGGTCGCGCTCCGCGACACGGCTCGCGTACGTGGCCAGCGCCCGGTACCGCTTGGCCGTCTCGGTGTAGTCCGACTGGGGGTTCTCCTCGCGCACCAGCTTGTGCATCCTGGGCCAGAAGTCGTCACCGAAGGCCAGTTCCAACTGCCGGAGCGGCACGAGCTGCTCGTAGGCGCCGAAGGACTTCTCGTACGTCAGCCCCGCCGTGCCGAACTTGGCCCGGGCGGACTGGAAGTAGTTGAGGCCCGTCTTCGGGTCGACGGTCAGCAGGTTGGAGGGCTGGCCGAGGGCGCGCTGCACGGCCAGCGAGTAGATGTTCACCGTGACCTCGGTCAGCCCCGACGGCTTGTACGCCATCTGCTGGTGCAGATGGCCGAGTTCGTGGTACAGCCCCCAGCCGCGGGTGCGCAGCCCCTCCACCGTGGTGGCCCGGTCGAGATAGGCGCGCGGGAATCCGTTGTAGCCGTGCGTCGCGTACGCGCCGACGCCGGACGGCACCACCGACACCTCGGTGAAGTGGTAGCCGCCGGCCTTGGGCCGGTGCACCGGCTTCGAGCCGTCCAGGCCGCTGATGTCGGACTCGGCCTCGATGATCTGCTCCAGAAGGCGCAGCAGCGCGGAGTGGTCCTCGTCCCGGTACAGCAGCGCGCCGTCCCGGGTGAGCGTCACGATGGAACGCGGCCCGTGCAGCTCGACGACCGGGACATCGGTGTACGTGTCCAACTGGCCCTGGTAGTCGGCCTCGGTGGTGCGCCCGAGCGTGAAGACCGGCATGGGTACGGAGCCGCTCTTGAACCGGACCGCGGCGCGCTGCCCGAGGCCCTCCAGGGTGAAGTAGACGGGTCCGCCGTACGGGTCGGTCACGGTGTTCGCGCCGGGCTTCAGCTGATGGCTGCGCGGCTCGGTGACGGTGCCGTAGTAGTCCCACTGCCCGATCCAGAGGGTCGGCACCACGCCGTCGTAGGGCAGCACGTCGAAGCGGAGGGCGGTGGCCGGCGGGACGTAGCGGCCGGTCGTCTGGAACTCGGAGCCGCGCAGGGCCTGGCCGAGGCGGAGCCGTTCCGCCTCGGCGGAGGGGCGGGCGACGAGCGGCACCGTGAGGTCGCCGGCGGCCTGAGCGGTGCCGGCGCCGAGGCCGCCGACGGCGAGCGCGGCGCCCGTGGCCGCCGCGGTGGCGAGGACGGTACGGCGGGACGGGGATGCGGGGGTGCGCATGAGGCGTCGTCTCCTTTGGGCGGTCCGTACGGTGAGAGGGGAGCTGCGGCCGAGCGAGCGGGGTCGGCCGAGGAAGAGTGCTGTCGTGTGCGTGCGGCGGCGCGAGCCGCCGGTGCCGGCGGGGCGCGGGTCTCGCCCGGCCGTCACCGTGTCGTCGGCGGACTTCACCGCCCTGACCGGCCGGGGCAGCCGGAGGGCCGGCGGCTAGACGGTGTTGCTCGCGTCGTCAGTCCGTGAGCGTGCTCGGGTCCGTGTCCGGCTTCGGGAGGTTCAGGGCGGCGATCTCCTCGACGCCCTGCGCGTCGATCGGCATCGCCCACTTGTCGACGAAGAACTCCGTCAGATCGCGGCCCGCCGTGCGCGAGGCGTAGGTGGCAAGGGCGCGGTACTGGCGCGCTTCGACCTCCGGCGGGTGGTCGTAGTCCTCCACCGGGGCGTCGTGCTGGTGTTCCGCGCGTACCAGCCGGTGCAGGCGGGGCCAGAAGTCGTCACCGAAGGCGAGTTCCAGCTGCCGCAGGGGCACGAGCTGTTCGTAGGCGCCGAAGTCGTCGACGTAGGAGAGACCGGGGGTGCCGAGCTTGGCCCGGGCGGACTGGAACCAGTTGAGGCCCGTCTTCGCGTCGACCGTGAGGAGGTTCGAGGGGCGGTCCAGGGTGCGCTGTGCCGCCAGCGAGTAGATGTTCACCGTGACTTCGGTGAGGCTGCCGGCCTGGTAGGCGGCCTGCTGGTTGAGGTGACCCAGTTCGTGGTACAGGCCCCAGCCGCGGGTGGTGAGGCCGTCGACCGTGCACAGCCGGTCCATGTAGGCGCGGGGGAAGCCGTTGAAACCGTGCCACGCGTACGCGGTGACGCCCTTGGGGACGACGCTGACCTCGATGAAGTGGTAGCGGCCCGCCTTGGGCCGGTCGAGGGGCCGGCCGCTGTCGAGGCCGCCGATCCGGTCGTGCGAGTCGATGACGGTGTCGAACAGCGACATCAGGGCGGCGTGGTCCTCGCCGCGGTACAGCAGCGCACCCTCGCGGGTCAGCGTCAGGATGGCCCGGTCCGTGACGAGTTCGACCCAGGGGACGTCGGTGATGGTGTCGAGCTGCCGCTGGAACTCGGCCTCGCTCGTCCGGCCGAGCTCGAATACCGCCATCCGCTCGGCGCCGGAGACGAAGGTGACGGCGGCACGCTGACTGTGACCGGCGAAACTCAGGTACATCGGACCGCCGTAGAAGTCCGCGACCTCGTTCAGGCCCGGCCGGAGCCGGAACGTCCGCGGCGCCTTCAGGTCGGTGTTCGTCTGGTAGTCGTCGAAGGTGCCGATGTGCAGAACCGGGAGCACCCCGTGGGCCGACCGCACCCGGACGGTGACGGGCGTGCCCGGTGCCGCGTAGCGCCCGGTGGGGATGAAGTCGCAGGCCCGCAGCGACCGGTCGAGCCGCAGCCGTTCCGTCTCGGCGTCCGGGAGCGCCTTGACGAACAGCGTGTCACCGCTCGCGGCACCGGGCGACGCGGCGGAGGCGGTCGCGGTTCCGGTGCCGAGGGCGACGGCCGCACCGGCACCTGCCAGTGCGGCGAGCACGGTGCGACGGCCGGGGCCGGACGGCTCGGCGGGGACATGGAGAGGCTTGCGGGCATGGCGCATCCAGGGACTCCCATGGAGACGAACGGCGTCGGAGCGATGGGCGGGACGAGCGGTGGGGCTGCGCGCCAGCATGTAAGCGTTTGCTGCCCAACCGCAAGAGGGTTCGTCGAGTTTCTGTTCGTTACTATGCGGATCAAGCCTCTTGCGAGCAGAATCAAGCACGCCGCGCCCTGCGTCAGCTCCGGCGCGGCTTGCCGTTCCCCGAGGGCGTGTTCATCGGCGCGGCCACCGACTCCCGCACGACGATGTGCGTGCCGAGGCGCAGCGTGCCGGTCGTCGGGGCGCGCCAGTCGTCCTCGTCGCCGCCGTTGAGCGCGACCCGCACCGCCTGCCGGCCCATCTCCTCCAGCGGGATCCGCACGGTCGTCAGCCGGGGCCGCAGCTCCTGGGCCACCGGAATGTCGTCGTACCCGACCAGCGACACGTCCTGCGGGATGCGTACCCCGGCCTCTTCCAGAGCCTGCGCCGCACCCGCCGCCACGATGTCGTTCGCGGCGAAAACAGCGGTGAACTGGGGTCCTCCGCACAGCAGTTCGGCCATGCGCCGGTACCCGAAGGCGCGGCTGAAGGCACCGGGCTGTTCCAGCTCCGGATCCCGCGCGATGCCGCGCAACTCGAGTGCGCGCCGGTGCCCCGCGAGCCGGTCCCGCGCCGTGGAGAGGCCGGGCGGCCCGCCCAGGTAGAGGATCCGCTCATGGCCCTGCCGGATCAGGTGGTCGGTGATCGCGAAGGCGCCGCCCTCGTTGTCGTACTCGACCCCGACCGTCGGTACGTCGTCGCCGAGCGAGGGCCGCCCGCACAGCACGAGCTTCGAACCGCCCGCGTCCAGCTCCCGGGCCCGGCGCGCCAGTTCGGCCTTGTAGGCGCGGTCCTCGACGCTGCCGCCGACCAGCACCACGGCGTCCGCTCGCCGCTCGTGCATCAACTCGATGAAGGCGAGCTCGCGCTTCGGGTCGCCCTGGGTGCAGCACACCAGGCAGAGCCGGTCGCCGTCGGTGGCCTCGCGTTCGACGCCACGCGCGATGTACGCGTAGAACGGATCGATCAGCTCGCTGACGATGATGCCGACCGTGCGGCCGGAGGCGCCGGCCAGCGCTCGGGCATGAGCGTTGACCACATAACCGAGTTCGCGCATGGCCGCCTCGACACGCTCGCGTGTGGCGGCGGAGACCGGATAGTTGCGGTTCATCACGCGGGAGACGGTCGCCGTGGACACCCCGGCGCGCTTCGCGACGTCGACGACCGTCGCGCGGCGCTGCCCGCTCCGGTCACCCTGTCGTTCGCCGTGCCCATCCGGCCCGGGTGCCGTGGAACTCTGCTGGGACATCCGGCCCACCCTCTGATGGTCGTGCTGGTCTGCCTGCGGTCGGTCCGCCCCAGAGCCTATGGCGTGCGGCGGTGGTTTGGTCATGCGATCCGCTCCAGGTCCTCCAGGAGTACGGCGTGGCCCAGCGGTACCCCGCGCGCGTACCGGGCCAGCTCGTCGACGGCGAGCGCGCCGAGCCTGCCCACCTCGTTGCCCTGGGCGCCCGCCATGTGCGGGGTGATGAAGACGTTGGGCAGGTTCCACAGTGGGTGTCCCGCGGGCAGCGGTTCCGGGTCCGTGACGTCGAGCACGGCGTCGATACGGCCGCTGACCAGGTGTTCCGTGAGGGCTTCCGTGTCCACGAGCGGACCGCGGGCGGTGTTCACCAGGAGTGTGCCCGGGCGCATCAGGCCGAGTCGGCGGGCGTCGAGCAGGTGGTGCGTCTCCGCGGTGTCCGGCGCGTGCAGGGTCACCACGTCGCTGGTCGCCACCAGGGTGTCCAGGTCGGTGCGGGTGGCGCCGAGCAGCTCTGCCTCGGCGTCGCCGACGTAGGGGTCGTACAGGAGCACCTCGGCGTCGAGGGTGCGCAGCAGTTCCGCGACGCGACGGCCGATGCGCGAGGCGCCGACCACACCGACGGTGATGCCGCGGGTGCCGAGCCAGTGGTGGCGTTCCAGATCGGCTTCGGTGCGGTGGGTGCGCCGGCTGCGGAAGAGATGGGCGAGCGGGAAGGCCCGCTTGGCGCCCAGGATGATCGCGGCGAGTGTGAACTCGGCGACCGGCACGGCGTTGGCCGCTGCCGCCGAGGAGACAGCGATGCCGCGCTCGTAGGCCTCCCGGCTCAGGAACGTCTTCACGGTGCCGGCCGCGTGGATCACCGCGCGCAGCCGGGGCGCCCGGTCGAGCGCGGCCCTGTCGACGGGTGGGCAGCCCCAGCCGGTGAGCAGGACCTCGCACTCGGCGAGGGCCGCCTGCGCCTGCGGGCTGGTGAACTCCCGTACGACACGCGGAGGACGTATGTCCGCGGTCTCCTCCAGGCGCGCCCGCACGGCGGGCGGGAAGACGTCGTCCACGACCGAGGGGTCCATCGCGAGGACCGTACGGGGCCGCCGCGGGGGCGGTGTGGCGTCGGTGGCCTTGGTTTCGACCGGCGCCTCGTCAGTGGTACGCACCCTGCCTCCGGACAGTAAACGTGTTCTATGGCGGTACCGAACGCTAGGGAGCACGTTGCTCGACCGTCAAGGTCACAAAGAACGTATGGCGGTCAAGTTGCCCTGGTACAGCCGGAAATGATGGTCTGAAGTGGCTGATTCACAGCGTCTCTTCGCTCGGTCAAATCTCCGGATCTATTGACGATGGGGTTAACCGCTTACTAACTTGCCGCCGCAGAAACTCAGTTCCTGCGCCAACCGGCCGAACAGGACCGTTCCATGACTGTCTCCGCACCACCGAACGCCGTCGACCGCGTTCCCCGCAAGACCCTTTGGCAGCGTCTCAAGCGCGACAGAGTGATGCTGCTGCTGTGCCTGCCCGGCTTCCTGTACTTCGTGGTGTTCCACTACGTGCCGTTGTTGGGCTACATGGTGGCCTTCCAGGACTACCAGCCCTACCTGGGCTACATGCACAGCGCCTGGACCGGCTTCACCAACTTCACGACGGCCTTCGCCGACCCCGACTTCTGGTCGGCGACCGGCAACACACTGGAGATCGCGCTCGTCCAGCTCGTCCTGTTCTTCCCCGTGCCGATCGCGCTCGCACTGCTGCTCAACAGCATCGTCAGCGACAAGCTGCGCCGATTCGTGCAGAGCGTCGTCTACCTGCCCCACTTCATCGGCTGGGTCATCATCGTCTCGATCTTCCAGCAGATCCTGGGCGGCGCCGGCGTCGTGCCCGACCTGCTCGCATCCCTCGGTCTGCCCCGCTACGACATGACGACCGACCCGAACGCCTTCCCCTGGCTGCTCGCGCTCCAGGTCATGTGGAAGGACGCCGGCTGGGGCACCATCATCATCCTCGCCGCACTGCTCTCCATCGACCGCGGCCTGTACGAGGCGGCGGCCATGGACGGCGCGGCCAGGTGGCGCCGCTTCTGGCACGTCACCCTGCCCGGTCTGTCACCGGTGCTCGTCCTGCTGCTGATCCTCAACCTCGGCAACATCCTCACCGTCGGCTTCGAGCAGATCCTGCTCCAGCGCGACGCCGTCGGCCCCGATGCCGGTGAAGTCCTCGACACGTACGTCTACTTCCACGGCATCAAGGACAACCAGTGGGGCACGGCGGCCGCCGTGGGCCTGGTGAAGGCGGTGATCGGCACCGTCCTCGTCATCGGCGCCAACAAGTTCGCCCACCGGCTCGGACATGAAGGGGTGTACCGCGGTGCTGACCGTTGAGACGTCCGCTGTGAAGACGCGCCGCGGAAGCGCCACCCGCCCCGCGCCCGCGGCGGGAGAACTGCGCCCGTCCGGCGTCCGGCCCCCGTGGATGGAGGAACCCACCCGGCTCGGCCTCGTGCTCAAGGGTCTCGCCCTCGTGATCGTCGTGAGTCTGGTGGCGTACCCGCTGATCGGTGTGATCGGCACGAGCTTCGCCTCGCAGACCGACATCATCAAGTCCAACGGGCTCGTCCTGTGGCCCGACCACCCCAGCCTCGACGCCTATCGCACCGCGTTCACCGGCGGGCGCGTCACCCGCGCCCTGTTCGTGAGCATCGGCGTCACCGCCGTCGGTACCGCCTGCAGCCTCCTCGCCACCATCGGCATGGCGTACGGGCTGTCGCGGCGCGGCATCGTCGGCGGCCGGTTCATCCTCATGACCTCCCTGTTCACGATGCTCTTCAACGCGGGCGTCATCCCCAACTTCCTCCTGGTGAAGGAGCTGGGCCTGTACAACACCTTCGCCGCGCTCGTCCTGCCCACCATGGTCAGCGCCTTCAACCTCGTCGTGATGCGGGCCTTCTTCATGAACCTGCCGGAGGAGCTGTACGACGCCGCGAAGGTGGACGGCGCGGGCGACTTCCGGACCCTGATCCGGGTCGTACTGCCGCTGTCCAAGGCGGTCATCGCCGTCGTCGGCCTGTTCTACGCCGTCGCGTACTGGAACGCCTACTTCAACGCCCTGCTCTACCTCGGCGACAACGACAAGTGGCCGCTGCCCATGGTCCTGCGCACTTTCATCCTCCAGGGTCAGAGCCTCGACACCGCGGCAGCCGGCGAGGTGGTCGCCCCGCAGCAGGCCGTGCAGATGGCCGTCCTCGTCATCGCCGTCGTACCGATCCTGCTCGTCTACCCCTTCCTCCAGCGGTTCTTCACCAAGGGCGTCCTCACCGGCGCCGTCAAGGGCTGACCCGCGCTCCGATCTGCCGCACCCGCACCCCCCAACTCTCCCCGTATCCCCTCGTATTGAGGAGTCCCCCCATGTCCGGCACCACATCCGTCAACCGACGCACCCTGCTCCGCTGGGGTGCGGGCGCCGGTCTCGCCGTCGCCGCGGCGCCGCTGCTCGCCGCGTGCGGCGACGGCGGCACCGCCGCCAAGGCCGAGGCCAAGAACGCCAAGCTGCTGCCGACCACCACCGTGCGCAACATCGGCATCAAGGCCGACCTGCCCGGCACCGCGGCGGGCGTCCCGAACGCCTTCCTGAAGTACCCGCGCGAACTGGCCCGTGCCACCGAAGGCACCCCCCTCAAGGGCGCCAAGAAGATCACCGCGGTAACCGAGACGTTCGCGCCGCTGCCGCCCGGCCGGGGCAAGAACGCCGCCTGGCGGGAGATCGAGAAACTGCTCGGCACCCAGGTCGACTTCACGGCCGTGCCCGCGGACGACTACCCGGCGAAGTTCTCGACGATGGTCGCCGGTGACCAGTTGCCCGACATCTTCATGTACCCGGAGACGGGAGGTGTCGACAACATGGGCTCGTTCCTCGCCGCCAAGTGCGCCGAGCTGGGCCCCCACCTCTCCGGTGACAAGGTCAAGGACTACCCCAACCTCGCGGCCATCCCCCAGTACGCCTGGCGTGACGCCATCAAGGGCGGCAAGCTCTACGGCGTCCCGATCGCCCGCTCGGGCAGCGCCGGCGCCGGCTTCTACCGGGCCGACCTGTTCAAGCAGGCGGGCGTCACCAGCCTCGACCAGATCGACAGCATCGAGCGGCTCGTCGAGCTCGCCAAGGACCTCACGGACGCCAGGAACAAGCAGTACTTCTTCTCCGGCGGCGCCACCACCCTGCTCGCCATGTCGGCCGGGGCTCAGCACTTCTGGAAGTTCGACCGCGAGTCCGGCAAGTGGACGTACCAGCTGGAGGACGACAAGTACCGGTACGCGGTCGAGACCGCCGCCAAGCTCTACAAGGCGGGCTGCTACTACCCGGGCACCGTGCAGATGTCCGGAGCCCAGAAGGCCCAGTACACGGACCTTTTCAAGAACGGCAAGGCCGCGTACGTCTTCGACGGCATGCCGGCGTACCTGACCACCGCCACCGGCTACGTCGACGCCATGGCGGCCATCGACAAGTCGTTCGACGTACGGCCCATGGTCCCGGTCGGCAAGGACGCGGTGACCTGGACCGACAACGTCTCGCTTCAGAACTGCTACATCCGGAAGGCGAGCGAGGAGCGGGTCAAGGAACTGCTGCGGCTCGCCGACTTCGCCGCCTCGCCCTTCGGGTCGCTCGAATACACGCTCGTCAACTACGGCGTCGAGAACGTCGACTACCGGCGGGACGAGAACGGCACGCCCGTCCTCACCAAGCAGGGCACCCAGGACGTGACCGTGCCGTGGGGCAAGCTCGCCTCCGGGACACCCGCGTTCTTCAGCGCCACGCACCCGGAGGCCGCCCGCTACGTGCACGAGGCGTACTCCGTACTGATCCCGAAGCTCATCGAGGACCCGACCCTGAGCTACTCCTCGCCGACCTGGGACTCCAAGGGGCTCGGCAGCCTCTACACCATCCACCTCGACGGTCTGAAGGACCTGGTCACCGGGCGCAAGCCGTTGTCCGCGTACGACTCGATCGTCAAGCAGTGGCGCAATGCCGGAGGCGACAAGTGCCGCGCCGAGTTCGAGCAGGCCTCGCAGAAGGGGAAGAAGTGACCACCAGCCGACGCGCGTTCCTCACCAAGGCGGCGGTCGCCGCCGCGATCACCGTACCGGTCCTGGGCTCGCCCGCCGGCGCCGCGGGGTTCGACCCGCGCCCCGGCTCCGACGGGGTCGGCGACCCGCTGTTCCCGACCCTCGGCAACGGCGGCTACCAGGTCGTCCACTACGACCTGACCTTCGACTTCACACCGGTGACGTACGACTTCACGGCCGTGGTGAAGCTGAACGCGCGGGCCACGCAGGACCTTTCGGCGTTCAACCTGGACACCGACGGCCACACCATCGACTCGATCACGGTCAACGGCCGCGCCGCGACCCAGGCACTGTCCCTGGGCCAGTCCGGCCAGGAGCTGACGATCACCCCGGAGGCGCCGCTCCACAAGGGCGCCCCGTTCGACGTCACCGTCGCCTACCGCGGCAACGGCAAGGCGCCGCGGGCAGGACTGACCGGCTGGAGGTTCGGCTCGGACGGCGGCTTCGCCTCCGCCGTGCAGTCGTCACGGGCCGACACCTTCCTGCCGTGCAACGACACACCGTCCGACAAGGCCACCTGGACCTTCCACATCTCCGCGCCCGAGGGCTATGTCGCTGCCGCCAACGGCGAGTTGACCGGCAAGGACAAGCGAGCCGACGGCTCGACCGTCTGGCACTTCGCGCTGCGCGAGCGCATGCCGACGGAACTGCTCGGCATCGCGGTCGTCAACGGCACGTACCTGTACGGCACTTCACACACCGGGCTGCCGCTGCGGCACATCGTCCCGCAGGGCCAGGAGGACAAGTACGCCCCGATCGTCGCGCGCACTCCCGACCATCTCGCCTGGTTGGAAGCGAAGTTCGGCCGCTACCCGTTCTCCGTGTACGGCATCCACATCTACGACGGATACACCGATGCCCTCGAGAACACCACGCTCACCCTGATGGGCACCAACTGGTTCAAGCCCAGCGCCGACGGCGACCCGACGTACGAGAACACCATGGTGCACGAGCTGACCCACCAGTGGTTCGGCGACAGCGTCACGCCGAACGACTGGCAGCAGGCCTGGCTCAACGAGGGCCCCGCCGTGTACTACGCCGCGCTCTACAGCGAGGAGCGCGGCTGGTCCGTCATGGCCGACAAGATGAAGGCGACGTACGCCAAGCTCGACGCGATCCGCGCGACCGACGGGCCGCCCGGACTGCCCAAGGCCCTGGGCGGCACCAACATCTACGACGGCGGCGCACTGGTGCTCTACGCACTCCAACTCCACGTGGGGCAAAAGAAGTTCGATCGAATCATGGGTCTGTGGCCGCGCCGCTTCAAGGACCGCACGGTCACCAGCGAGGACTTCATCGCCCACGCCGTCACCATGGCGGGCGACCGCTCGCTGGACCCGTTCCTGCGGGACTGGCTGTTCGGCGCGAAGAACCCGCCGATGCCGGGCCACCCGGACTGGACTGCCACGGCTTGACCAGGGGCGGCCGGACCACGGTCGGCCGCACACATCAGCCATTGAGCCGCAACCCCATTCCCCGGCCCGCCCCGAGCGGCGGGCCGTTCGAGCGGAAGGTCATCGCATGAGACCGCGCACCCGCACAACTCGCACCGCCGGAGCCGCGCTCCTCGTCGGCGCGGCGCTGCTCCTCAGCCCGCTGCCCACCGCCGAGGCGGCCCCGGCCCCCAAGGTCCTGTACGCCGCGCCGCACGGCTCCGGGTCCCACTGCACCCTCGGGCATCCCTGCTCCCTGGAGGGTGCGCGGGACGCCGCCCGAGCCGTCACCGGACGGGACGTGCGCGTTGAACTCGTCGACGGAACATACGAGTTGAGCGAGCCGCTGAAGCTCGGCGCGGAGGACTCCGGAGTCACCTGGGCCGCGGCCCGCGGCGCGCGGCCCGTGCTCTCCGGCGGCCGGGCTCTGACCGGCTGGACCGTGAACAGTGACGGAACCTGGACCGCCAAGGTGCCCGAGGGCATCACGCCGCGCCAGCTGTTCGTCGACGGACAACGGGCCGTTCGCGCCCGGGGCGGGCCCTGCGCCGCCGCCGTGTGCGACGCCACCAAGACCGGCATGACCGGCGCCGAGAAGACCGGCATCGCCGAATGGACCCGGCCCACCGACGCCGAGGCCGTCATCAGCGTCCGCTGGCGCAACTACCACTGCCGGATCGCCGCCGTCACCGGCGACGTCATGACCTTCGCCCAGCCCTGTTGGACCAACTCGGCCTCCGGGACCGACCGCACCGGGCCCGCCTGGGACACGACGACCGTCGACTCGTCCCGCTACTCCAAGGTCGCCTTCTTCGAAAATGCCCGCGAACTCCTCGACGAGCCGGGTGAGTTCGTCTGGGACTCGGCCGCACGCACCGTCACGTACCTGCCCCGCGAGGGCGAGAACCCGCGCCGCTCCAAGGCCGTCACCCCGGCCGCGGAAGGGCTGCTCGTGGTCGACGGCGCTCACGACGTCCGCGTCACCGGTATCGGCTTCACCTACGCCGCCTACCAGCAGCCGAACACGGACGAGGGCTACGCGGGCACGCAGGCCGGCCTGACCCTGACCGGTGCCACCGGCCCCGTCGACCACGCAGGCCGCTACTACACCAAGCCTGCCGCCGCCCTCACCGTCCGCGGTGGCCGCCACGTGGTGGTCGACGACAGCACCTTCGCCCACCTCGGTGGCGCGGGCGCGATCTTCGAACAGGGCACCCAGGACTCCACGCTCACCCGCTCCCGCTTCACCGACCTCTCCTCCGGCGCCGCGTACATCGGCGACACGGAGCCCATGCCGGCCCCCGAACTCGTAGGAGCCCGCAACACGGTCTCGTACAACATCATTCGCCACACGGGCGTGGAGTACACGGACGCCGTCGGCATCTGGGCGGGCTACGAGGCCGGAACCGTCATCGACCACAACACCCTCGACGACCTGCCGTACTCCGGCATCTCCGTCGGCTGGGGCTGGGACCAGCCTGAGGCCCGGCAGTCCGTGCTCCGCGACAACCGCATCACGAACAACCGGATCACCGACGTCATGCGGGTCGAGCACGAGCAGCACGACGGCGCCGCCATCTACACCCAGGGCGCCCAGCCCGGCACCGTGATCTCCGGCAACTACATCAACCGCAGCGCCTACGGGAACACCGAACGCGACGGCAACGGCATCTACCTCGACGAACAGTCCAGCCACATCGCCGTCACCAAGAACGTCATCACGCGCATCGGCTACAAGTGGGTCTCCAACTGGGCCGACTACGGCATCGACAACCACGCCACCGGCAACTGGACCGACACCGATGCCCCGGCCCTCGCCGGTACCGGCTCGACCATGGCCGGCAACCACACGAAGCTGGACCGGCTCCCGGCCGAGGCCGTCAAGGTCGCCGAAGCCGCCGGCGCGGACGGCCGCGGCAGCGTCGAACAGCTCCGTCCCGACCTGGCCCGCACCGGCACCGTGAGCCAGTCCTCCACGGACGGCACGGCCACGGCGGCCAACGCCATCGACGGCGACACCTCCACCGACACCCGCACCCTCTCCGAGGCGGGCGCCTGGTGGCAGGTGGACCTCGGCGCCCCCCACCACGTCGGACAGGTCGAAGTCTGGAACGACACCTCCATGACGACCGCCGACTTCGACGTGCAGCTCGCCGCCTCGGCCGACTTCTCCGACGCCACCACCGCGCACGTCACCGGCAAGGCACTGCGCCCCACCCTCCTCGACACCGACACCGAGGCCCGCTACGTCCGCATCCGGCTCACCGGCACCGGGCGGGTGGCCCTCGCCCACGTCCTGGTGCACCCGTAGCCCGGAGCACCGGAGGGCGCGCCGCGAACCAGTCAGTTGGTTCGCGGCCGCCCCGTGCTTCTCCATGCTTCCGCGGGCCGCACCAACACCATGTAAAGGAAAGGCGGTTATGCCATGACCGACGCCCCCCGCGACCTGCGCCTCGGCGTCATCGGTTACGGACTGCGCGGCTCCATCGCGCGCACCGCGCACCGGCCGGGTGCCGGCTCCCGGGTCACCGCCCTCGCGGACCACGACGCCGCCGCGCGGGCAAAGGCGGCCCTGGCGTTCCCCGGCGCGGTGATGTCCAACGACCACAAGAAGGTGATCGGGGACCCGGACGTCGACGCGATCCTCGTCCTCACCCCCGACCACACGCACGCCGACGTCGCCCGAGAGGCACTCGAGGCGGGCAAGCCGGTCTTCGTCGAGAAACCGCTCGACATCACGATCGAGCGCTGCGACGATCTTCTGCGCACCGCCTTCGAGACCGGAAGCCGCCTCTACGTCGGCCACAACATGCGTCACATGCCCGTCGTCCGGCTGATGCGCGACATCATCGCGCGCGGCGAGATCGGCGAGGTCAAGACCGTGTGGGTGCGGCACTTCGTCGGTTACGGCGGCGACTGGTACTTCAAGGACTGGCACGCCGAACGGCAGTACACCACCGGCCTGTTGCTGCAGAAGGCCGCCCACGACATCGACGTGCTGCACTGGCTCGCGAGCGGCTACACCCGGCAGGTCCAGGCCCTCGGAGACCTCATGGTCTACGGCGACAATCCCCACCGCCGCGCACCCGGCGAGCCCAAGCACGAGGACTGGTACACGAAGGACGGTCACTGGCCGCCGCACTCGCAGCGGGCTCTCAACCCCGTCATCGACGTCGAGGACGTGTCGCTCGTGAACATGCGCCTCGACAACGGGGTGCTCGCGGCCTATCAGCAGTGCCACTTCACGCCGGACTACTGGCGCAACTACACCGTCATCGGGGACGCGGGCCGGCTGGAGAACTTCGGAGACGGACCCGGAGGAGTGGTCAGGGTGTGGAACTCCCGCCGCTCCACCCACCGGGCCGAGGCCGACGCCGAGTACGCCGTCCCGGACGCCGTGGACAACGCCGGACACGGCGGCGCCGACCCGCTCCTGATCGACGAGTTCGTGCGGTTCGCGCGCGAGGGCGGCGTCACGGACACCTCGCCGGTCGCCGCGCGCATGGCCGTCGCGGCCGGCGTGCGGGCCACCGAATCGCTGCGCGCCGGCGGAACGCCCCGCGAGATCCCGGAGCTCGCCCCCGAGCTGATCGCGTACTTCGAGCGTGGGCAGACCCGTCCGACGCAGGCCTGAAGGAAAGGTGCGGCGACGCCAAGTGCGCGCTGGGTCCTTGTGGTCTTGGGCGGAGCCGGCCTGGTCGAGATGTCCTTCAGCGGTCGATGGCCGGCACCCGGTCCAGGCCGGTCTCGCGCATGATCCGCTCCACGGTCTCGCTGAGGGTGCTGCTGGAGTCGATGAGGGTCTCGATCCCGCTGGGCAGCAGATCCCGCTCGCGGTACCAATCACGCAGGTGCTGGTCGGTGACCTGGACCAGGTATGCCGCGTCCGGCTTCGTTGCATGCCGAACGAGCGTCTCCTGGAGCGGCACGTCCAGGTAGTAGCAGCGAGAGGTGCCCCGGTGGTCGCGAACGAGGTCCTCAAGCATCGCGCCGTAACGGTCGGCATACAGGATTCCCTCGACGACCGTGTGGAATCCGGCGTCCAGCGCGTAGCGAGCTGTCATGCCGATCAATCCGATGTTGGCTGCGCCGGGCCGGTCGCGTTACTGACGGCCGCCGACACCAGGGGCCATCCGAGACACACCCACCGAGATCGGCAGGCCGGTGTGCTCGTATGGCTTGCCGTGGGCCGGATCCAGCAGGTCGAAGGCGGCCTTCTGGTGGAAACCCCTGAGCGTCAGCGCCCGGTCTCGTCGCGGCGGCAGTACAGGTAGAGGTGGGGCTCGGGCCCGGCGCCGGGGTGGTCCGGGGTGAAGGCGGTGCTGTGCCGGGACAGCACCGTCAGCCCCGCCGCCCCCACCATGCCGGTGACGTCCTCCTCCGCGAAGCTCGTCGCGCGGACGGGCCGGCCCATGAAGACCACGTCGACGTCCTCCACGTCCGCGGGCACGGTGGCCAGCACCAGATGTCCGCCGGGCTTCAGGGCGAGGGACAGTCGCCGCGTCAGGGCCGACTGCTCGGCGCGGGTCATCTGCAGCAGCGAGAAGAACACGCACACGCCGTCGAACGAGTCCGCCTCGATGGGGAGATCACGGATGTCGCCGCACCGGAACTCGGCCTCGGGGACCTGACGGGCGGCGAGTTCGACCATGACGGGAGAGACGTCGACGCCCAGCACCGAGTGGCCTGCCGCGATGAGCGCGGCCGCGGTGGGCCGCCCGGTGCCGCTGCCCACGTCCAGTGTCCGCGCAGCAGGCGGCAGCCGTTCGATCAGCCACTCCAGCGCGGACAGGTGCGCGGGGGCATGCGCGAACGCCTTCTCGTAGGCGGCGCCCAGCGCGTCGAACAGCACGGCGGCAGACGGCCGTTGGTCCTGGTCTTCGTGCCTCACGTCGGTGTCCCTTCGCTCGCCGGCCTGCATCGTCGCACCCGGCCAATGCGTGCCACAACAGCAGCCCAGTGCGAGACCCGGCCGGGCCGGGCAGCGGAGAACGAGAGCCGTACCCAGCCACCGCCGGTTCCTCGCCCGCTGTCAGCCTCTCCAGGCACTCTGGGCGTCCCGGCGATCCCGGCACAGCGCAAGACCTGCCGCGAGCACGCGAACCGTCTCAACGTCCTTGCGAGTACAGCCGGGCCGTGATCAACGGCTTGGCGCTGACCGCGATACCAGTCCCAACTCCGCCCCACCGTCATATCGTCGACTGATGCGTGGTGCTGACGACGGGAGTCGGCGACATCCGCAGCCATCCATGGCTCAAGGCATCAATCGACGCCTTCGCTGACACCGTGAGCGAACTTGGGCCCGTCCGACGTCGGCTGCGGACCCGGAACGGTGACCGCCTACCTTGCCGAACGCGGACTCGACGTGTCCGGGGTCGATCTCTCTCCTCGCATGATCGAGAACGCGCGCCGTCTTCATCCGGAATGCCGCTTCAGCGTCGCCTCTGCTCCCCGCAGATGAGCAAAGCGGGCCAGGTCTGGTCGTCATGGCCAAGCAACAACCCGGCTGCTCTGCCAGGCAGCAGTCGGCGCGGGCGACCGCGACCGGAGCGGGCCTCGTCACGATCATGGCCGACTGGATCAATGGCCAGTTACAAGGCTCTCGCGTCAGCGGCCAACGATCGTTATCCGCACTGAAACGATCGTTTGTACGACAGGCGTCGTCCGCATAGGCTGCACGCCACACCACAACTGATGAGAACCGGGAGAGCATCGGTGAAGCCCATGTCATCCCTCCCCGAGCCACTTCAGCGATTAGACGCGCTCATCGAAAATCAGCAGCTGAACCGTGCGGAACTCCTCGACCCGCGCCTGGTGAAGTCCTTCGACCTCAGGGACGCGAAAGAAGCGTTCTTCACCGACGAGGCCCCCGACGCCCTCGACCGGGCATTTCTGCCGACCCTGGACAAGTACGAGCACCCTGGCCAGGACCCCGTCCAGGCCCTGCTGAAGAAGTACGGCGTCGTCGCCACAGACATGCGCCACCACGGAAGCCTGACCGCCGAGCAGCTCGAGACGCTTCTCGCCGGCATCATCAAGTCCGTGTTGCCCCCACAGGAGGACAACGGCCGATGAGTACCCGCGCCATGAAGTCTCTGCTCACCGCCCTCGGCAGGGAAGCATCCAAGGCCATTCAGCGGCCGGACGAACCGAGGGCCGTCATGAACGCGTTCTGCCAGGCCATGAGCGCGCGCACGGGCCGCCCCGTCCAACTGGCCTTCCGCGCGTTCCCCGCGGATCTGCCCGTCCCGGTCTCCGGCATGAGGATCGACTTCGGTGAGCGCTCCGTCGTCGTGGTCGAGCAGAACATGCACCCCGAGGCCCAGCTCGTCATCCTCGGGCACGAGCTGTGGCACGAGGAGAACGGCGACTGCGGCCACCACGTCGCCGGCATGAACGCAGCGGCCCGCTCCACCACCAGCGAGGCGCCCGAAGCCGTGCAGCGAGCGGTCGAGCAGATCCTCACCACGGAGGAAGTCCCACGGGATGCCCTCCTGACCGTCGCAGCCCGATCCGACTCGGCCGACAGTCACGAAGTGGACGCCGAGACCTTCGGCCTGCTCTTCGGCCGTGAGGTCCGCACATGGGTGACAGGCAGGTACGCGGAGAGCCCGGTCAGCGCGACCACCGTGGAGGGCCGCCTGAACCTGTCGCTGCTGAACCGGGGTGGACGCCTTCTCTGATGAGCCCTCACTTCCACGTCCCGTACCTCCTCCCCACCGTTCTGCTCGCCATCGCGCTCGCCTGCAAGGCGCCGACCTTCTTCCGGGCCTGGCGCGACCCCGACGTCAGGGCGACCACCCTGCTGCTGACCTGGGCCACGGCCGTGCTCGTCGTGATCACCCCGATCAACATTCACCGGCTCAACGTGCTGACCGGCGTCCCGAACATCGCGGCGCCGTGGGCGTACTCGTTCCTCACCGCGTTCAACGCGACCGGCCTGACCATGATCATTCGGTGGCGGGAAGCACCCTCCGAAGGCCGGCGGCGGCGGATGATCCGCATCTACTGGATCTACGCGGCCATCGGCGTCGCCCTCTGGGCGACGTTCCTCCTCGCCCACGCACCCGAACCCCGCATCTACGACCTCGACACCTATTACGCCGGCACGCCATGGATGCGCGAGCACATCCTGCTGTACCTGCTCGCGCACATGGTGTCGTCCCTGGTCGCCACCTACATGCTGTGGCGGTGGCTGCCCGAAGTGACCAACCGGTGGCTGAAGACCGGCGTGATCTTCCTACAGCTCGGGTTCGCCTCCGGGCTGCTCTTCGACGTCACCAAGCTGATCGCGGTGGGCGCCCGCTGGTTCGGCGTCGACCTCGACGTTCTCAGCACCGAGGCCGCGCCCCCCTTCGCGCTGGTCGAGGCCATCCTGGTCGCCCTCGGGTTCATCGCCCCGCAGGCCGGGCCTGTCCTGCAACGGTGGAGCCGGGACCAGCGTGACTACTGGCGGCTGCGGTCCCTGTGGCGCGTGGTCCGCGTCGTCAAACCCGCAGCGGTCGCCGCCCGGCTCCGCTTCTGGGCCCCGCTCGATCTGCGGCTGATGCAGCGCCGGCAGCGCATCCATGACGCGCTGCGCCTGCTCGCCCCCTACCTCGACCAGGTCCTCTACCGGCAGGTGTACGAGGCGGCCGCGGCCGCCCACGGCGCCGACGAGGCCCACGGGATCGCCGGGGCCGTCGCCATCCAGGCCGCGACCGACGCGTACCGCAACGAGACCCCCATCAGCAGCGGCCAACCCCAGCAGGCCGCAACCGACATCGCCGACCACATCGACGCCGTCTCCCGGGCCCTGTACCGCCCCCGCGTCATCGGCAGCATCCGCCAGCGGGTGACCAGCACAGAGAGCGTGACCGCACATGCCTGACATAGCTACCGGCAGAGCCACCGCCATCGTCATCGGCGCCAGCGCCGCGGGTTTATTCGCCGCCGCCGCACTCACCGAACACGCCGACGTCACCCTCCTCGAGCGGGACACCCTGCCCGACGGCCCCGAGCCCCGCCGCGGCGTTCCCCAAGCCCGGCATGCTCACCTGGTCTGGAGCGGCGGCGTACGCGCTTTCAACGACCTGGTCCCCGGCGTCGTGGACGCCGTCGTCGCCGAGGGCGGCCGCCTGGTCCACATCATGGGCGACATGGTCTCCCGAGCCCCCAACGAGGTGTGGTTCCGTCGTTTCACGTCGACGCACCACCGCAACCTCGTCAGCTCCCGCGACCTCCTCGACGCCGTGCTGCGCCGGCACGTCCTCGCCGACGAGCGGATCACCCTCCGTCAGGACACCACCGCTCTCGCCCTGGCGGGTGACGCCGACCGCGTCACCGGCGTCCAGGTCCGCACGGGCGACGACACGTCCGTCCTCACCGCCGACCTCGTCATCGACGCCTCCGGCCGCGGGTCCCGCGCTCCCCAGTGGCTCGAAGACCTCGGGCTGCCGCGCGTCACAGAGCGAGAAGTCAACGCCGGAGTCGCCTACGCCACCCGCATCTACCGCGCTCCGGGCACCACCGCCGACACGGACTTCCCCCTCGTCAACGTCCAGGCGAACCCGGCGAAGGCGCCCGGCCAGGGCGGAATCATCCTCCCTGTGGAGGGCGGCCGTTGGGTTGTCACGCTCTCCGGCACCCGCGGCGGTGAGCCCACCAGCGACCCGGATGCGTTCGTCGACTTCGCGCTCGGCCTGGGCGACCCCGTCATCGGGGAGCTGCTCAAGACCGCCGAGCCGCTCGGCGACGTCGCCACCACACGCAGCACCGCCAACCATCGCCGCTACTACGAGAAACTCGCCCGCTGGCCCGACGGGTTCACCGTCCTCGGCGACGCCATCGCCGGATACAACCCCGTCTACGGCCACGGCCTCACCGTCGCCGCTCAGGGCGCCCTCGCCGTCCGCGACGTCCTGAGCACCACCCCGGTCACGGCTCCTGGGCTCGCGCGCCGTCTCCAGCGCGTCGCGGCCCGGCCCGTCGCCGCCGCCTGGGACCTGGCTGTCGGCCAAGACGCGTTCTACCCCGGCGCCAGCGCCACCCCGCCCACCGCCGTGGAGCGCTACCTCGCCGCGTTCGTCGACCGGGCAGTGGCCACGGGCGCCCGCAACCCGCGCGCGCTCGGCGCCCTCCTGGACGTCATGAGCATGGAGAAACCGGCAACCCGGCTGTTCTCCCCGGACATGCTCGTCCCGATGTTGCTCGGACCGAAGCGGCCGTTCCTGTCCAAGCCGCCCCTCACCGACGACGAGCGGTCCGCCGCCAACCCCTGACCGAGATCAACTTCGCCCAATTGAGCAAGCCACTGGGCCTCGTACGAGTGACGTACGGGGCCCTCGCGTTCCTCGAGCCGGGTACGGTGACCCGCATCATCGTGATGTGCGACCAGAAGGGCGCCTGTTGCACGACGCGGCGCGTCCGCTTGTCCACAGGCAGCCATCCGCCCCAGATATTTCCCCACCCACAGCCGACCGAACGAGCTACCTGAGCATGCGTCACGGCAAGCAAGTTGTTCTCGGTGTCCGCAGAGTACGCCGCCTCGGCCACGGTGTCGTAGTCATTCGGCTGGGCCGGATCTGCGGATCAGGCGAGACTCTCGGGCGCGTCGGTCATGCGTTCTATTGTCGCAGCCTAAGGGTTGTCCCGTAACTGATCTTTGGCAGCACGAGAGTGGCTGGCCGGGATCGCATCCCAGATCCCCCCCTTTTTTTGGGGAGGCACCGGCCTCGGTTCACCCCTGGGACCGCACGACACAGCAGCGGACAGCAGGGGCCCTCCTCCCGACAACGTGCGGACCTACCCACTCAGAGAGATGAGCAGGACCCCTGTTATCGTGCGCGGATGTCAACGATCAAACAGTTCCAAGTGACCTTCGACTGCGCGGAACCTGCGCGCCTCGCCGCTTTCTGGTGCGAGGTGCTGGGGTACGTCGTACCTGCGGTCCCGGAGGGCTTTGCCACGTGGGAGGAGTACCACCGCTCGCTGCCGCCTGAGGATGAGATCTACTTCGCGTGCACTGATCCCTCCGGTGTGGGTCCACGCCTGCTCTTCCAGCGAGTTCCCGAAGGCAAGGTCGTCAAGAACCGGGTGCATCTCTGTGTGCGGGCCGGCGCCGGGCTCGTGGGTGACGAGCGCCTGGCCACACTCGAGGCCGAATGCGCACGGCTGATGGCTCTCGGCGCGAAACACGTGCTGACGCAGCGCGCCGATGGCGTCAACGAGTCGTGCATCACGATGCAGGACATCGAGGGCAACGAGTTCTGCCTCGCCTGAATCTCCTCCAAGACTGCGAGGTGGGGAGCTGTCTGCCGTGGACCTCTCAGGTCCCGCATGCGGCAGGAGCTATCCCGTGAGAGCAAGGTTGTGTAGGCGGGCGATGCCGAGCATGGCGTGGTGGACGCCGTCGCCGCGCAGGCGGCAGTCGCGGAGGATCTTCCACGTCTTCATGCGGGCGAAGCAGTGCTCGACGCGGGCGCGGACTTGCTTGTGCGATTTGTTGTGGGCCTGCTCCCAGTCGGGCAACTCCTCGCCCGGGCATCGGCGGTCCGGCGTCACCAGGCCGGTGCCCGGGTAGCCGCCGTCGGCGATCGTGGTGGTGTTGCCGACGGCGGCCTTGGCGCCGGACTCGGCCCAGGCCCGGCTGTCGTGCCGGTTGCCCGGCAGCGGTCGGCCAACCGCGACGACCAGGCGGCTGTCGGCGTCGATGACGACCTGGTGGTTGGTGGAGTAGCGGTAGTTCTTGGACCGTTCGGCCACCTTATGGTCGCGGGTGGGCACCAGAGTGCCGTCCACGATGAGCACGGCGTCCTTGGCGAACCGCTGGCGGGGCCAGAGCGCCAGGAGCGGTCCGAGGTGGTCGATGACCCGGTCGGCGGCGGACTTCGGCACCCCGAAAGCGGGACCAGTTGCCGCATCGTCAGGTTGGTCCGCCAGTACGCGGCGACCAAGAGGACCCGGTCCTCCAGCGACAGCTTCCACGGCCGGCCCCGACCAGGGGCGTCGACACCCTCGCGGCGCAGCTGCGTCGCCAACTGGCCGAAGGCACGCGGGCTCAACCCGGTGAACGGGACTATCCAGGACGACTCAGACGCCGTGATCACACCAGCCACAGCCTCCCGCGGCCAGATCTCCACCCATGCGACGCCCCGCTCGCCGTTGTCTACCCGCATGAGGACGACGAGGATATGCCCTCCTAGCTGACGGGCCACACGCTTGGGCTGCCCGCTTGTACGTAGTCGGCGTCTTCGGCCATGCCGAGGCCGCGGTTCATCCATCTGCTCCGGACCGCCCCGGTCAGCGACTCTGCCAGCTCGAGCGCCCCCAGCGGCTCGGATGCGATCCCGAGTTCGCAGCGTGCTCCTTCGGTCCGAGGAACTGCTCGATCTCTGCTCCACGACGCAGTGCGCCGACGACGAACGCTTCAACCAGATAACGCATGCCACCACCGTAAACGGGAGGTCTGACAGCAAAGTAGCCGACGATGCCGGCGTCGATCAGACTGCCCCGCGATCATCACGGTGTGACTCAAGTTGGATACGGGACGGCCTGTGCCGCCGGTGTAGATGTGGGCGCGTTCGAGGCGCACACAGCACTGCTGTCAGGGCACTTCGACCGTATCCTGCAGGGGTCCCGTTGGCGGCGCCACCGACAGCACCAGGCCGCCGCGCGAGCGAGGTGGTGGGGTGCGCTCCAGCCCGTACGCCCGTTCAGCTCACTCCAGGGTGTGGTGCGGGCCTGGCCGGGCCCGTCTTGCGGCCGTCCCGGTCGTGGAGGCGTTGCTTGCCTCCACGACCGGGATGACTGAGACGGGTTTCGTGCGGTTGCGGGCTGTGCTGCTGTTGGTGGTGTGTGCAGGGGGTGGGGGGCTTTGGTCAGACTGCCCGGCTGAGGTCTCTGTCGAATTCGTGGTGGCTGGGTGAGCC